>CBHTTS010000278.1:0-7029 GCA_966095775.1 uncultured Variovorax sp. | reverse complement strand
AGCCGCTGCAATACTGAATTTCATGAGTCTTCTCCCCCCGTTGCCGGGCTGTTCGATGAATGCGGCTGCAACGCAGCGGCGCCAGGCTCCGGCACGGCAGACAGGCTGCCATCCCGCCGGAACGGGGCCGAGCGTAGGCAGCGCGCGGGCGCGCCGACAGTGCAGAAAGTCATGCGCATGCGGCGCCGGCCGCAGGCACGGGGAGAAGTGAATACGAAAGCTCGCTCAGCGCGCGGGCACGAGCCGGATGCGCTCGACCGTCTCGCGCTCGACCGCGCCGCGGCTGTAGAGCAGCGGCACGTACTTGCCTTCGAGCCAGAGCGGCGCGAGGTCGCGGTAGTTCGGGCTCGCGGGGTTGCCCGACTGGCCCGGCGTGTTGATGGCGCGCGAGGCGTCCCAGTTGCCGACGTCGAGCACCATGCGGAACGAGGCACCCGAGCTCAGCCGGTAGTCGCTCGCGCGGTAGCTCGCGGCCATCGGCGTGAAGGCCGAGCCCGACATCGGCCAGTCGCCCACCTCGAGCTTGCGGCGCGTGGCGTCGTCGACCACGGCGCCGAGCGGATGGCGGAACTCGGCGCGGTGCAGCGCGCCCCACTTCCAGGCCGCGGGGTCGGGGCCGAGCCGGGTCGAGAGCTCCTGCATCGCCGCGGGCAGGGTCTCGAGCAGCAGCGCGTCGCGCCGCGCGGTGTCGATCCAGCCCGCGGGGTTCTCGAGCAGCAGGACCATGCGCGTGTTGTCGCCCGGCGCGGCGAGCGCGGCGCCGGCCTCGCCCGCGCCGGCGCGGAGCACGGCCGCGCGCAGCGGCTTGCTGCTCCAGACCTCGTACAGCGCGGCGGCCGCGCTGTCGCGGTGCATGCTGCCGTCCCAGCCCTGCAGCATGCGCAGCGCGGCGGCGGTCTGCGCGTCGTCGCTGCGCAGCGGCGCGAGCAGCCTGAGCAGGCGCTGCGCCGGCGTCGCGACGATGTCGTTCTGCATGCGCTCGGAGTCCTCGAGCGTGAAGCGCGAGCCCGAGGCGGCCTTGGCCGCGAACAGCTGCTTCAGCCGCAGCGCGCGCGCCGCGTCGCTCCATTCGTAGCCCACGCCCTTCTTCGCGGCGGGATGCTCGGGCGGGATGTTGTTCTCGTTCGCGGTCACGACGTAGCCGCGCGCCGGGTTGAGCTCGTAGGGCAGCTCGTCGCCGTTGCGGAAGCCCGCCCATTCGTAGCGGCCGTCGCCCGGCACCGGCATCAGTCCGTCCCAGTTGGGCCGGATCGGCGTGAGCCCGCCCGGGATCCAGCCGACGTTGCCGCGCGTGTCGGCGTAGACCTGGTTCTCGCCCGGCGCGCCCCAGCGGTTCATCGCGGCGCGGAACTGGTCCCAGTCGCGCGCGCGCATGTAGTCCATCGAGCCGAAGTACGGCGCCATGCCGGGCTCGAGCCAGGCGGCGCGCAAGGCCCAGGCGCGCTGCCGGCCCGGCTCGGTCACGAGCACCGGCCCGTGGCGCGTGAAGGCGTTGACCAGCTCGCGCGGCGCGCTCTCGCCCTTGACCTCGATGCGCTCGACCACGCGCTGCATCGGCTCCCAGCGGCCCTGGTAGCGGTACTCGAGGGGATTGGCCGGGTTGAGCTCGTACACGTAGAGGTCTTCCTGGTCCATGTAGAAGCGCGTGAGGCCGAAGGCGATGGTGCCGTTGTGGCCGATCGAGAGGCCCGGCAGGAAGGGCTCGCCCGCGCCGATGGCGTCCAGGCCCGGCGCGCTCAGGTGCGCCATGTAGCGCAGGCTCGGCGCGCCGTGCGCGCGGTGCGGATCGTTCGCGAGGATCGGCCGGCCGGTGGCGCTGAGCCGGGGCGAGATCACCCAGTTGTTGCTGCCGTAGGCGGCGCTCGGATCGCCCGCCTCGCCCTGCGCCCGTGCCTCGGCCTCGGCCTGGCCGTCGGGCGGCGGCGCCGTCGCGGCCGCGAGCCGCGTGTTGGCCCTGGTGAACTGCGGCGCGGCCGTCGCGAGCTGGTAGGCGGCGCGCAGCTCGGCATGCGGCACCGCGCAGGGATCGAGGCCCGGCGGCACGGCCGGCGTGACCGGCGGGTCGAGCTCGCGGCGCAGCCAGTCGGCGCGCGCGCCCGCGGGGCCGGCACAGAAGGCGCGCGCGCGGTCGATCTCGGACGTGAAGTTGAGCGTAAGGCCGTGGTGCCGGATGCGCACGACGTCCTCGGGCGACCAGGCGGCCGGCTGGTAGCCGAGCAGCGCGAACTCGGGCGGCAGCAGCGCGGGCTGCGCGCGCACCTGCGCCACGTAGGCGTTGACGCCGGCCGTGAAGGCCTCGGCCACGCGCTTGGCGTCGGAACCGTAGGCCAGCCACTCGCGGTACATGTCGCCGCGGTAGAGCACGGCGCGCGCCGCGCGGTCGTGCTCGACCCAGGCGGGCCCGAAGTCCTTCGCCATCTCGCCGAGCCCGCGCTTGCGCCAGAGGTCCATCTGCCAGAGCCGGTCGCGCGCGGCGATGAAGCCCTGCGCCACGAAGGCGTCGTAGAGCGTGCCCGCATAGAGGTGCGGCACGCCCCAGCGGTCCACGAGCACCTCGGCGGGCTGCGCGAGGCCCGGCACCGCGAACGAGGACGGCGGGCGCTGCGGCGCCGGCGCGCCGGGCGGCCCCGAGGCGCAGCCCGCGAGCACGAGCGCCGCGGCGAGCGCGACCGGACCGAGGGAGGAATGCATTCGACCTACCGGACGCCGCGGCGCGGCGTGCAGCCTTCTTGTTCTCATGGACGTTGTCTCCTGCCTGTTGAGCGGCAGCGCACAGTATCCCGATTTGCGCCCGCGCCGTGAGCGGGCGCGCATGACTTGTAGACTGCCTCCTACATGCAACCCATGATCTCCGACCCTCCATCGTCTTCTTCCGGCAACGCCTGGCTCGCCGACGCGATGCGCCGCATCGAGGCCGACTACCAGCGCAGCGCCGACACGCACCTGATCCCGCTGCCGCTGCCCGCGTTCGCGGCGCTCGGCATCGACCTCTACCTCAAGGACGAGTCGACCCATCCCTCGGGCAGCCTCAAGCACCGGCTCGCGCGCTCGCTGTTCCTCTACGCGCTGTGCAACGGCTGGGTCCGCGAAGGCACGACCATCGTCGAGGCCTCGAGCGGCTCGACGGCCGTGAGCGAGGCCTACTTCGCGCGCCTGCTCGGCCTGCCCTTCATCGCCGTGATGCCGCGCAGCACCTCGCCCGAGAAGGTGGCGCAGATCGCCTTCTACGGCGCGCGCTGCCATTTCGTCGACCATGCGGCCCAGGTCTACGACGAGGCGCGCGCGCTCGCCGAGCAGACCGGCGGCCACTACATGGACCAGTTCACCTACGCGGAGCGCGCGACCGACTGGCGCGGCAACAACAACATCGCCGAGAGCATGTTCCAGCAGATGGCGCGCGAGCGGCACCCGGTGCCGGCGTGGATCGTGGTGGGCGCGGGCACCGGCGGCACCAGCGCCACGATCGGGCGCTACGTGCGCTTCCGCGGCCACGACACGCGCGTCTGCGTGCCCGACCCCGAGGGCTCGGTGTTCTCGGCCTTCCACGCGAGCGGCGATGCCGCGCTCACGGCGCCGGGCTCGCGCATCGAGGGCATCGGCCGGCCGCGCGTGGAGCCGAGCTTCATCCGCACGCTGGTGGACCGCATGATCGAGGTGCCGAACCTCGATTCGGTGGCGGCGATGCAGGCGCTCTCGACGCTGATCGGACGCCGCGTCGGCCCGTCGACCGGCACCAACTTCGTCGGCATGCTCGCGATCGCGCACGAGATGCGCGCGGCCGGCCGGCAGGGCTCGATCCTCTCGCTGCTGTGCGACGCGGGCGAGCGCTACCTGCCGAGCTACCACGACGCCGACTGGGTGCGCCAGGCCTTCGGCGACGTCGCCCCCGCGCGACGGCGCATCGACGCGCTGCTCGCGCCCTGAGAAGACGCCACGGCCATGTCGATGCCGCCCGCCTCCCTCTCCCGGCGCGGCCTGCTGCTGCTCGCGGCATGCGCGGCCGCGCCCGCGGGCCTGGCCCTGCCCGCGCGCGCGCTGCGATTCCCGCGCGACTTCGGCAGCCATCCCGAGATGCGCACCGAGTGGTGGTACGTCACGGGCCATGCGAAGACGCGCGCGGGTCGCGCGTTCGGCTTCCAGGTGACCTTCTTCCGCTCGCGCGTCGACGAGGCCCAGGGCCTGCGCTCGGCGTTCGCGGCGAAGCACCTGGTGTTCGCGCACGCGGCCGTCACCGACCTCGAGGGCCGCATGCTGCACCACGACCAGCGGATCGCGCGCGCGGGCTTCGGCATCGCCGAGGCGAGCGAGGCCGACACCGCGCTGCGGCTGCGCGACTGGTCGCTGGTGCGCGGCGACGACGGCTACGCGGCGCGCATCCCGGCCGGCGGGTTCGCGCTCGAGCTGCGCTTCGTGCCCACGCAGCCGGTGCTGCTGCAGGGCAGCGCGGGCCTGTCGCGCAAGGGGCCCGAACCGGCGCAGGCGAGCTACTACTACAGCGAGCCGCAGCTGCGCACGCAGGGCCGGATCACGCTCGGCCGCGAGCGCGGCGGCTTCGAGGTCGAGGGCACGGCCTGGCTCGACCACGAATGGAGCGAGGCGCTGCTGCATCCGGAGGCCGTGGGCTGGGACTGGATCGGCATGAACCTCGACGACGGCGGCGCGCTGACCGCCTTCCACCTGCGGCGGCGCGACGGCAGCGCGCTCTGGGCCGGCGGGTCGCTGCGCACGCGCGAGGGCACGCTGCGCGTCTTCGGCCACGACGAGGTGCGCTTCGAGGCCGGGCCGGCCTGGACCAGCCCGCGCACGCGGGCGCGCTACCCCACGCGCTGGCGCGTGCGCACGCCGGGCGGCGACTTCGAGGTGCAGGCGCTGCTCGACGACCAGGAGCTCGACAGCCGCGGCTCGACCGGCGCGGTCTACTGGGAAGGCCTGAGCGAGCTGCGCGACGCCGCGGGCCGGCGCCTGGGCCGCGGCTACCTCGAGATGACGGGCTACGCCGCGCGGCTGCAGCTCTGAGCGCGGCCGGCGGACGGGGGGCGTCACGCCGACGTCATCCGCCATCGCGAGCATGCGCTGCATTCCACCAGCACAGGAGAAGCTCGTGCACGCACCGTCGAAGCATGTCGCCACGGCAGGGATGGTCCTGGCGCTGTTGTCCGCCTGCGGCGGCAGCGGCAACGGGAACGGATTCCTCCCCCTGCTCCCGCCCGCGCCGGCCCCCGCGCCCGCGCCCGCCCCGGCACCGGCCGCGCCGAGCAGCGTGGAGGTGAAGCTCATCGCCTTCAACGACCTGCACGGCAACCTCGAGCCGCCCCGGCTCTCGATCACCGCGCCGGCCAGCGGCGGCGGCACGGTGTCGGTGCCGGCGGGCGGCGCCGCGTACCTCGCCTCGGCGATCGCCGCGCTCAAGGCGAAGAACGAGAACAACGCCGTGGTCTCCGCGGGCGACATGATCGGCGCCTCGCCGCTGGTCTCGGCGCTGTTCCTCGACGAGCCGACCATCGAGGCCGTGAACTCGATGAAGATCGACTTCAACGCGGTCGGCAACCACGAGTTCGACAAGGGCCAGAACGAGCTGCTGCGCATGAAGAACGGCGGCTGCGCCAAGCACACGCCGCTCGAGCCCTGCCGCGTCAACAAGGCGTTCCCGGGCGCGAACTTCGGCTTCCTCGCGGCCAACACGGTCAAGGGCGACGGCGGCACGCTGTTCCCGGCCACCGGCATGAAGAGCTTCACCAAGGACGGCGCGACGGTGAAGGTGGCGTTCATCGGCATGACGCTCAAGGGCACGCCGAGCATCGTCACGCCGGCGGGCGTCACGGGCCTGAGCTTCAAGGACGAGGCCGACACCGCCAACGCGCTGATCCCGCGGCTGAAGTCCGAGGGCGCCGATGCGATCGTGGTCGTGGTCCACGAGGGCGGCACCACCACCGTCGGCTACAACGACAAGAGCTGCGCCGGCCTGAGCGGCGACATCCTGCCGATCCTCGACAGGCTCGATCCGGCCGTCGACGTGGTGATCTCGGGCCACACGCACCGCCCCTACGTCTGCGACTACGGCAAGACCAACCCGGCCCGGCCCTTCCTGCTCACGAGCGCGGGCCAGTACGGCACGCTCGTGACCGACATCAACCTGACGATCGACACCCGCACGCGCAAGGTCACGGCCAAGACGGCCGACAACGTGATCGTGCAGGGCGAGGGCTACACCAGCGGCGCGACCACGATCGCCGTGACCGACCAGTACCCGGTGTTCGGCAAGAACCAGGAGGTGGCCGCGCTCGTCAGCCAGTACCTTGCGGTCGCCGCGCCGCTGGTGCAGCGCGTGGTGGGCACGCTCGCGGCGCCGGCGACGCGCACGCAGACGGCCTCGCGCGAGAGCGTGCTGGGCAACCTGATCGCCGACGCGCAGCTCGCCGCCACCAGCGCGGCCGACAAGGGCGGCGCGCAGATCGCGTTCATGAATCCGGGCGGCGTGCGCGCCGACCTGGTGCCGGCCGGCGACGGCAGCGTGACCTACGGCCAGATCTTCAGCGTGCAGCCCTTCGGCAACAGCCTGGTGGTGAAGACCATGACCGGCGCGCAGATCCGGGCCGTGCTCGAGCAGCAGTTCAACAGCGGCAGCAACACGGTGGCCCAGCCGCGCGTGCTGCTGCCCTCGCGCAGCCTGAGCTACAGCTACAGCCTGTCGGCGCCCGCGGGCTCGCGCATCACCGGCATGGCGCTCAACGGCACCGCGATGAGCGACGGCGCGAGCTACCGCGTGACGATGAACAGCTTCCTGGCCACCGGCGGCGACAACTTCACGGCCTTCAACCAGGGCACCGACCCGCTCGGCGGCGACCAGGACGTGGACGCGCTCGAGGCCTACATCAAGGCCAACAGCCCGCTCACGCCGCCCGCGACGAACCGGATCACGGCCCTGCCCTGAGCGCGGCCGGCGCGGCGCGCTACTTCGCGCGCCGCCGCTCGAGGAACGCGATGATCTCGCCCATGATCCCCTTGCGGAAGGCGAGCACGCACACCACG
>CBHTTS010000277.1:0-7031 GCA_966095775.1 uncultured Variovorax sp. | reverse complement strand
AAGCGCGTCCGCAAAGCCGCGCCCGCTGCAGCAGCGGACGGTGCCAAGACCGAGTAATCGGTCGCTCCCGGGTGCGCAAGCACCCGGGGCCCTCACGGAGTAACAAAACATGCTGCAACCTGCACGCAGAAAGTTCCGCAAGGAACAAAAGGGCCGCAACACCGGCGTCGCCACCCGGGGCAACTCGGTGGCCTTCGGTGACTTCGGTCTCAAATGCACCGACCGCGGCCGCCTCACGGCGCGCCAGATCGAAGCCGCTCGCCGCGCGATTTCGCGTCACGTGAAGCGCGGTGGCCGTATCTGGATCCGCGTGTTCCCGGACAAGCCGATCTCGACCAAGCCCGCCGAAGTGCGGATGGGTAACGGCAAGGGCAATCCGGAGTACTACGTCGCCGAGATCCAGCCCGGCAAGATCGTGTTCGAGATCGTCGGCGTGCCCGAAGAACTCGCCCGCGAAGCGTTCCGCCTGGCCGCCGCCAAGCTGCCGCTGCGCACGACGTTCGTCGCTCGCCAGCTCGGCGCCTGAGAGGAGAACATCCATGGCAACACGTAAGAAAAAAGACACCGCGGCTTTGGCCAAGGTGAGCAAGGCTGCAGCGCTGCGCGAGAAGGACGTCGCGGGTCTGCAAGCCGAAATCAAGGATCTGCAGAAGGCCCACTTCGGCCTGCGCATGCAGAAGGCCACGCAGCAGCTGTCGAACACCGCGACGCTGCGCGTGACCCGCCGCGACATCGCGCGCGCCAAGACCGTTCTTGCGCAGAAGCAGCAAGAAGCCCAAGCCGCCAAGTAAGGAGTGAACATGACGGAACCTAAAAAATCCCTCAAGCGCACCTTGGTCGGCAAGGTGGTCAGCGACAAGCGTGCAAAGACCGTGACCGTGCTCGTCGAGCGCCGTGTGAAGCACGAGCTCTACGGCAAGATCGTGGCCAAGACCAGCAAGTACCACGCCCACGACGAAAAGGGCGAGTACAAGATGGGCGACATCATCGAGATCACGGAAAGCCGTCCGATCTCGAAGACCAAGAACTGGGTCGTGACCCGTCTGGTCGAGAAGGCCGTCCTGGTCTGATCCCCCGGCGCGCGACAGCCTGCCCCGAAACGGCCCACAATGTGGGCCGTTTTTCTTTTTCAGGAGCATCCACATGATCAAAGTCGGCGACACCCTTCCTTCGGCAACCCTGCAGGAATATTCCGAGGTCGAGGGCGAAGGCTGCAGCATCGGCCCGAACCCCGTGGACGTGAGCAAGGCCGCGGCCGGCAAGACCATCGCGCTGTTCGCGCTGCCGGGCGCCTTCACGCCCACCTGCTCGGCCAAGCACGTGCCGGGCTACGTGCAGCGCTTCGAGGACTTCAAGGCCGCGGGCGTGGACGAGATCTGGTGCGTGAGCGTCAACGACGCCTTCGTGATGGGCGCCTGGGCGCGCGACCAGAAGACCGGCACCAAGGTGCGCATGCTGGCCGACGGCAGCGCCGAGTTCGCCAAGGCCACGGGCCTGACGCTGGACCTCACGGGCCGCGGCATGGGCCTGCGCAGCAACCGCTACTCGATGCTCGTGAAGGACGGCAAGGTCGCCGCGCTCAACGTCGAGGCCCCGGGCAAGTTCGAGGTCAGCGACGCCGACACGCTGCTCGCGCAGGCGCGCGGCTGAGTCGCCGCCTAGAGGTCGACCTTCAGGTAGTGCGCCCCCGCGATGGGGTTGTGGTAGTAGGGCGGCACCTCGACGAAGCCCAGGTCCTCGTAGAGCGCGCGGGCCGACTCCATGTCGTCGAGCGTGTCGAGCAGCACGCAGGCGTAGCCCGCACCGCGCGCCGCGTCGAGGATGGCCTCGGCGAGCTGCCGGCCCACGCCCAGCCCGCGGAAGCCCGGGCGCACGTAGAGGCGCTTCATTTCCGCCGCGTTCGCATAGTCGGCGTTGTCGAGCGGACGCAGCGCGCAGCAGCCGGCCACGTGCGCGATCGAACCGTTGGCGCGCCGCAGCGTCGGCGCGCGCTGGCCGACCTCTTCCTTGATGTGGTCCGCGTCGACCAGCGCCAGCAGCAGCGCGCCGCGCGGCTCGGCATAGTCGCCCGGCAGCGCGGCCACCTCCTGCTCGAAGTTCTGGAAGCACAGGTCGATCGCGAGCGAGCCCGCGTAGTCGCGGAAGATCGCGCGCGCGGCATCGAGTTCGTCGGCGTCGTCGGGCGTCAGCAGCACGACGGCCGGGGTGTGCGAGAGCGGCAGGGGCCGCGAGACCGAGAAGCTCATATGCGCAGCGAGGCAATCCAGTACGCCACGCCGGCGCACACCGCGAAGAGCACGAGCGCGAGCCCGCGCGAGGCGCCGTCGTCGCGGCTCGGCGCGACCCGGCCCTCGGAGGCGGCGATCAGCTTGTCGCCCGAGAGCATCGGCCGCACCAGCCGGTGCCGCTTGACCAGCACGTAGAAGAGGATCGCGAGCACGTGCAGGCTTACGAGCGCGATCACGATCGTCTTGCCCCAGCCCTTGTGCCAGCCCGTGGCGAGGCTCACCAGCGCGCCCGGGGCGAAGCGCGAGAGCGGCCCCGCGGCGGCGATCTCGTCGTCCGCCACCAGTCCCGAGGCGACCTGCAGCGCGAGCACCACCAGCACCGCGAACACCGACAGCGCACCGAGCGGCGTGTGGCCGATCACATGGTCGGGATGGGCGCGGCCGCGCAGGTAGGCGACCAGCGAGCCGGGCCCGTAGAAGAAGGCCGCGAAGCGCGACCAGCGTCCGCCGACGAAACCCCAGAGCAGGCGGAACAGCAGCAGCGCCAGCACCGCGTAGCCGAGCCGGAAATGCCATTCCATCACGCCGCCGAGGCCGGTGGCGATCAGGCCGATCACGGCCACGCCCAGGATCCAGTGGAAGAGGCGCGTCGGCAGGTCCCAGATGCGGGTGGCAACGGGCTCGCCGGACGGAGCGGCCGGGGTGCCGGCCGCGGAGGAGTCTGTCATCGAAAAGGCTGGGGGCGCAGAAAACTGCGGAAGGCGCAGATTAGCAAAGTCCGCGCCGCCGCAGGCTTCGGGTTGTTGCTATGCGCCGTCACGACGCTCCCCTACACTCGGCCCGGCACCGCGCTCGACGGTGTCGCACCCATAACGAGGACCCCCCGATGATTCGATTCGCAGTGTTCGCCATGGCCGCGTCGTGCGCCGCCCTGTCCCTGCCGGCCGCGGCGCAGTTCGCCAAGACCGAGGACGCCATCAAGTACCGCCAGAGCGCGTTGTTCGTGATGGGCCAGCATTTCGGCCGTCTCGGCGCCATGGCCAATGGCCGCGTGCCGTACGACGCCGCGGCCGCTGCCGCCAACGCCGAGGTCGTGGCCGACATGGCCAGGCTGCCCTGGGCCGGCTTCGCCGCCGGCACCGAGGGCGGCAAGAGCAAGCTCGAGGTCTGGAAGGAGGCGCCGAAGTTCAAGGAGCACCAGGACAAGCTGATCGCCGAGACCGGCAAGCTGGTGGTCGCGGCCAAGGCCGGCAACATCGACGCGCTCAAGGCCCAGTTCGGTCCTACCGCCGCGAGCTGCAAGGCCTGCCACGACAGTTTCCGCAGCCAGTGAGCGTGCCGGCTGGTGCCGCAAAGAAAAAAGCGCTCCCGCGGGAGCGCTTTTTCGTGGGTTGCGCGAACGCGGCCGTCAGGCCTCGGCGAGCAGCTTCTCGATCAGCTTGTGCAGTTCGGCGAAATCGGGCTCGCCCACGTAGCGCTTGACGATCTCGCCCTTCTTGTTGACGAGGTAGGTGGTCGGCGTGAGCTTCACGTCGCCCCAGGCCTGGGCCACGCTGCCCGTGTTGTCGATCGCGACCTTGAACGGCAGCTTGCGCGTCTCGGCGAAGTTGACCACGTAGCTCGGCGGGTCGTAGCTCATGGCCACCGCGAGGGTGTCGTAGCCCTGCGACTTGTACTTGTCGTAGGTGGCGATGACCTTGGGCATCTCCGCCACGCAGGTCACGCAGCTCGTGGCCCAGAAGTTGACCAGCGTGACCTTGCCCTTGAGGTCGTCGGTGCTCTTCCTGCTGCCGTCGAGCAGCACGAAGGTCGATGCCGGCGCGGCCGTGGTGCCGGAGCCGAGGTAGACGCCCACGCCGGCCACGAGGGCCAGGACGACGGCAGCGGCGGCGATGTATTTCTTCATGGCAAGCGGTGGAGGAGGGCGGCGCGATTTTAGTTCCGCCGCGCCGATCGCGCTGGCGCGGCCTGCCGCATGCCCCGGGGCCGGCCGGCGGGATAATCGTGCCGATGCCCTCGCCCGTTTCCCGCTCCTGGCCCGTGCTGGCTGCCGCCGCGGTGGCCGCCTGCAGCCCGACTTTCAACTGGCGCGAGGTGCCGGTCGCCGACGCGGGCCTGGTGGCCCTGCTGCCCTGCAAGCCCGACCGGGCCGAACGCGCGCTGCCGTTCGGCCCCGAAACGGTGCGCATCGACATGGCGGGCTGCGAGACCGGCGGCGCGACCTTCGCCGTCGCCCATGCCACAGCGGACGGCCCGGCGCAGGCCGAAGCCTGGCTGCGGGCCTGGCGCGCCGCCACGCGCGGCCAGCTCGGCGAGGTCGCCGCGACCGAGGCGCCGGCCACGCTCAAGCACGCCGCCGCAGCGCCGGCACCCGTGCGGCTCGAGGCGCAGCAGGGCGCCGCGCCGGTCCGGATGCTCTGGTTCGCCCAGTCGCAGAAGGATGGCCGGGTGGCGCTCTACCAGGCGACGGTGCTCGGCCGCCCCTCGGCCGCCGACGCAGCAACCACCTTCTTCGAAGGGCTGCGCCTGCCATGAGCCGCCGCCCGATCCGTTCCGCCGCGCGCCGCGCGGCCTTTCCGGCCTCCCTGTCCGGGGCGCCCCCGCATAATCGACGCGTCCCCCTTCGCTTCGCATGAACAGCAGCATCCTCATCATCGCCCACTCACCGTTCGCCCAGGCGCTGCGGCGGTGCGCGCTGCATGTGTTTCCCGACTGCGAGCAGGCCATCGTCGCGCTCGACGTGCTGCCCAACGTGTCGCCCGAGGAAACGCTCGCGGCCGCGCGCATCACGCTCGCGCAGCAGCTCAGCGCGCCGCGCTCGCAAGTGCTGGTGCTCGCCGACGTGTTCGGCGCCACCCCCTGCAACGTCGCGCAGAAGCTCGTCGACGGGGTGCGCTCGCGCCTGATCGCGGGCGTCAACCTGCCGATGCTGCTGCGCGCCGTGACCTACCGCCACGAGCCGCTCGATTCGCTGGTGCAGCGCGCGATCGCGGGCGGTACCGCGGGCGTCATGCAGGTGGCGGTGGCGGCTCCCCAGAACCAGGCCAAGAGAAAGCACAGTGATCAAGAAATCCGTGACCATCAGCAATAAGCTGGGTTTGCATGCGCGCGCATCGGCCAAGCTCACCAAGCTCGCAGGCAGCTTTCCCTGCGAGGTGTGGCTCTCGCGCGGCGACCGCCGCATCAACGCCAAGAGCATCATGGGCGTGATGATGCTGGCCGCGGGCCTGGGCGTGACGGTCGAGCTCGAGACCAACGGCCCGCAGGAGGAAGAGGCGATGGAAGCGATCCTCCAGCTGATGAACGACAAGTTCGGCGAAGGCGAATGACGATCTCGATCCACGGTCTCCCGGTCGCCCGCGGCATCGCCATCGGGCGCGCGGTGCTGGTGGTGTCCAGCCGCATCGACGTGGCGCACTACTTCATCAAGCCGGAGGAGATCGAGGCCGAGATCGACCGCGTGCGCACCGCGCGCAACGAGGTGGCCGAGGAGCTCGCGAAGCTGCAGGCCAGCGTCTCGCAGATGGGGCCCAACGACGCGCCGCACGAACTCGCGGCGCTGCTCGAGGTGCACCAGCTGCTGCTGCAGGACGAGGCGCTGACGGGCGGCGTGAAGCACTGGATCACCGACCGGCTCTACAACGCCGAATGGGCGCTGACCACGCAGCTCGAGATCATCGCGCGCCAGTTCGACGAGATGGAGGACGAGTACCTGCGCGAGCGCAAGGCCGACCTCGAGCAGGTCGTCGAGCGGCTGCTGCACCGCATGAAGGGCACCGCCGCGGTGCTCGCGCCGAGTCCGCCGCGCCGCAAGCGTCCGGCCGACGAGGAGGACGACGACCCGACCGCGGGCGACGGCATCGACGCGCCGCTGGTGCTGATCGCGCACGATCTCTCGCCCGCCGACATGCTCCAGTTCAAGAAGAGCGTGTTCGCGGGCTTCGTGACCGACGTGGGCGGGCGCACCTCGCACACCGCGATCGTCGCGCGCAGCATGGACATCCCGGCCGTGGTCGGCGCGCGCAGCGCCAGCCAGCTGGTGCGGCAGGACGACTGGGTGATCATCGACGGCGACGACGGCGTGATGATCGTCGACCCCTCGCCGATCATCCTGGCCGAGTACGGCTTCAAGCAGCGCCAGGGCGACCTCGAGCGCGGCCGGCTCGCGCGGCTGCGCCACAAGCCTGCGGTCACGCTCGACGGCCAGCGCGTCGAGCTGCTCGCCAACATCGAGATGCCCGAGGACACCGAGGGCGCGGTCAAGGCCGGCGCGGTGGGCGTGGGGCTGTTCCGCAGCGAGTTCCTCTTCATGGGCCGCGAGTCGCAGCACCAGGCCCGCCTGCCCGACGAGGAGGAGCAGTACCAGGCCTACAAGCGCGCGGTCGAGGGCATGCAGGGCATGCCGGTCACGATCCGCACCATCGACGTGGGCGCCGACAAGCCGCTCGACGGCAAGGGCTTCAAGCAGGAGCACCTGAATCCCGCGCTCGGCCTGCGCGCGATCCGCTGGAGCCTGGCCGATCCCGCGATGTTCCTCACGCAGCTGCGCGCGATCCTGCGCGCGGCCGCGCACGGCGAGATCCACCTGCTGATCCCGATGCTCGCGCACGTGAGCGAGATCCGGCAGACGCTCGCGCTGATCGAGCTCGCGCGCACCGAGCTCGACAACCGCGGCGCTGTCTACGGCCGGGTGAAGCTCGGCGCGATGATCGAGATCCCGGCCGCCGCGCTCACGCTCAAGACCTTCCTGAAGTACTTCGACTTCCTCTCGATCGGCACCAACGACCTGATCCAGTACACGCT
>CBHTTS010000276.1:0-7043 GCA_966095775.1 uncultured Variovorax sp. | reverse complement strand
TTCCTGGAAGTAGCGGTCGGCGCTGCCCTGCTGCATGGCGCCGATCGAGCCCATGCCGCGGTAGCTCTTGTAGCTGCGGCCCTGGAACAGCACGATCTCGCCCGGCGCCTCCTCGGTGCCGGCGAACATGCCGCCCATCATCACGGTGCTGGCGCCGGCCGCGATGGCCTTGGCGATGTCGCCCGAATAGCGGATGCCGCCGTCGGCGATCAGCGGCACGCCGGTGCCCTGCAGCGCGGTGGCGACGCTGTCGACCGCCATGATCTGCGGCACGCCCACGCCGGCCACGATGCGGGTGGTGCAGATCGAGCCCGGGCCGATGCCGACCTTGACCGCGTCGGCGCCCGCCTCGACGAGCGCGCGCGCGGCGTCGCCGGTGGCGATGTTGCCGCCGATCACGTCGACCTGCGGATAGTTCTGCTTGACCCAGCGCACGCGCTCGATCACGCCCTTGCTGTGGCCGTGCGCGGTGTCCACCACGATGGCGTCCACGCCGGCCTTGGCCAGCGCCTCGACGCGCTCCTCGGTGCCCTCGCCCACGCCGACCGCCGCGCCCACGCGCAGGCGGCCCGAGGCGTCGCGCGCGGCATTGGGGAAGCTGGTCTGCTTGGTGATGTCCTTGACGGTGATCAGGCCCTTGAGCACGAAGTTGTCGTCGATGACGAGCAGCCGCTCGAGCTTGTACTTGTTGAGCAGCGCCTTGGCCTCGGCGGGCGTGGCGCCCTCGCGCACGGTCACGAGCTTCTCGCGCGGCGTCATGATCTCGCTGACCGGCACGTCGTAGCGGGTCTCGAAGCGCAGGTCGCGGCCGGTGACGATGCCCACCACCTTGCCGCCGTCGACCACCGGGAAGCCCGACACGCCGAGCTCGTCGGACAGCTGCATCACCTGCAGCACGGTGTGCGTGGGGGTGATGACCACCGGATCGCGCAGCACGCCCGACTCGTAGCGCTTGACCTTGGCCACTTCGGCGGCCTGCTGCTGCGCGGTGAGGTTCTTGTGCACGATCCCGATGCCGCCCTCCTGCGCGATCGCGATCGCGAGGCGGGCTTCGGTCACGGTGTCCATGGCCGCCGAGACGAGCGGCAGGTTCAGCGTGATGTTGCGGGAGAGCTTGGTGGCGAGGGAGGTGTCCTTGGGCAGGACCTGGGAGTACGCTGGCACCAGCAACACGTCGTCGAAGGTGAGCGCTTTGCCGAGAAGGCGCATGGGTGAGGCTCCAAAAGAAGGATTGTAGCGACGCCCGGCCCCGGTCCGCTCGCCCGGGGCTTCGGCCGCCGCCAGGCGCCCCGCCGGAGGCGCCGGAAACGTCGCCAAATCCCAACTCGCGCGCCGCCCGCGTCGCCGCCGCGATGTTGCAAAACGTAAGGCGCGGCTAAACTCGCCGCCATGAAATTCGCGCATTGGCTCGTACTGGGATGGGTTTGCCTGCTGCCGCTCACGGCCGGCGCGCAATGGCAGTGGATCGACAAGAACGGCAAGAAGGTCTTCAGCGACCAGGCCCCGCCGCCCGACGTGCCCGAGAAGAACATCCTGCGCCGCGCCGGCATGCCGCCTTCGCGCGGCGGCGTCGCCCCGGCGCCGGCCGAGCCGGCGCCCGCGGCCGAAGCCGCGGCGGCCAAGCCCGCCGCGCCCAAGCCCTCGGGCGTCGACAAGGAACTCGAGGAAAAGACCAAGAAGGCCCAGGCCGAGGAAAAGGCCAAGCAGGAGGCCGAGGCCCAGAAGCAGGCCAAGGCCAAGGCCGAGAACTGCGACCGCGCGCGCCAGGCCAAGGCCACCTTCGACAGCGGCATGCGCGTCGCGCGGGTCAACGCGAGCGGCGAGCGCGAGATCATGGACGACGCCGCGCGCGCCGCGGAGCAGAAGCGCATCCAGTCGGTCATCCAGAGCGACTGCAAGTAGCGCACGCCGCCCGGCGAGCGGCGCTCAGTAGCCGGCCTTGCCGCCCTTGCGCCGGTTGGCGAACAGGCCCGTGCCGCGCGCGCCCTGGCGCTGGAAGCGTTCGCGCCGCGCCACCTTCGGATCGACGGCCAGCGGCCGGCACAGCTCGACGCGGTCGCCGTCGGCGAGCGGCCGGTCCCACGCGGCCTCCCTGCCCCAGATGCCCGGCGTCAGGGTCGCGCGCCAGTCGAGCTGCGGATGGCGCCGGCCGAGTTCGCTCGCCGCCACCGCATCGGCGACGGTCGCGCCCGGCGGCAGCCGCAGCACCTGCTCGAAGACCTCGCGCGGCGCGGTCGAGCAGCTCAGCGTGACCTCGATCATGCTCAGGCCGAGCCGTAGACCTGCTCGGCGCGCTTGACGAAAGCCTCGACCAGGCTCGAGGCGACGGTGTCGAACACCGGCCCGACGAGCGCCTGCAGCGCGAAGTTGCTGAAGCCGTAGCTCATGTGCAGCTCGACCCGGCAGGCGCGCTCGCCGGGCTCGCCCACGGGCGTGAACTTCCAGGTGCCGTCGAGGTTCGAGAACGGTCCGTCCACGAGCTTGAGCTGCACCTCGCGCCCCGGCAGGTGCGTGTTGCGGGTGGTGAAGCTCTGGTGCAGGCCCGCGAACGCCAGGCCCACCTCGGCCGTCATGCCGGCCTCGTCCTCCTCGATGACGCGGGCCTTGTCGCACCAGGGCAGGAACTGCGGATACTTCTCCACGTCGGTGACGAGCGCGTACATCTCTTCGGCGCTGTACCAGATGAGGACGGACTTGTTGACTGTTTTCATAGAATCGGGACAGCGTGCGCGACGGATTGTATTGAAGCCATGCGTCCCCATATGTCCGAGCCATGGCCACCAAGAAACAAGACACCTCCTCCCGCATCGCCGAAAACAAGAAGGCCGCGTACAACTATTTCTTCGAGGAACGCTTCGAAGCCGGCATCGTGCTCGAAGGCTGGGAAGTCAAGTCGCTGCGCGAGGGCAAGGTCCAGCTGACCGACGGCTACGTGGTGATCCGCGACGGCGAACTGTTCGTCCTGGGCCTGCAGATCAATCCGCTCAAGAGCGCGTCGACGCATGTCAATCCTGACTCGATCCGCACCAAGAAGTTGCTGCTGCACAAGGCGGAGATCCGGCGCCTCGTCGGCAAGGTCGAACAAAAGGGCTACACGCTGGTGCCGCTGAACCTGCACTGGAAGGCGGGCAAGGTGAAGTGCGAGATCGCGCTCGCCAAGGGCAAGGCCGAGCACGACAAGCGCGACACCATCAAGGACCGCGAAGGCAAGCGCGAGGTGGAGCGCGCGATGAAGAGCCGCAACCGCTGATTTTTTTCGGGCGGCATGGAATAAACGACCCGCGGCGCGCGTTTGTGCGGTGTCATCGGAACCGTCCGATGCCCTGACCGACCCATGGACGCCCGCCTGCTCGCCGACCACATCCCCAGCCTGCGCCGCTATGCGCGCGCGCTGACGGGCAACGCCTGGGCGGCCGACGACCTGGTGCAGGACACGCTCGAGCGCGCCTGCCGCAAGTGGCGGCTCTGGGTGGCCGGCAGCGACCTGCGCGCCTGGCTCTTCACCGTCATGCACAACATCTTCGCGAGCCAGACGCGGCGCATGCCGGCACCGGGCCGGCTCGTGCCGATCGACGAGGCCGCGCAGGAGCTGCACGGCGCCGCCGACGCCGGACGCGACCTCCAGGCCGGGCTCGATCTGCAGCGCTGCCTGCTGCAATTGCCCGAGGAGCAGCGCGCCGTCCTGCTGCTGGTGAGCCTCGAAGACCTGTCCTACGCCGAGGTGGCCAGGGTGCTCGGCATTCCCGTGGGCACCGTGATGTCGCGCCTGTCGCGCGCCCGCACGCGGCTGCAGGCGCTGATGGACGGCGCCTCGCCGCCGGGCCGCCCGGCGCTGCGCCGCCTCAAGTAACGCACACCCGGCCATGATCGACCGCCCCGCCCTGCCCCCCACCGATGACGAGCTGCATGCGCTGGTCGACGGCCGGCTTTCGCCCGGACGCCGCGACGAAGTCGAACGCGCGCTGGCGCACGACCCGGCGCTGGCCGCGCGCGCCGCGGCCTGGCGCGCCCAGCGCGAGGCCGTAGGCCAGCTGCACCGCGAGCAGCTCGACGAAGCCCTGCCCGCGGAGATGCAGCGGCTGCGGCACGGCGGCCGGCCGCGCGCGGCCGGCTGGCTGCGCCTCGGGGGGATCGCCGCGGGCGTGCTGCTCGCCTTCGCCGCCGGCTGGATCGGCAACGCCCAATGGAACGCCCACCGCGGCACCTCGGCGGCGCTGGCCGGGGCGCCGGCGCTGCGCGAGTTCGTGCATGCGGCCTCGGTCGCGCATGCGGTCTATGCGCCCGAGAAAAGGCATCCGGTCGAGGTGGCCGCGCTCGAGCAGCAGCACCTCGTGCAGTGGCTGTCGAAGCGGCTCGACCGGCCGCTCAAGGTGCCCGACCTGCGGCCGCTGGGTTTCACGCTGGTCGGCGGCCGGCTGCTGCCGGGCGGGAACGACGCGCGCGCGCAGTTCATGTTCGAGGACGCGGCCGGCGAACGGGTCACGCTCTACATCGGACGGCAGGCGCCCGACGCGCCGGGCGCGCGCGAGACCGCGTTCCGCTTCGCGGTCGATGGCCCGGTGCCGAGCTTCTACTGGGTGGACCAGGGTTTCGGCTATGCGGTGGCGGGCAAGCTTCCGCGCGACGTTCTGCGCCAAGTCGCGATGCTTGCCTACCGGGATTTGTCTTGACCCCGGCATACACTGCCGGAGTCGCTCGAAGCACCCGCTTGTTTTTGGCGATTTATCAACTGAAGGAGAAACTGCATGAAATTGCTCAGCGCCTCGATCCTCGCGGCGGCATTGCTCGCCGGTTGCGGCAGCATGTCCAACAAGACCGCCAGCGCGCCCGACACGCCCACCCGCACCGCCGACGGCGTGCTGGTCGGACCGAACGGCATGACGCTCTACACCTTCGCGCGCGACACGGCCGGCGCGGGCACTTCCGCATGCAACGGCCAGTGCGCCGCCAACTGGCCCCCGCTGCCGGTCGCGGAGACCGCCAAGCCGATGGGTGGCTACACCATCATCGTGCGCGAGGACGGCAAGCGTCAGTGGGCCTACAAGGGCTCGCCGCTCTACTACTGGGCCAAGGACGCCAAGCCCGGCGACCGCACGGGCGACGGCGCGCTGAACGGCGCCTGGAAGGTCGCGCGCCCCTGATCGCGTGACGCGTTGACCGCGACGAGGCCCCGGCATTCGACCGGGGCTTTTTTTCGCCTGCCGCGCGGCTCAGTGCGCGCCCGGCAGCGTGGCGTCGGGCAGCGGCGTGCGGCGCGCGCGCAGCGCCAGCAGCTCGTTGAACACCAGCGCGCCGATCACCAGCGCGCCGCCGGTGAGCACGCTCGCGGCGGGCTGCTCGCCCGCGCCGATCCACGCCAGCGCGATGCCGAAGATCACTTCGAGCAGCGCCAGCAGCGCGACCTCCGGCGCCTTGAGCACGCGCGCGCATAGCACCGACAGCACGCACGGGATCGCGAGCTGGAACACGCCGAGGAAGGCCAGCAGGCCGAGGTCGCGCGCGCTCGCCTGGAACGGCAGCGCGAGCGGCAGCGTGACCAGCACGCTGAGCACGGCGCCGATCAGCACCGCGGGAACGAGGTCCACCTCCCGGCCCTGGCCATGGGCGTGCTGGACCACGGTCCAGTTGGTCGCGCCCGCGATCGGCACGCACAGCGCGACCAGCGTGCCGAGCAGCCAGTCGCCGCTCGCCCCGCCCGCGAGCCGCGAGCCGTACATCCACGCGATGCCGACCCCGGCGACCACGATCGCGACCCAGGTGCGCAGCGGCAGCCGATGGCCGATGAACAGACGCGCCGCGAGCGCGGTGAAGAGCGGTCCGAGCGACATCGTGACCAGCACGCTCGCGGTCGAGGCGAGCGTGAGCGCCACCATGAAGGCGGTGAACATCACGGTCCAGCACACGCCCGAGGTCCAGAGCGCGCGCCCACCGTGGCGGATCTGCGGGAACACCGCGCGGCCGCGCCACAGCGGCAGGATCACGAGCAGCGCGAGCATCGTGAAGAAGCTGCGCCAGAAGGTGACCTCGAAGCTGTGCGCCTGCGTGAGGTGGCGCGTGACCATCCCCGCCGTGCTCCACATCAGGGTCACGACGACCATCAGCCACACCGCGCCGCCGTGCGTCAGGCGCATCGCAGGCCCGCCGGGCTCAGCTCGCCATTTCGCGGCTGGCGCGCTTGCGCTCGTGCTCCTTCAGGAAGCGCTTGCGCAGGCGCACGCTCTTGGGCGTGATCTCGACCAGCTCGTCGTCCTCGATGAACTCCACGCCGTATTCGAGCGTGAGTTCGATCGGCGGCGTGATCTTGATCGCGTCTTCCTTGCCCGAGACGCGGAAGTTGGTCAGCTGCTTGGTGCGCGTGGCGTTCACCACCAGGTCGTTGTCGCGGCTGTGGATGCCGACGATCATGCCTTCGTACACCGGGTCGTTCGCCTTCACGAACATGCGGCCGCGGTCGTCGAGCTTGCCGAGCGCGTAGGTGAAGATCTCGCCGTCGTCCATCGAGATCAGCACGCCGTTCTTGCGGCCGCCGATGTCGCCCTTGAACGGCTCGTAGCGGTCGAAGATGTTCGAGATCAGGCCCGAGCCGCGCGTGAGGTTGAGGAACTCGTTGGAGAAGCCGATCAGCCCGCGCGCCGGGATGCGGTACTCCAGGCGCACGCGGCCGCGGCCGTCCGGTTCCATGTTCACCAGGTCGCCCTTGCGCTCGCCCAGCGCCTGCATCACGCCGCCCTGGTGCTGCTCCTCGACGTCCACCGTCACCAGCTCGATCGGCTCGCACTTGACGCCGTCGATGTCCTTGAAGACCACGCGCGGCTTGGAGACCGCCAGCTCGTAGCCCTCGCGGCGCATGTTCTCCAGCAGGATGGTCAGGTGCAGTTCGCCGCGGCCCGACACCTCGAAGATGCCGTCCTCGTCGGTTTCCTTCACGCGCAGCGCGACGTTGTGCTGCAGTTCCTTCTGCAGGCGGTCCCAGATCTGGCGGCTGGTGACGAACTTGCCTTCGCGGCCGGCCAGCGGGCTGGTGTTGACGCAGAAGTTCATCG
>CBHTTS010000275.1:0-7064 GCA_966095775.1 uncultured Variovorax sp. | reverse complement strand
GGCGCGCCATCAGCGCCGCGGCGAGCGCCGCGACGTCCTCGGCGCGCTCGCGCAGCGGCGGCGTCTCGATGCGCAGCACCGCGAGCCGGTAGTAGAGGTCGCGGCGGAACAGGCCGCGCTCGACCTGCGCCGCGAGGTCCGCATGGGTGGCCGCGATCACGCGCAGGTCCACCGGCACCGCGGCCGTCGCGCCCAGGCGCAGCACCTCGCGCTCCTGCAGCACGCGCAGCAGCCGCGTCTGCAGCGCCAGCGGCATGTCGCCGATCTCGTCGAGGAACAGCGTGCCCGTGTGGGCCGCCTCGACCAGCCCGGTCTTGCCGCCGCGCCGTGCGCCGGTGAAGGCGCCTTCCTCGTAGCCGAACAGCTCGCTCTCGAGCAGGCTTTCGCCGAGCGCGGCGCAGTTCACCGCCAGGAAGGGCTGGCTCGCGCGCCGGCTCGCGCTGTGGATGCCCTGCGCCACCAGCTCCTTGCCGGTGCCGCTCTCGCCGACCACGAGCACCGTGGCGTCGCTCGCCGCGCACTGCGCCGCGAGCTCGCGCACGCGGCGCGCCGCGGGGCTGTCACCCGCGAAGGCCTCGATGCGGTAGCGCGCATGCGCGCCGCGCTGGCGCTGCTGGTTGGCGCGCAGGTGGCGGTCGGCGCGCTGGATCACGGCCGGGTCGCGGCACACCAGCAGCGCGCCCGTGACCTCGCCGTTCTCGACGATCGGCGCGCGCCGCACGACCAGCGTGCGCATGCCGATCTGCAGCACCTCCTCGGCCGGCGGCTCGCGCAGCAGCAGCGTGGCGCCGAGGTCGAGCGCGGGCGCCACCTCGCTGAGCACGCGGCCCGCGAGGTCGGCGGAAGGGGCGCCTAGCAGCTCGGCCATGACGGGGTTGAGCGCCTCGATGCGCTGGCGCAGGTCGACCGCGACCACGCCGTCCTGCAGTTCGCCGAGGATGGTCGCGAGCCGCGCATGGCGCGCGCGCTCGGCGCGGCGCAGGCGCGCGAGATGCACCGCGTCGTGCAGCGCCTGGCGCACGGCCTCGTCGGAATACATCAGCACGCTCGCGATGCCGGCCTGCTCGGCGAGGTCGGCCACCAGCCCTGGCGCCACCACCGCCTCCACGCCGGCCGCGCGCAGCGCCTCGACGCAGGCGGGCGCGTCGTCCGCGCCGCGGTAGCTGAACTGCGCGATGCCCATGCCGAACAGCGCGTCGAGTTGCGCGAGATGCTCCGACGGGCCCTCGAACGAGACCAGGCCCACGCGCGACGAGATCGCGCGCGCCGCGGCCAGCGCGCGCATCAGGTCGAAGCCGCGCACCTCGACCATCGCGACCGGGATGTCGAGGTGCCGACGCAGCCATTCGCCGCTCGCCCCCGCGGCCACCACCGCATCGACCGGCGAGCGCGCATGCAGCGCCCGCACCGCCGCGACCGCTTCGTCGAAGGCGTGGCCGACCTGCTCGATGCGGGCCGAAGCCTCGGCCGCGACCTCGGGCACCAGCCGCTCGAGCACGCGGCCGAGCCGGTGGCGTGCCACGGCGACGATGTGGAGGGGGCGCGCGGACGCGGCGGGCGAGGGTGGGGCGGTGTCGTTCATTTCGGTGATTTCATTGTGTCATCAATGAAACGGAAATGAAAAACAAGGACCCGGGCCTCGGTCGCGCCCGGCCGGAAATTCCCTTTGGAATCAGGCACTTGGCACCGAGCGCGCGGGCTTGCGGGCGGTGGCACGCGGTTTGCGCCGAATGCCCGGCAACCCCGCGGACCCCGGTCCGCCTCATTCCAAGGAGACTTCTGCATGACATTCCCTCGCCGTTCCATCCTGGCCGCCGGCGCCGCGGCCGCGCTCGCGGGCTGGCTGCCCGTCGCCGCCCAGGCCCAGGGCTGGCCCGCCAAGCCGGTGCGCTTCGTGGTGCCTTTCGCGGCCGGCGGCGCCAACGACCTGATGGCGCGCGCCGCGGCCGAAGGCGCCTCGAAGGTGCTCGGCCAGCCGGTGGTGATCGACAACCGCCCGGGCGCGGGCGGCTCGCTCGGCGCCGACATCGTGGCCAAGAGCGCGCCCGACGGCTACACCTTCCTGATCAGCGCGGCGGGCGTGATCTCGAACAGCATGATCAAGAAGTCGCTGCCGTTCAAGGACGAGGACCTCGTGCCGGTCGCGATGATCGGCCTCGCGCCCTCGGTGGTGGTGGTGCCCAAGTCGGCGCCCTACGAGAACCTGCGCGACTTCGTCGAGGCCTCGAAGAAGGGCGTGGGCTTCAACTTCGCGACCGCCGGCACCGGCAGCACGCCGCACTTCGTGGCCGAGATGCTCAACGTCAAGTACGGCGCCAAGCTGCAGCCCGTGCCCTACAAGAGCGGTTCCGAAAGCACCACCGCCGTGCTCGGCGGCCAGGTCGAAGGCACCTCGGAGGCCAGCATCATCGCGCTGCCGCACATCCGCGGCGACGGCAAGTTCAAGCCGCTCGCCACCACCTGGACCCGGCGCATCTCGGCCTATCCCGAGCTCTCGACCGCGGTGGAGCAGGGCTTCGCCGACCTGCAGATCGCGCACTGGGCCGGCCTGCATGCGCCGCGCGGCACGCCCGAGGACATCCTCGACAAGGTCGCCGCGGCGGTCGACAAGGCGATGCGCGAGCCCGCCACCGTGGCCAAGCTCAAGGGCCTGGGCATCGAGCCGATCGGCGGCACGCGCGCCGAGTTCGTGAAGTTCGTCGATGCCGAACGCAGGCGCCTGGGCGAGATCGTCAAGGCCGCGCACATGCAGGAAAAGTGAGCAGGACCCCCATGAACACCAAGCAGCAATTGCGCGCGCTCGCGCAGGCCCGCCGCGGCACCCTCGTGCCCGGCGTCTTCAACGCGCTGTCGGCCAAGGTGGTCGAGGACCTCGGCTTCGAGGCCCTCTACGTCACCGGCGCCGGCGTCACCAACATGTGGTTCGGCCTGCCCGACCAGGGCTTCATGGGCCTGGCCGAGATCGCCGACCACACGGCGCGCATCCGCGACGCCGTGCGCCTGCCGCTGATCGTCGATGCCGACACCGGCTTCGGCAACGCGCTCAACGTGCGCCACACGGTGCGCACGCTCGAGCGCGCGGGCGCGGACTGCATCCAGTTCGAGGACCAGGTCGCGCCCAAGCGCTGCGGCCACTTCAGCGGCAAGGACGTGATCTCCACCGAGGAGGCGGTCTCGAAGATCAAGGCCGCGGCCGACGCGCGCCAGGACGCCGGGCTGATGATCATGGCGCGCACCGACGCCTGCGCGGTGCACGGCTTCGAGGCCGCGGTCGAGCGCGCGCAGAAGTTCGCGGAGGCCGGCGCCGACATCCTGTTCGTCGAGGCCGTGACCACGGCCGAGCAGATCCGGGCGCTGCCGCAGCGGCTCGACCGCCCGCAGCTCATGAACATGGTCGTGGGCGGCCGCACGCCGATCGTGAGCGCCGAGGAACTCGGCGGCATGGGCTACGGCTTCGTGCTCTATGCGAATGCCGCGCTGCAGGGCGCGGTGGCGGGCATGCAGCGGGCGCTGGGCTCGCTGCGCGACAACCGCCGGCTCGACGAGGACCCGGCGCTGGTCGCGCCTTTCGCCGAGCGCCAGCGGCTGGTCGGCAAGCCCGAGTGGGACGCGCTCGAGCAGCGCTACAGCTGAAGCGACGACGGACAGGCCATTCCGAGCGCCGCGCGCAGGGTGCGCGCCGCGGTCAGGCCGCCGCGCGGTAGCCGCCCGGCGTGGCGCCGAAGCGCTCGCGGAAGGCGCGGCTGAAGTGGCTCGGGTCGTTGAAGCCGTTGCGGAAGGCGATCTCGCTCACGCTCAGGTGCGCGAGGCGGTGGTTGGCGAGCTCCTCGCGCGCGCGCTCGAGCCGGCGCGTGCGCAGGTAGGCGCCGTACTGCGTCTGCCGCGCCGCGAACAGCCGGTGCACGAGCCGCTTGGAGATGCCGAGCTCGCGCGCGATCGCCTCGACCGAGAGCTCGGCGTCGCAGAGGTTGGCCTCGACGTAGGCCGCGAGCTGCTGCCAGCGGTCGTGGGCGGGCGGGCGCGCGTCGCCGGTCACCGATTCGCAGTACACGGCGGCGAGCAGCGAGACCAGCGACTGCTCCGAGAAGTAGGCCAGCGCCGGATGCGGCCGCGGATGCACCGCGAACAGCCCGTCGAGCTGGTGGCGCGCCGATGCGGCCAGCCGCGAGCCGGCCGGCGCGAGCGCGGGTTCGAAGCGCTCGCGCAGGTCGGCATAGATGCCGAAGAAGCGCGTGGCCGGCAGGCGCAGCTGGACCAGCCGGCCCGATTCGGCCAGCGTGCAGGTGGAGGGCAGGCGCGTGGTGCGGAAGACGATGTCGCCGGCGCGGAACGGCAGGCGGCGGCCGGCCTGCTCGATGCAGCCTTCGCCGTCGACCGCGATCATCGCGAGCACCTCGCCCGCGCTGTCGTGCGCGGACTGGCCCGCCGCATGGTGCACCTGCATGGGCGTCGAGTCGAAGCTGATCGCGATGCCGCCGCCCACGAGCCTGCAGGCCTCGAGGCTCATGCGCGGGCGGCTGTGCTGCACGCTGAGCTCGCCGGGATAGACCAGCGCGTCGAGCGCGCTCGAGTAGCCGCGCAGGTCGCCCGGATAGAAGGGGCGCAGGTGCGGCGCGAAGCTCAGGTGCGGTGTGGCGTCTTGGTGCATGGCGGGTGGTGCCGGAGGGCGCGTGCACGCGCCGTGCCAGGCGCGGCCGGCGTGCGCAGTCTGGACGGCGCACGCCGACCGCGCATCGAGACTTTCCATGAGGGGCCGCGGCGGCGCGCTGGATCAACGCGCGTGCGCGCAGGTGCAAGGCCGGGCGCGGGTCCGCTTCCTACATTGACGGTCATCGCAACCATCGATGAAGGACCCCTGCGTGAACACCACCGCCACCGCCGCTTCGCCCGCCGCCGCGCTCCCGGGGCTCGAGGGCCTCCGCCACGGCCAGTGGAGCGATGCCGAGAAGCTCGCGCTCAGCTGCCGCATCCTCGCGAAGGAGGGCCATTCCGAGACCCTGGCGGGCCAGGTCACCGTGCGCCAGGGCGACGGCAGCTTTCTCACCACGCCGCTCGCGCATTCCTTCGCCGAGATCCGCCCGGACTCGGTGATCCGCATCGACGATTCGCTGCGCGTGCTCGAGGGCAGCGGGGTGCCGAACCCCGCGGTGCGCTTCCACCTCTGGGTGTACCGCCGCCGGCCCGACGTGAACTGCGTGGTCCACACCCATCCGCCGTACGTCTCGGCGCTGTCGATGACCGGCGAGCCGCTGCAGATCGCGCACATGGACGCCACGCCCTTCTTCGACGACTGCGCCTTCCTGCGCGAATGGCCGGGGCTGCCGATCGCCGACGTGGAGGGCGAGATCATCTCGGCCGCGCTCGGCACCAAGCGCTGCGTGCTGCTGGCCAACCACGGCTTCCTCGCGGCGACCTCGAGCGTGGAGGAGTCGCTGTACCTGTCGGTGCTGATCGAGCGCGCGGCGCGCAACCAGCTGATCGCGCAGAGCGCCTACGGCCGACTGAAGCTGCTCGATCCGGCGCTGGCGCGCGAATCGCACGACTTCCTGCTGCAGCCGAGCATCGTGAAGGCCAGCTTCGCGATGTTCGCGCGGCAGATCGGGGACGGCGCATGAGCAGCATCGCCACGCCGGCGGCCGCCGGCGCCAAGCCCGCGGCGCGGCCGCACAGCGTCTGGAAGGTCGGCGCCGCCACCATGGCCGGCACCGCGATCGAGGGCTTCGACTTCCTCGCCTACGGCACCGCGGCCGCGCTGGTCTTCAACCGGCTGTTCTTCCCGAACTTCGATCCGGTCACGGGCACGCTCGCGGCCTTCGGCACCTTCGCGAGCGGCATGCTCGCGCGCCCGCTCGGCGGCATCGTCTTCGGCCACTACGGCGACCGGCTCGGCCGCAAGGCGATGCTGACGCTGAGCCTGCTGATGATGGGCATCTGCACGGTGCTGATCGGCCTGCTGCCGACCTACGAGTCGATCGGGCTCTGGGCCGCGGTGCTGCTGGTGCTGCTGCGCATCGGCCAGGGGCTGTCGTTCGGCGGCGAACTCGGCGGCGCGATGCTGATGGCGGTCGAGCATGCGCCGCCGCGCTGGCGCTCGCTCGTGGGCAGCATGCCGCAGATGGGCGCGCCGATCGGCGTGCTGCTGTCCTCGGGCGCCTTCGCGCTGGTCACGCGACTGCCCGAGGACGCCTTCCTGCACTGGGGCTGGCGGCTGCCGTTCCTCGCGAGCGCGCTGCTGATCGTGCTGGGCGTCTTCATCCGCTCGCGGCTCGGCGAATCGCCCGAGTTCGAGGCGGTCAAGGCGCACCGCAGGACCGCCGCGCTGCCCGCGCGCGACGTGCTGGTGGCGCACTGGCGGCCGCTGCTGCTCACCATCGGCGGCAAGCTGGCCGAGGTCACGCTGATCTACACCATCCTCGTGTTCTCGATCTCCTACGCGGTCACGCGGCTGGGCTTCTCGCGCGGCGACGCGCTGCATGCGCTGGTGCTCGGGTCGTCGCTGATGGTGCTGACGATCCCGCTGTTCGGCTGGATGGCCGACCGTGTCGGCGCGCGGCGGCTCTACGTGGCCGGCGGCGTGCTGCTGGCGCTGATGGCGGTGCCGCTGTTCCAGGCCATCGGCAGCGGATCGCTCGCGGCCTACACGGCGGCGATGGTGGTGGCGCTCGCGCTCAACTACCCGCTGATGTTCGCGCCGC
Source organism: uncultured Variovorax sp. (assembly GCA_966095775.1). Classification (GTDB taxonomy): domain Bacteria; phylum Pseudomonadota; class Gammaproteobacteria; order Burkholderiales; family Burkholderiaceae_C; genus Variovorax. The sequence goes on along the minus strand of CBHTTS010000275.1, from coordinate 369 downwards.
AGTCGAACCTCTACGCCGCGCAGTTCCCGGCCGAGCTGCGCTACTCGGGCATCTCGATCGGCATCCAGATGGCGGCCGCGCTCGGCGGCGGGCTGGCGCCGATGATCGCGGCGGCGCTGGTGGCGAGGTACGGCAGCATCGCGCCGGTCGGCGCCTACGTCGCCGGGCTCGGCGCGCTGGCCGCGTTGTCGGCCTGGCGCATGCGGCCCGCCGCGAACGAGGGTTGACCTCCTTCCCCCTTTGGGGGAAGGCCGGGATGGGGGCAGCGGCGGGTCGATGCCGCCGAGGCGATGGATGCGCCCGAGGGGGGGGGGGCGGCCCCCGCCCCCCCCGCGGGCGGGGGGGGGCGGGGGGGGAGGCGGCCCCCCG
>CBHTTS010000274.1:0-7078 GCA_966095775.1 uncultured Variovorax sp. | reverse complement strand
GCTTCGGCGAGCAGATGCGCCAGATCAGCCTGCGCTTCGTGCCGACCGCGATCCTTTCGCGCCAGGTGGCGGTGATCCGCGACAAGAGCCTGATCATCAACCTGCCGGGGCAGCCCAAATCAATCGCCGAGACGCTCGAGGGCCTCAGGGACGCCGACGGCCGCCAGCTCGTGCCCGGCATCTTCGCGGCCGTGCCCTACTGCATCGACCTGATCGGCGGCCCCTACCTCGAGACCGACGAAGCGGTCTGCAAGGCCTTCCGGCCCAAGTCCGCGATCCGCCCCGGGCGCTGAAATCGCGCCCCTGCGGCGCCGGCGCCTACGCGCGAACGGCGCCCGGTCCGTCGTGCGGACAACGGCGCCAGGCCCGGCGGCACGCGATCCGATGGCTAATATTCGTAAATGCGAATCCTTGTCATCGAAGACGAGCCTCAGCTGGGTGACTATCTCAAGCAGGGCCTGGAGGGAAACGGCTACGTGGTCGACGTCACGCGCGACGACGGCGAGGCCCGCAACCTCGCCGCCGAGGGCCGCCACGCGCTGGTGCTGCTCGACGTGGCGGTCCCGGGCGTCGACGGCTTCGCGACCTTGCAGGCCATCCGGCGCGCGAGCAACCTGCCGGTGCTGGTGCTGACGGCGCGCGACAGGGTCGAGGACCGCTTCATGGGCCTCCAGATGGGCGCCGACGACTACCTGGTGAAGCCCTTCTCGTTCTCGGAACTGCTCTCACGCGTGCAGGCGCTGCTGCGCCGCGGCAAGCGCCAGGCGCTCAATGTGCTGCGGCTGCTCGACCTCGAGCTCGACCTCGCCAACCGCGACTGCGTGCGCGGCCAGACGCGCATCGAGCTCACGGGCAAGGAATTCGCGCTGCTCGCGGCGCTGCTGCGCAGCCAGGGGCAGGTGCTCTCGCGCGCCACGCTGGCGCGCGAGGTCTGGGACGACCGGCTCGACAGCGACACCAACGTGATCGAGGTGGCCGTGCGCCGGCTGCGCGGCAAGATCGACGACCCCTTCGCCGTCAAGCTGCTGCACACGGTGCGCGGCCAGGGCTACGTGCTCGAGGACCGCTCCTGAGCCTGCGCCGCGGCCTGCGGCTTCGCGCGGCCCATCACGAGGTTGATCAGCGGCCCGGTCATCGCGGTGGTGGCGAGCGCCATCACCAGCAGCATGGTGAAGAGCTCGGGGCCGATCAGGCCGGCATCGAGGCCGATCTTCATCACGATCAGCTCCATCAGGCCGCGGGCGTTCATCAGCGAGCCGGTGGCGAAGCTGTCGCGCCAGCCGTAGCCCGCCATGCGCGCGCCGATCGCGCCGCCCGCGAGCTTGCCGACCGTGGCCACCGCCACGATCAGCAGCATGGCGCCCACGCTCGCGCCCGAGAAGGCGTCGGCGGTGGTGCCGAGCCCCGCGAGCGCGAAGAACAGCGGCATCAGCACCACGATCGAGATCGGCTCGATGCGCTCGGTGAGCGAGCGCAGCAGCCGGTCGTCGCGCGGCAGGCAGGCGCCGAACAGGAAGGCACCGAACACCGCGTGCAGGTGCAGCCATTCGGTCGCGAGCGCGCAAGCCAGCAGGCCGATCATCAGCGAGGCCATCTCGGTGGTCGAGGGCTCGCCGTCGCGCGCGCGCGTGCGCAGCAGCCAGGCGAAGGCCGGCTTGAGGCCGAGGAACAGCACCGCGAGCAGCACCAGCACGCCGAGCGTGGTCTTGAGCAGCCCCGCGTAACCCTCGCTGGCGCCGGCCAGCGCCACCACCAGCGCGAGCAGGATCCAGGCGAAGACGTCGACCACCGCCGCCGCGCTCAGCGAGAGCTGGCCGAAGGGCGTGCGCGTGAGGTCGCGGTCCTTGAGGATGCGCGCCATCACCGGAAAGGCCGTGATCGAGAGCGCCGCCGCCATGAACAGCGCGAACGGCCAGAAGCTCGTGCCTGCCGGGGCGAATGCCGGATGCAGCGCCGGCGAGATCGCGATGCCCAGCACCATCGGCACCGCGATGCTCAGCGCGCCCACGTAGCCCGCCGCCCTGAGCTGCGCGCGCACGCCCTGGGTGGAACGCAGCTCGAGCCCGACCACGAACATGAACAGCACCAGGCCCACGGTCGAGAGCGAGGACAGCCCGTCGAGGTGGCTCTTCGAGAACAGCTTCGCGTGCAACTCGGGGAACAGCGCGCCCATGACCACCGGCCCCAGCATCAGGCCCGCGGCCATCTCGCCGACGACGCTGGGCTGGCCGACGTGGCGCAGCACCCAGCCGCAGACGCGCGCGGTGCCGAGGATGACGATGAGCTGCAGCAGAAGCGAGGTGGCGGACATGGGCTGGCGGTGGGGCGAAGGCGAGGCCTTCGATCTTAAGGTCGCAGCCTGTCCGGGCAATCGACGCGCGGTCCGGGGCGAAGAACCGGGATATTCCAGCCGCGACTGTCTTTGCCTGAAAACGTGAAATTCTCCGAACCAGCGCCATAGATGCAGCTTCCGAGCTTGAGTATCCTCTGCTCAGGGAGGCGCTCGGCAATGCCGCGCGGTTTAGTCATGACGAGAACTCAGGAAGTTTCGCTCGCCGAGTGGATGAGCGAGGAGCATGAAGCGCTGCAGGCGCTGGAACTGGGCGTCGGTCCCGGCGTATTGACGCCCACGGCGATCGCCGCTCTGCCGGGCTTGGAAGTGATGCGCACGATGATGCGCGGCGGGCTCCCTTACGCGCAGTGCGCCAAACAGAACAGCTACATTGCCATCGAAGCGCACCATGGGAAAGCAGTCTTCCAGGGTGCACCGTCTGCGAATCACCAGAATCCCATCGGGACGATCAACGGCGGCTGGATGTGCGCCATCCTCGATTCGGCGCTCGGATCGGCGGTGCTCACCACGTTGCCGCCCGGCTGGGGCTACTTCACCGTCGACTTGAACGTCAAGTTCCTCAAGGTCCTGACCCTCGCCGCAGAGCGCGTACGCGCCGTTGCGGAAGTGACCGGGTCCGAGGGCAGGAACACATCGGCCGAGGCGATTCTTCTCGGCTCCGACGGGAGCATCTACGCAAGGGCCATGTCGGTCTGTCGACTCGTCAGGCCTCCTGCAGGATCAACCCGGGACGATCGGTAGAACGATCCTGAATCGGGTCCCTCGGTCTGGGATCGATCGGAGTTCAATCCGCGCGCCCAGGTGTCGCGCGAGCTCCTTCACGATCGCCAAGCCGAGTCCTGCGCCGTGCTGGTGGGCCTGCGGTGCCGAATCGAGGCGGTAGTGCGCATCGAAGATGCGTTCCTGGTGCTCGGCTGGGATGCCGATACCGTTGTCGATCACATCGAGAAAAATCGCATTCGTCCGCCTCCGCACCCCGACGAGAACGGCGTCACGGCAATGGGCAACTGCATTTTCGACCAGGTTCTCCGCCATCCTGAGAAGAACAGTTGCGTCGGAGACGACGGTCACCTGGCTCGTGCGGACGCGAAGGTCGACGTAGCGGGGGTGGCCGAGCGTGAGATGCTCGAAACGAAGCTGCAGCTCCTGCAGCACCGAATGGAGGCAGAACTCCTTGGGGCGAATCGGATAGTGATTTGATTCCATCCGGGCCAGGTCGAGAACGCTGCTGAAATAACGGCCGAGGTCGTCCACCTGATCGGCAACGCGCGTGAGCGGGTAGATCATGGCGGCATTCGTGCTTCTCGCCACGTCCATCGACGACGACACCCACAGGCGGATGGCATGCAGCCTCTGCCGAAGATCATGGGAGGCGTGCTGGAAATAGGATGACCGCCGCTCGAGCTCCGACAGCGCATGGTCCCTCAGCTCCTTGAGTTCGTTGTTGGCCGCATCGATCTCCGCTCCGCGCCGGACCTGCGCTTGAATGTGACCCACCGAGGCCTGGATGTAGACGCCCATCATGACCATGACCAAACCATTCAACGCGGCGATTTCGAGCAATCCGGCGTGATTGTTGGCCCAAAGGCTGTAAGAGAACGATCCCCAGAGGAGCAGGTAGTAGCTCAGCGACGTGAGCGGTGTCACGGGCCACATGCCGGTCATTGAAATGGAAATGCCGAAGAACCCGGCGCAGAGGACGAGTAGCAGCATCACCGTGCTGACTCCACCAAAGACGTGAAGGGTCCAGATCCAAAAGGCATTGCCGATGAAGCCCGTAAGCAGTGGCAAGAAGAAGAGAAACTTCCGCTTTGCGAGCTCCTCTGGTGAAAAACGCGCAAGCGGGTAAAACATCGCCATGCGTGCGAGCCATGCCGCGATGTGAACCACGAACCAGAACCGAACCTGCTCGTCCGGAAGAACGGGATTGGCAACGTGAGCCACCAGCAGCGCAACGACCGTTGCCCAGTTGGCGACTTGCTGAATGGCGAACTGCCGCATCGCAAGGTGACGATGCGCACCGCTGACGGAAAGCAGCACCGAGTATTTGTCGCGTGAAGTCATCCCGAACCTCAAGCCTGCGCCAACGAGATCAGGCCGAGATCAAGTGCTCGCGCGATCGCTTGCCCGCGTGAGCTGCAATCCAGTTCGACCCTGGCTGCATTGATGGTCCGATCCACCGAGCCGGGATGAATCCCGAGCTCCCTGGCAATCTCCTTGGAGGAGCGCCCTGCCGCAGCCAGTGCGAGGCATTGAACCTGTCGTCCAGAGAGCCGAACGACCGGGAGGCTCTCTTGTGCATCCGAGAACCGGAAAACGCGCTCGCCCGCAACGATCCGCAGAAGGTCATCCTCGAGTGTCGATGCGGATGCACCCCCTCCTTTGAGCAGGTAGCCCTGAAAATCCATCGCCGCGATCTGCGCTTCGTAGTCCGGCCGCTCCGCGCCCGTCAGGACGCAAGTGCGCGACGCCAGATTCCTGCGAGCGATCTCGTGTGCGAGGGACAGGCCTGTGGCGCCGGGAATCTGGAGATCCAGAAGGATCAGAGACCACCTCTGCTCGTCCGCGCTCAGGGCCTCCAGCGCGCTTGGTGCGGAGGATCGAACCTCGATAAGGGGTTTGACGGGACTGTTCGCGATCTTGTGAGCCGCGGCTTCCGCGACCAGCGAATGGTCCTCGATGATGAGCACTTCATAACGATCGTTCTTGTTCATTTCCCTCCCCCTTCGGTCCAACCGGATCACCTGCTTACAAACGCAAGCGGCGAACGCGTGATTCCATACGTACCTATTGTGTCCCGCCCGCCCTAGATTCGCAGCCGAGCGATCGTGTACATCTCACGACTTGGGGAGTTGAATTGACAAACAAGGGATGGCCCGCGCCTGACACCGCGGAATACGAAGAGGTCATGGACTACATCGCGACCGGAGGCAAGTACCCCGAGTTGCTCGGCCCGGGGGTCGACCGCACGGCGATCGATGAAAAGATCGCCGAGCTGCGAGCGATGCGAGAGAAGGAAGATCAGGTGTCCGAATGGATCGGGTCCACGTCGGGTCTCTTTCGAGCGCCGCGAACAAGTGGCCGGTCCACGGGATGAGCGGCTTCAGCCGCTGCGCGAGCGCGTCGGCATCCGCATCAGCCGCAGCCCGTTCGCCACCACGAGCAGGCTCGCGCCCATGTCGGCGAACACCGCCATCCACATGGTCGCGCTGCCGAACACCGCGAGCACGAAGAACACGCCCTTGATGCCGAGCGCGAGCGTGATGTTCTGCCACAGCACCGCATGCGCGCGGCGCGAGAGCCGGATGGTCTCGGCGACGCGGCGCAGGTCGTCGTTCATGACCACCACGTCGGCCGCCTCCATTGCCGTGTCCGTGCCCGCGCCGCCCATCGCGAAGCCGATGTCGGCCTGCGCGAGCGCGGGCGCGTCGTTGATGCCGTCGCCCGCCATGCCCGCCATGCCGTAGCGCTGCTGCAGCGCCTTCACGGCCTCGCGCTTCTCCTCGGGCAGCAGGTTGCCGCGCACGTCGTCGATGCCGGCCTGGCTGCCGATCGCGCGCGCGGTGGCGGTGTTGTCGCCCGTCAGCATCACGGGCGCGACGCCGAGCGCGCGCAGCTCGGCGAGCGCGGCCTGCGACGAAGGCCGGATGGTGTCGGCCACCGCGAACAGCGCGAGCACCGCGTCGTTCGAGGCCAGCAGCGTCACGGTGCGCCCGGCCTCCTCGTGCCGCTTCAGCGCGGCCTCGAGCTCGGGGCTGCACAGGCCCATCTCCTCGACCAGCCGATGGTTCGCGAGCACGTAGTCGCGGCCCTCGACGGCCGCCTGCACGCCGCGGCCCGGCAGTGCCGTGAAGCCTTCGACCGGCCTGGCCTCGTGCGCGGCGAGGCCCTCGGCGATGGCCTTCGAGACCGGGTGGTCGGAGCGGCCCGCGAGGCTGGCGGCCAACGCGAAGACCGCGCCCTCGTCGCCGGCCGCGGGATCGAGCAGTGCCGATTCGACCAGCCGCGGCTTGCCCTCGGTGAGCGTGCCGGTCTTGTCGAAGGCGACGGCGCGCAGCCGCCGCGCCTCCTCGAGGTAGGTGCCGCCCTTGATCAGGATGCCGCGCCGCGCGGCCGAAGCAAGCGCGCTCACCACCGTCACGGGCGTCGAGATCACGAGCGCGCACGGGCAGGCGATGACCAGCAGCACCAGCGCCTTGTAGGCCGCCTGCAGCCAGCTCCAGTCCAGCAGCCAGGGCGTGAGCAGCGCCACCGCGATCGCGACCACGAAGACCGCGGGCGTGTAGACGGCCGCGAAGCGGTCGACGAAGCGCTGCGTGGGCGCGCGCGTGGCCTGCGCCTCCTCGACCGCATGGATGATGCGCGCGAGCGTGGTGCCCGCCGCGGCCGCGGTGACGCGGAACTCCAGCGCCGACGTCTGGTTGATGGTGCCCGCGAAGACGGCATCGCCCACCGACTTGTCGACCGGAATGCTCTCGCCGGTGATCGGCGCCTGGTCGATCGAGCTCGCGCCCTCGGTCACCACGCCGTCGAGCGGCACGCGCTCGCCCGGGCGGATGCGCACCAGCGCGTCGACTTCCACCGTGTCGGCCTTGACCGTCTTCCAGCTGCCGTCGGGTTGCCGGACCTCGGCCATCTCGGGCGCCAGCGCCAGCAGGCCCTGGATCGCGTTGCGCGCCCGCGGCACCCCGCGCCCCCCCAGACACGACGCCCTACCCGAGAGCG
>CBHTTS010000273.1:0-7110 GCA_966095775.1 uncultured Variovorax sp. | reverse complement strand
CCGTCGTCGACTACGGCATGGGCAACCTGCGCTCCGTCTCGCAGGCGGTGCAGCATGCGGCCGACCAGGTCGGCGTCGAAGTCTTCGTGACCGCCGACCCGGAGGTGGTGCGCCGCGCCACCCGCGTCGTGCTGCCGGGGCAGGGCGCCATGCCCGACTGCATGCGCGAACTGCGCGACTCCGGCCTGCAGGAATCGGTGCTGGAGGCGGCGGCCGGCAAGCCGCTCTTCGGCGTCTGCGTGGGCATGCAGATGCTGCTGTCGTCGAGCGACGAGGGGCCGACCGCGGGCCTGGACCTGATCCCGGGCCAGGTGCTCCGGTTCCAGCTCGAGGGGCAGACCCAGCCCGACGGCAGCCGCTACAAGGTGCCGCAGATGGGATGGAACCAGGTCTTCCAGACCCGGCCGCACCCGGTCTGGGCCGGGATTCCGGACGGCAGCTACTTCTACTTCGTCCACAGCTTCTACGCGAAGCCGGCCGATCGGCTTCACAGCGCCGGCGAGGCCGAGTATGGCGCGCGCTTTACCGCCGCCATCGCACGCGATAATATTTTTGCGACCCAGTTCCACCCCGAGAAGAGCGCGGACCATGGGTTGCAGCTGTACCGAAACTTTCTCCACTGGAATCCCTGAAGCAGTTTCCCGCTGCGCTTCATCGCCCGTTCCGCGCAATCCCGCACCATGCTCCTCATTCCTGCGATTGATCTCAAGGATGGCCACTGCGTTCGCCTCAAGCAGGGCGACATGGACCAGTCCACCATCTTCAGCGAAGACCCGGCCGCCATGGCGCGGCGGTGGATCGACGCCGGCGCGCGCCGGCTGCACCTGGTCGACCTCAACGGCGCCTTCGCCGGCAAGCCGCAGAACCATGCCGCGATCAAGTCGATCCTGCGCGAGGTGGGCGAGGACATCCCGGTGCAGCTCGGCGGCGGCATCCGCGACCTGGACACCATCGAGCGCTACATCGACGACGGCCTGCGCTACGTGATCATCGGCACCGCCGCGGTCAAGAACCCCGGCTTCCTGAAGGACGCCTGCAGCGCGTTCGGCGGCCACATCATCGTGGGCCTGGACGCCAAGGACGGCAAGGTCGCCACCGACGGCTGGAGCAAGCTCACCGGCCACGAGGTGGCCGACCTGGGCAAGAAGTTCGAGGACTACGGCGTCGAGTCCATCATCTACACCGACATCGGCCGCGACGGCATGCTCTCGGGCATCAACATCGAGGCCACCGTGCGGCTCGCGCAGGCGCTGACCATTCCCGTGATCGCCTCGGGCGGCCTGTCCAACATGGCCGACATCGACAAGCTCTGCGAGGTCGAGTCGGAAGGCGTCGAAGGCGTGATCTGCGGCCGCGCGATCTATTCGGGCGACCTCGACTTCGCGCTCGCGCAGGCCCGCGCCGACGAACTCGCGGGCGCCTGACGAGGCGCGCCGGCGCGGCCGCCCGGACGCAGGGGACGCCGCCGGCAGGGACTGCTGCATGCTCTCTGCGCTCGCCATCGCCAACTACCGCTCGCTGCGCCAGCTCGCGGTGCCGCTCGCGCAGCTCACCGTCGTGACCGGTGCGAACGGCAGCGGCAAGTCGAGCGTCTACCGCGCGATGCGCCTGCTGGCCGAGATCGCCGGCGGCGGCGTGATCCGCTCCCTGGTGCGCGAGGGCGGCCTGTCGTCGACGCTCTGGGCCGGGCCCGAGCGCTTCTCGGCCGCCATGCTGCGCGGCGAGGTGCCGGTGCAGGGCACCACGCGCAGCGAGCCGGTCAACCTGCGGCTGGGCTTCGGCGGCGCGCAGCCCGAGGACTTCGGCTACGCGATCGACATCGGCCTGCCGATCCCGCGCGCGGGCAGCTGCTTCAACCGCGATCCGCAGATCAAGCACGAGGCGGTCTGGAGCGGCCCGCTGTTGCGCCCCTCGACCCAGCTCGTCGACCGCAAGGGCGCGTCGCTGCGGCTGCGCAGCGAGCGCGGCGGCAGCTGGGTGCCGGTCGGGCGGCCGATCGCGCATTTCGCGAGCATGATGACCGAGTTCGCCGATCCGCAGGCCGCGCCCGAGATGCTCGCGCTGCGCGAGCAGATGCGCTCCTGGCGCTTCTACGACCACTTCCGCTCCGACGCGGGCGCGCCCGCGCGCCAGCCCCAGCTCGGCACCTACACGCCGGTGCTCGCGGACGACGGCGCCGACCTCGCGGCCGCCTTGCAGACCATCCGCGAGATCGGTGACGCCGAGGCGCTCGACCGCGCCGTCGACGATGCCTTCCCGGGCGCGCGCATCGAGGTGCACGTTGCCGAGGACCGCTTCGAGACGCGCATGCACCAGCACGGCCTGCTGCGCGCGCTGACCGCGGCCGAGCTGTCCGACGGCACGCTGCGCTACCTGCTGTGGATCGCCGCGCTGCTCACGCCGCGGCCGCCCGCGCTGCTGGTGCTCAACGAACCCGAGACCAGCCTGCATCCCGACCTGCTGCCCGCGCTCGGCCGTCTGGTCGCGCACGCGGCACGCGCCTCGCAGGTGATCGTGGTCTCGCACGCCTCGCGCCTGATCGCCGCGCTCGAGGACGCGGCGCACGGCGCCGTGGGCCTGCAGTCCGTGGTGCTCGAGAAGCGCCTCGGCGAGACGCGCATCGCCAACCTCGACATGGACCAGATCCCGCGCTGGGAATGGCCCGCGCGCTGAGCGCGCCTACTCCGCCTTGACCGCCATCGCGTCGATGATCGCGCGCAGCTGCGGACTCATCGGCAGGTCGATGCTCGTGCCCGTGGGCAGCTTGCGCAGGAACCAGCGCTTGTACTGGCGCTCGATCTCGCCGTCCTGCGCGAGCACGCGGAAGGCGTCGTCGATCACCTTGGCGAGCTGCGCGTCGTCCTTGCGGTAGACGATGCCGTAGGGGTCGTACGAGAGGTAGTCGCCGACCACCTCGTAGTCGGCCTTCGCGCCTTCCTGGGCCACCAGGCCGTAGAGCAGCACGTCGTCGGTCGCGAAGGCGTCGGCCTGGCCGCCCTTGAGCAGCGCGAAGCCGTCGGCATGGTCGCGCACCGCGCGCAGGTCGATCGCGAGCGCGAAGCGCTGCGACAGGTCGCGCAGCGCCTTCTCGTTCGTCGTGCCGGCCGTCACGGCCACCCGCCTGCCCGCGAGGTCGCGGAACGAGCGCACCGGCGAGCCCCTGCGCACCAGCACCTTGGTGCCCGAGACGAAGATCGTGGGCGAGAAGCTCACGCGCTTCTGCCGCTCGAGGTTGTTCGTGGTCGAGCCGCATTCGAGGTCCACCGTGCCGTTCTCGACCGCCTCGAGCCGGTTGTCGGAGGTCACGGGCACCCAGCGGATCGCGAGGCTCCGGTGCACCGCGTCCTCGATCGCCGTCACCAGCTCGCGGCACAGCGAGATCGAATAGCCGACGGGCTCCTGGCGTGCATTGAGGAAGGAGAAGGGCACGGACGAGGCGCGGTAGCCGATCGCGATCGTGCCCGAGCCGCGCACCTTCGCGAGCGTGCCGCTCAATGTCTCGGGCGGCAGCGACTGGGGCTGGGCGAGCGCGGCCGGCGCGAGGGCGAACGCGACCGACGCGAACACGCCGGCGACGAAGCGCTGCAGCACGGCCCGGGGCGTCATCGCGGACCTCATGTGCTCGCCGGATGCGCGAGCGTGGCCGCGGCCTCCGCATCGAGCGCCTTCGCGTTGACGGCCGCGTCGCTCTCGGAGAGCAGCTCGCCCTCCCACTTGGCGACCACCGCGGTGGCGATCGAATTGCCGACCGCGTTGGTGGCCGAGCGGCCCATGTCGAGGAAGGTGTCGACGCCGAGGATCAGCAGCAGGCCCGCCTCGGGGATGTCGAAGTGGTTGAGCGTGGCCGCGATCACGACCAGCGAGGCGCGCGGCACGCCGGCCATGCCCTTGGAGGTCAGCATCAGGATCAGCAGCATCGTGATCTGCGTGCTCACCGGCATGTGGATGTCGTAGGCCTGCGCGATGAACAGCACCGCGAAGGTGCAGTACATCATCGAGCCGTCGAGGTTGAACGAATAGCCCATCGGCATCACGAAGCTCGAGATCTTGCGCTTCACGCCGAAGCGGTCGAGCGCCTGCAGGATCTTCGGATAGGCGGCTTCCGAGCTCGCCGTCGCGAACGACAGCAGGAAGGCCTCCTTGATCAGCACCAGCAGCTTGAACACGCGCCGGCCGAGGAACGAGAAGCCCGCGAGGATCAGCACGCCCCAGAGCACGAACAGGCCCAGGTAGAAGTCGCCCATGAACACCGCGAACTTCAGCAGGATGCCCAGCCCGTTGACCGCCACGGTGGCGGCCATCGCGGCCATCACCGCGAGCGGCGCGAGCTTCATCACGTAGCCCGTGATCTTGAGCATCGCGTGCGAGAGCTCGTCGATCGCCGCCACCAGCGTCTTCGCCTTTTCGCCCAGCGAGGCGAGCGCCACGCCGAAGAACATCGAGAACACCACGATCTGCAGGATCTCGTTGTTGGCCATGGCCTCGGCGAAGGACTTCGGCACCAGATGGCTCACGAAGTCCTTGAGCGTGAACTTGGCCGTCGCGAGGTTCGCCGACGAGCCGATGTCGGGCAGCGGCAGGCCGAGGTCCTGGCCGGGCTTGAGCAGGTTGGCCATCACCAGGCCGATCAGGAGCGAGATCAGCGAGGCGGTGAAGAACCAGCCGAGCGACTTGCCGAACACCCGGCCGACCGACTTGGCGTCGCCCATGTGCGCGATGCCGACCACCAGCGTGGAGAACACCAGCGGGCCGATCAGCATCTTGATCAGGCGCAGGAACACGTCGGAGACGATCGACACGTAGCCCGCGATCTCGGCGGCCGTCTTCTTCTCGGGGAAGCTCGTGAAGATCATGTAGCCGAGCAGGATGCCGAGCACCATGGCGATCAGGATCCAGGCGGCAGCCGGCAGTTTCTTTCTCATGTTGGACCTTTGGAATGTGTGTGTGGCGGGCGCGAGGGCGCGCGGACCGGCGGGCGCTTCGGATGCGGCAGGCCAAGGGTAGCCAAGAAGCTCTCCCGCGTGCAACCGCGCCGGCGCGGCGGCGGTGAAGTCTTAAGTCTCCAGTGCCCCGGCGCGCGCCGCGGAATTTCGCTGCCTACAATTCTCCAATGGATATCCGCTCGATCGAGTTCCGCGGCCAGCCCGCGATCCGCGCCGAAGGCGCCGACGGTAGCGTCGCGACGGTCTCGCTGCACGGGGCGCAGCCGCTCTCCTGGATCACCGCCGACGGCGTGGAACGCCTCTATCTGAGCCCGCGCGCGGTGTTCGACGGCCAGGCCGCGATCCGCGGCGGGGTGCCGATCTGCTGCCCCCAGTTCAACCAGCGCGGCATGCTGCCCAAGCATGGTTTCATGCGCAATCTGCCTTGGGAAAACCGCGGCGTGGACCCCGCATCGGGCGAACTGGTGCTGCGGCTGCGCGACAGCGAGGCCACGCGCGCGCTCTGGCCGCATCCCTTCGAGGCGCGGCTGGCGCTCGCGCTCGCGCCGCAACGGCTGCGCATCGCGCTCACGCTGCTCAACACCGGCCATGCGCCGCTGAGCTTCGCGGCCGCGCTGCACACCTACCTGCGGGTCGACGAGATCGCCGAGGTGCGCCTCGAAGGCCTCGCGGGCGCCAACCGCTGGGATTCGCTGCGCGACGACCGCCACGTCGAGACCGCGCCGGCGCTGCGCTTCGACGCCGAGTTCGACAGCGTCTACGCCGCGCCCGCGAAGCCGCTGCACCTGGTGCAGCCCGGCGGCACGCTCGAGATCTCGCAGAGCGCGAGCTGCACCGAAACGGTGGTCTGGAACCCCGGCGCCGCGCTCGGTGCGAAACTCGCCGACATGCCGCCCGACGGCTTTCGCCACATGCTCTGCGTCGAGGCCGGGCGCATCGACGAGCAGGTGCTGCTGATGCCCGGCGCGCAATGGCAGGGCTGGCAGCAGCTCCGCGTCCTCTGATTCCTTCTCCCTACCGACCATGCTCGCAAAACGCATCATCCCCTGTCTCGACGTCACCGGCGGCCGCGTCGTGAAGGGCGTCAATTTCCTCGAACTGCGCGACGCGGGCGATCCGGTCGAGATCGCCGCGCGCTACAACGCGCAGGGCGCCGACGAACTCACCTTCCTCGACATCACGGCCACCAGCGACGACCGCGACCTGATCCTGCCGATCATCGAGGCCGTGGCCTCGCAGGTCTTCATTCCGCTGACCGTGGGCGGCGGCGTGCGCACCGTCGAGGACGTGCGGCGGCTGCTCAATGCGGGCGCCGACAAGACCAGCTTCAATTCGGCCGCGATCGCCAATCCGCAGGTGATCGAGGACGCCTCGCACAAGTACGGCGCCCAGTGCATCGTGGTCGCGATCGACGCCAAGCGCCGCAGCCCCGAGGAGGCCGCCGTGCGGGGCCCCGGCTGGGACGTCTACAGCCACGGCGGGCGCAAGAACACCGGGCTCGACGCCGTCGCCTGGGCCGCCGAGATGGCGCGCCGCGGCGCCGGCGAGATCCTGCTGACCAGCATGGACCGCGACGGCACCAAGAGCGGCTTCGATCTCGAGCTCACGCGTGCCGTGAGCGAGGCGGTCAGCGTGCCGGTGATCGCCTCGGGCGGCGTCGGCAGCCTCGACGACCTCGCCGACGGCATCCAGCAGGGCGGCGCCGACGCGGTGCTCGCCGCGAGCATCTTCCACTACGGCGAGCACACGGTCGGCGAGGCCAAGGCGCGCATGGCGGCGCGGGGCATCCCGGTACGGACCTGAGCGGGCCCGCCCCGGGGTGGGACAATACGCGCCATGAACTGGCTCGATGAAGTGAAGTGGGACGCGAACGGCCTGGTGCCCGTGATCGCGCAGGAACAGGGCAGCAACGACGTGCTGATGTTCGCCTGGATGAACCGCGAGGCGCTCGAGAAGACCGCCGAACTCGGCCGCGCCGTGTATTTCAGCCGCTCGCGCGGCAAGCTCTGGTTCAAGGGCGAGGAGTCGGGCCACGTCCAGACGGTGCACGAGATCCGCCTCGACTGCGACAACGACGTGGTGCTGCTCAAGGTCACGCAGCTCGGCCACGAACCCGGCATCGCCTGCCACACCGGCCGCCACAGCTGCTTCTTCAGCAAGTACGAGA
>CBHTTS010000272.1:0-7263 GCA_966095775.1 uncultured Variovorax sp. | reverse complement strand
TTCATCGGCGATTCGGCCCATGTGGTGAGCCCCTTCGGCGCGCGCGGCGGCAACACCGGCATCCAGGACGCGGCCAACCTGGGCTGGAAGCTCGCGCTGGTCGCGAACGGCCGGGCCCGCGATGCGCTGCTCGACAGCTACGACGCCGAGCGCCGCCCGGCCGCGGCCGAGAACCTCCGGGTCACGAGCCGCTCGGCGCGCTTCCTCGCGCCGCGCTCGCCGGCCGAGCACGTGCTGCGGCGCGCCGTGGTCTCGCTCGCGGCGCGCCATCCGTTCGCGCGCGCGCTGGTCAACACGGGCCGCATGTCGGTGGCCAACGACTACCCGCCCGCGCCCGCGCTGCCCGAGGGCGCGCGCAGCGTGCAGAACCTGCCGCTGCGCTGGCGCGACGGCGGCGAGACCACGCTGATGCAGCTGCTCGGCGAAGGCACGCAGTGCCTCGGGCTGTGGCGCGCGCCGGCGCCCGAGGCGGCCACCGCGGCCCAGCGGGCCACGGCCGCGCTGCCGCTGCGGCTGATCGCAGTCGGGGGCGACAGCGCCCTGCCGACGCTCGTGCCCGACGAAGCGCTGCTCGACCACCTGGGGCTCCATGATCCCGGCCGCTGCGTGCTGGTGCGCCCCGACGCCTACCGCGCCGCGAGCCTGGCGCATGCGACCGCCGGGACCGTCGCGTCCGCGCTGCGCACGGCGCTCTTGCTCGACGAGGACGCCACCCCATGAAGACCGAACCCTGCATGCCCGACCCCGATGGCTTCTATGCCGCCTGGATCGCCGCGCACGAGGGCCTGAGCGACGCGCAGAGCGCCGCGCTCAACGCCCGCCTCGTGCTGCTGCTGGCCAACCAGTGCGGCGACCAGGCCGTGCTGCTCGACTGCATCCGCGCCGCCGCGGAAGACCCGATCGACGAACCCGCCCCATGAACACCAACGTCTCCTTCGCCTCGGCCTCCGACACGCGCGAGCAGAAGCCGCGCCTGCGCGAACTCGCGCGCAACGTCTACGGCTACATCAGCGACTTCGATCCGAACTGCGGCTTCGTGGTCGGCGACGACCACGTGGTGCTGATCGACACCCGGCCGACGCCGCGCATGGCGCGCGACTTCCTCGCGGCGATCCGCAGCGTGACCGACAAGCCGGTGAAGTGCATCGTGCTCACGCACTACCACGCGGTGCGCGTGATGGGCGCGAGCGCCTTCGGCGAGGTGGAGCAGATCATCGCGAGCGACGGCACGCTCGACTGGATCCGCACGCGCGGCCAGGCCGACTTCGATTCGGAAGTCGGCCGCTTCCCGCGGCTGTTCGAAGGCGTGGAGGAGATCCCGGGCCTCACGGTCCCGACGCTGAGCTTCGAACGCACGCTGAGCCTCTGGCCCGGCGGCGGCCGCGAGCTGCGGCTGATGGCGCTGGGCCGCGGCCATTCGAGCGGCGACACCGTGGCATGGCTGCCCGACTGCGGCGTGCTGTTCTCGGGCGACGTGGTGGAGAACCGCTGCGGCGTCTACGCGGGCGATGCCTACATCGGCGACTGGGCCGGCACCCTCGACGCCGTGGCCGCGCTGAAGCCGCGCGTGCTGGTGCCGGGCCGCGGCGCGGTGCTCGAGGGCGAGGCGGCCTGCGCCGAGGCCATCGCGCTCACCCAGGACTTCCTCTCGACGCTGCTCGAGAGCGTGCGCGCGGGCCTGGCGGCGAACGGCACGCTCAAGGACTGCTTCGCGCGCGCCGAGGCGGCGATGGCGCCGCGCTTCGGCCACTGGCCGGTGTTCCAGCACGTGCTGCCCTTCGACGTCTCGCGCGCCTGGGACGAGCTGCGCGGCATCGAGCATCCCGTGGTCTGGACCGCGGAGCGCGACCGCGCGCTGTGGCAGACGCTGCGCGGCGACTGAGCCGGACCGATTCCACCCATAACCACACGACGGAGACAAGAGACGATGAAGCGACGATTCCTTCCCCTGGCGGCCGCGGCCCTGCTCGCGCTGGCCGGTTCCTTCGCAACGGCCCAGCCGGCCGCCTACCCGAGCCAGCCGGTCAAGTGGATCGTGCCCTACGTGGCGGGCGGCGGCACCGACAACCTCGCGCGCGCGCTGGCCGAGGCGATGCAGCCCTCGCTCGGCCAGCCGCTCGTGATCGACAACCGGCCCGGCGCCTCGACCAACATCGGCGTGTCGGTGCTGATGCAGTCCAGGCCCGACGGCTACACGATCATGCAGGCCGAGAACGCCGCGCTGCTGTTCAACGAGCACATGTTCGCCAAGCTGCCGTACAAGCCCGCGAGCGACTTCACCTACATCGGCACCATCGGCCGCTTCCCGGTCGCGCTGGTCGTGCATCCCGACTTCCCCGCGAAGAACGTGGCGGAGTTCGTGCGCTACGTGAAGGCCAACCCCGACAAGGTCAACTACGCCTCGCCCGGCAACGGCTCGCCGCACCACATGGCGATGGAGCTGTTCAAGCAGAAGGCCGGCATCGGCATCACGCACGTGCCCTACAAGGGCGCCGCGCCCGCGATGACCGACGTGATGGGCGGGCAGGTGCCGACGATGATGCTCGACCTCGCCTCGGGCCTGCCGATCATCAAGGCGGGCAAGGTGCGGGTGCTCGCGATCGCGCTGCCGCAGCGCGCGGGCGCGCTGCCCGAGGTGCCGACCTTCGCCGAGGCCGGCTTCAGCGACGTCAACGCCTACGCCTTCCACGGCCTGATCGGCCCGGCCGGCATGCCGCCCGAGGCGGTGGCGCGGCTCAATGCCGAGCTGCGCAAGGCGATGAGCGCGCCCAAGGTGGTGAAGCTGTTCTCGGAGTTCGGCTTCGAGGCGCTGCCCGGCACGCCGCAGGACTTCTACAAGCTCGCGCGCGCCGAGAGCGAGCGCTGGGGCCGGATCATCCAGACCGCCGGCGTCAAGCTCGACTGACGCCGCCTGCCTACCAGCCCAGCCCGAGGTGCAGCGGCAGGTACACCGCCATGCCCGCGAGCATCGTGCCGAGCACGCCGCCGCGCCAGAAGTAGTAGGCGGCGCCGACCACGGTGGCGTAGAGCCGCGCGTCGTGCAGGGTGCCGATGAGCTGGCCCTGGGTCATGACGATCTCGGGCGCGATCACGCCCGCGAGCGCGGCGACCGGCGCGTAGTGCAGCGCGCGGTGCGCCCACTCGGGCAGGCCCCAGGGCCGGTCGAGGATGAAGAAGAAGCAGCGCGCGAGCACGGTCACGCCCGCGAGGCCGACGATCACGGCCAGCGTCCACAGGTCGGTGGTGCCGCCGTGGCTCACTTGTCGTCCTCCGCGTCGGGATCGAGCCCGAAGCGCTTCTCGAGCCAGAAGCACAGCAGCACCGCGGCCCCGATCGCGGCCACGATGTTGAGCTTGAGCGGCAGCGCATAGGCCGCCACGGCGGTGGCGCTCGCGACCAGGGCGGCGAGCACGCGCAGCCGCGTGGTCGCCATCGAGCAGACGATCGCCACCAGGCTCAGCACGCCCGCGAAGCCGAGGCCCCAGCTCTGCGGGATCAGGTTGGCCAGCGCGATGCCCAGGAGGCTCATGCCCATCCAGGAACACCAGGTCACGAAGTAGTTGCCCGTGAGGTAGGCCTCCTGCGCCTTCTGCGCCTCGAGGTCCTCGGGCGGCGCGGGATAGCGGCGCGTGAAGAGCGCGTAGCTGAGGTCGGCCGTGAGGTAGCCGTGCGTCATGCGGCGCCAGCGCGGCATGTGCATCAGGTAGGGCCGCAGGTGCAGGCTGAACACCACGAAGCGCAGGTTGACGCAGAAGCCGGTCGCGAGGATCACCCAGGCCGGCGCGCCCGCGACCAGCAGCGGGATCGCCGCGAGCTGCGAGCTGCCGGCGTAGACCAGCAGGGTCATCGCGACCGACTCGACCACGCTCATGTTCGACTTGACCATCGCCACGCCGGTCATCAGTCCCCAGGCCCCGATGCCGAGCGCGGCCGAGGACATGTGGCGCACCCCTTCGCGGAACTCGGTGCGGCGGCGGATCGCTGCGGACAGGAACATCAGCCGAAGCGCTGCCCGGGCTTCAGGTCGAAGCCGCGCAGGAATTCGGCCGCGCCCAGGCGCTTGCCGCCGGGTCGCTGGAGCTCGGTGACCGTCACGACCGAGTCGCGGGCCGCCACGGCGATGCCGTCGCCGCTCACGGCCAGCAGCGTGCCCGGGGCCGCCGGCGCCTCGGCCGGCGCCGCATGCGCGGCCCAGAGCTTGAGGACCTCGCCGTCGAGCGGGCTGTTGGCGCCCGGGAAGGGGTCGAAGGCGCGGATGCGCCGCACGATGGCCTCGGCCGGCTGCTGCCAGTCGATCTGCGCCTCGTGCTTCTCGACCTTGTGGGCGTAGCTCACGCCCTCGGCCGGCTGCGGCGTGCGCACGAGGCCGCCGATGCCGGCGAGCGCCTGCACGATCAGCCGGCCGCCGAGCGCGGCCAGGCGGTCGTGCAGCCGCGCGGTGTTGTCGTCGCCGACGGTGATCGCCTCGCGCAGCAGCATGTCGCCGGTGTCGAGGCCGGCGTCCATCTGCATGATCGTGATGCCGGTCTCGGCGTCGCCCGCCTCGATCGCGCGGTGGATCGGCGCCGCGCCGCGCCAGCGCGGCAGCAGGCTCGCATGGATGTTGAGGCAGCCGTGGCGCGGCAGGTCGAGCACCCACTGCGGCAGGATCAGCCCGTAGGCCGCGACCACCATCACGTCGGGCGCGGCCGCCAACAGCGCCTCGCGCGCCGAGGCCGCCTCGTCGGGGTACTTGCCGTCGAGGCGCAGGCTGCGCGGCTGCGCCACCGGCCAGCCGTGGGCGACGGCGCACTGCTTGACGGGCGAGGCCTGCAGCTTCATGCCGCGGCCCGCGGGCCGGTCGGGCTGGCTCAGCACCAGCACGACCTCATGGCCGGCGGCCGCGATGGCCTCGAGCGCCACGCGCGCGAACTCGGGCGTGCCCGCGAAAACGACCTTCAGCGGGCTCAATCGCGGATCCGTTCGAATTCGAGGTCGTCCCCCGTGTGGTAGCGGCGCACCACGCCGGCCGGGTCGAGGTAGATATAGAGCATGCGCCGTTCGTTCACGGCCTTGTAGCGCCAGGTCCAGACCGTGCCGTCGAAGGAGCTCACGCGGCTGATCTCGTACGGGCGGCCATAGAACGCGAGCACGTCGTTCTGGCGCCAGCGGTCGACCTGGATGTCGTGGCCGAAGCGGGCCTCGTTGAGCACCTGGGTCACCGAGACCACCTTGCCCGCGGCATCGACGTCGATGTCGATCACCTCGAAGCCGGCCGGCATGCGCGAGTACTGCAGCCGCTCGCCGCCGCCGGTCAGCGGATAGCGCCCGGTGGGCGGACCGAGGCGCTGCAGCGTTTCGGCGGCGCTGGTGCCCGGCACGATGCGCGTGGGTTCGCTCGCGCAGCCCGCGAGCAGCAGCCCGGCCGCGAGGACGAGCGCGCTCGCCCGCAGGGCGGGCAGGCCCCGCATCAGGCCCTGCCCTCCCGGGCCACCTCGCGCTGCTGCTTGAGCAGCTTGCTCTTGATGCGGTTGCGCTTGAGCGGCGAGAGGTATTCGACGAAGACCTTGCCGAGCAGGTGATCGAGTTCGTGCTGGATGCACACCGCGAGCAGGCCTTCGGCCTCGATGGTGCGCATCTCGCCGTCGAGGTCGAGCGCCTGCACCTTGACCGAGGTGGAGCGCTCCACGCCGTCGTAGATGCCGGGGACCGAGAGGCAGCCCTCCTCGTTCACCACTTTTTCCTCGCTTGCCCACACAATCTCCGGGTTGATGAGCACCAGCGGCTGGTTGCGCTCCTCGGAGACGTCGATCACCACGACCCGGTCGTGCACGTCGATCTGGGTCGCGGCCAGGCCGATACCATTGGCGTCGTACATGGTCTCGAGCATGTCGGCGACCAGGATCTTGATGCGCGCATCGACGCCCTGCACGGGTTGGGCGACCGTGTGCAGCCGCTTGTCCGGGTAACTCAGAATGATTCGTTTGGCCATGAAAAAGGGGAGAAGTTGTCGCTATTTTCGCCAATTCCGCGACGCGACGCGGCCGGATTGGCTGAAAACGTTGCCCTCGCAAGGGCTTCGGGCGCAGAATTCGTAGCAAATTGTGAGATTCGTATGCGCCGCGATACGACGGGGCGCCCACCCATCCAGACATGAACAAGTTCCGAATCCCTGTCCGCCAGCGCCCGCTTCTCCTCGCCACCTTGGCTGCCCTTGCGGTGATCAGCGGCGGCACGGCCTCGGCGCAGAACTACCCGGTCACGCCGCAGCAGCGCGCGACGGCCCAGCAGACCGCCCAGACCGGCGTGCCGCTGGCCGAGCTCGCGCCCAACGCGCCTGACGAGTACACGGTCAAGTCGGGCGACACGCTCTGGGCCATCTCGCGCCTCTACCTGCTGCGCCCCTGGCGCTGGCCCGAGCTCTGGGGCATGAACCTGAGCGAGATCTCGAACCCGCACCGCATCTACCCGGGCCAGGTGCTCTACCTCGACAAGACCGGCGGCCGCGCGCGGCTGAGCATGCGCCGCGGCGCGGGCGGCAGCGGCGACGGCGGCACCATCAAGCTGTCGCCGCGCACCCGCTTCGACTCGCTCGCCGGCATGGCGCTGCCCACGCTCAACCCGAGCGTGATCGAGCCCTTCCTCAGCGAGCCGATCGTGGTCGATGCCGACACGCTGCAGAACGCGCCGCGCATCGTCGCGGGCAACGACAGCCGCGTGCTGCTCTCGCGCGGCGACCGCGCCTACGCGCGCGGCAATGCCGACGCGCCGCTCCTGGAGACGCCGGGCCCGCTGCAGAACTTCCGCGTGTTCCGCAACGCCACCCCGCTCAAGGACCCCGGCACGGGCGAGATCCTCGGCTACGAGGCGCAGTACCTCGGCAAGGCCCAGCTGCAGCGCGGCGAGTCGACCACGGTCGAGACCGAGAAGGACAAGGACGTCATCACGGTGGTGCCGGCCAGCATCGACATCATCGCCTCGCGCGAGGAGATCCGCGCCGGCGACCGGCTGCTGCCCGAGCCGCCGCGCCAGCTGCTGAGCTACGTGCCGCGCGCGCCCTCGAACCAGGTCGAGGGCCGCATCGTCTCGGTCTACGGCAACGCCGTGCAGTTCGCGGCCCAGAACCAGGTGGTGGCGATCAACAAGGGCACGCGCGACGGCATCGACAGCGGCCACGTGCTCGCGATCCTCAAGAACGGCGAAACCATCGTCGACCGCACGGGCGCGCGCAAGGAAACGCTCAAGCTGCCCAACGAGCGCATCGGCCTGCTGATGGTGTTCCGC
>CBHTTS010000271.1:0-7271 GCA_966095775.1 uncultured Variovorax sp. | reverse complement strand
ATCCCTCAGGCCGAGCGGCAGCGCGTGTTCGACCGCTTCTACCGCGTGCCCGGCGCGCCCGCGGGCGGCAGCGGGCTCGGGCTCGCGATCGCGCGCACGGCCGCCGAGCGCCACGGTCTGCGCATCGAGCTGCGCAACCGTGCGCGCGACGAGGGGGAGGGCACGCGCGGGCTGCGCGCGCGCGTGCACCTGCCGCCGCCGCTCATGCCGGGCTAAGACGGCGCTCATCGCCGGCTCAGTCTGGGCGCCTAGAGTGCCTGCCACCGCCATTCATCAGGAGCACACACCATGCGCATGCCCTTCCAGCTTCTCGCCCTCGGCACCGTGGCCGCGTTCACGGCCTTCGGCAGCCTCCATGCGTCGGCCGAGACCATGGACGGCTCGGACTACCACCCGCTGCAGATGAACTCGCCCGAGAACCCCGAGGTGCAGGCCGGCGCGATGGCCGCGGCGCGGCCCGCGGTCACCGAGTCCATCGGCCAGTCGACCAGCGCGCCCGCGATGCGTTCGACCATTCCCGTGGCCGACGTGGAGGCCGGCGCCTATGCGGCCGCGCATGCGAGCGGCACCGAGTCGATCGGGCAGTCGACCGCGCTGCCGCGCGTGCAGTCGGCGGACGGCGGCTGAGCGCCGGCGCCGCGCCGTCGCGCGTTCAGTCGTCGCTGCTCGCGAACAGCGCGCGGTAGATCAGCGCGCCGATCAGGGCGCCGGCGATCGGCGCGACCCAGAACAGCCACAGCTCGGACACCGCGTACGACGGGCCGAACAGCGCCGGGCCGGTGCTGCGCGCCGGGTTGACCGAGGTGTTGGTCACGGGGATCGAGATCAGGTGGATCAGCGTGAGGCACAGGCCGATCGCGAGCCCCGCGAAGCCGCCGGCCGCGCGCTTCGCGGTGGCGCCGAGGATCACGATCAGGAACACCGCGGTCATCACCACCTCGCAGACCAAGGCGGCCATGAGCCCGTACTTGCCGGGCGAGTGCTCGCCGAAGCCGTTGGTCGCGAAGCCGCCGATCTCGGCGCCGGGGCGGCCGGTGGCGATCAGGTAGAGCACGCCCGCGGCCGCGATCGCGCCCAGCACCTGCGCGACGATGTAGCCCGCGAGCTGCGAGGCCTTGAAGCGGCCCGCGGCCGCGAGGCCGATCGACACCGCCGGATTGAAGTGCCCGCCCGAGATCGGACCGAGCGCATAGGCGCCGGTCACGACCGTGAGGCCGAACGCGAGCGACACGCCGAGCAGGCCGATGCCGACCTGCGGAAAGGCCGCCGCGAGCACCGCGCTGCCGCAGCCGCCGAGCGTGAGCCAGAAAGTTCCAATGAACTCGGCGGACCACTTCTTGTAGGTCGCATGTTCCATGTTTTTCCCTCCTAGAGTTGAAGATCTGCGTGCGCCTCGACCCCGGCGCGGGCGGATTCTAGGAACGGAAAAAGGCAGGCGTTACGCAGGCCGGCGCGGCGAACGGAACGAGTTCACGTTTCGGCTACTTTGTTATCGAAAAGCGTGGTGCCAATAGTTCGTGAACGATTTCAGGGCGTGACGACGACCTTGCCGAAGGGACCGCGCGCGAGCCGATCGAGCGCCGCGGGCAGGTCGTCGAAGGCATGGCGCGAGGCGATCACGGGCGCGAGCGCGTTCGCGTCGACCGCGCGCACCAGGTCCTCGAGCGCGCGCCGGTGGCCCACGCCGATGCCCTGCACCGTGGCGCGGCCGAGCACCATCGCATAGAACGAGGCCTGCAGCGTCTCGCCCTCGAGCATGCCGATGACGGAGACCCGGCCGCCCTGCGCGGTGGCCGCGAGCGAGCGGTCGAGGTTGGGTCCGCTCGCGAGTTCGAGCACATGGTCGGCACCGCGGCCGCCGGTGAGCCGGCGCACTTCGGCGGGCCAGTCGCCGCCCTCGCGCGGCAGCACGTGGTGCGCGCCGAGCGCGAGCGCCTGCGCGCGCTTGGCCTCGCTGCCCGTGACCACGATGACGCGCGCCCCGTGCAGCCGCGCGAGCTGCAGGCCGAACAGCGCCACGCCGCCGGTGCCGTGGATCAGCACCGTCTGGCCCGGGCGCAGCGCGCCGGTCTCGGCGAGCGCGAACCAGGCCGTGAGGCCGGCGCAGGGCAGGGTGCAGGCCGCGGCATCGTCGAGCGTGGCCGGCGCGGCCACGGCCCAGGCCTCGTCGAGCAGCACGTGCGAGGCCAGCATGCCCGGGCCGGGGCCGCCGGCCGGCACCGCGTGCGCGGGCCAGGGGCCGTCGAGCCAGCCGCCCCAGAAGGTGTTGATCACGCGGTCGCCCTCGGCGAAGCGGCGGACGCCCGGGCCCACCGCGGCCACGGTGCCGGCCATGTCGGAGCCGGGCGTGAAGGGCAGCGGGAAGTCCATGCCCATGCCGTCGCGCAGCATCAGCAGGTCGCGGTAGTTGAGCGAGACCGCGCCCACGCGCACGAGGATCTGGCCCGGTCCGGGCGAGGGAAGCGGGGCTTCGGCCTGTTCGAGGTGTTCGCGGCCGAAGGACGGAAGCTGCCAGCGCTTGAGTGTCTGCATGAAGAAGGCTCCGGGGAAATGACAGATGAGCCTTCATGCTATTGGCGATCGAAGCTATCCATTGGCGGATAATTTTCGTCGTCATGGCGCTTGAAAGTATCCAATGAGCCAACGCCTCCAGGGCATCGAGGAATTCGTCGCCGCGGTCGAAGCCGGCAGCTTCGCGCTCGCGGCCCAGCGGCTGCACGTCACGCGGTCGGCGGTGGCCAAGAGCATCGCGCGGCTCGAGGCGCGGCTTTCGACGCGGCTGTTCCTGCGCACCACGCGCAGCCAGAGCCTGACGGCCGAGGGCCACGGCTACTACGAGCGCTGCCGGCGCGCGCTGGCCGAGCTCGATGCGGCCGAGGCCCTGGCCGACGCGGCGCGCAGCACCGCGAGCGGGCTGGTGCGCCTGAGCATGCCGGCCATGCTCGGGCGGCTGAAGATCGGGCCGCTGCTGCTCGCGCTGGCGCGCCGGCATCCGCAGCTCGAGCTCGAGCTCTCGTTCAACGACCGGCGCGTGGACCTGGCCGAGGACGGCATCGACCTCGCGATCCGCAGCGGCGAGCTGGCCGACACCGCCGAGCTGATCGCGCGGCCCGTGGGCGTGCAGTGGATGGTGCTCTGCGCCGCGCCCGCCTACCTCGCCGAGCGCGGGCGGCCCGCCGACGCGGCGGCGCTCGCGGCCGGCGGGCACGAGGCGGTGGTCTACGCGCGCGACGGCCGGAGCTCGCCGTGGCGCTTCCACGACGCGGCGGGCGCCGCGGTCGAGGTCACGCCGCCGTCGCGGCTGCGCTGCGACAGCGCCGAGGTGCTGCTCGAGGCCGCGATCGGCGGCCTCGGCCTGGCGCGGCTGCCGGCCTGGCTCGCGGCCGAGGCGCTCGCGGCCGGCACGCTCGAGCGCGTGTTCGAGGAGCCGCGGCCCTTCGGCTTCGCGCTCCACGTGATCCGCCCCGCGGGCCGCTACCTGCCCTACAAGACGCGCGTGGTGATCGACTGGCTCGCCGAGCGGCTGCCGCCGCTGCTGGCGGCGCGCTGAGACGTTCCGCGCGCGGCGCCGGCCCGCTATCCTGCGCGGACCACCGGAGGAACCATCCATGCGCCGCTTCGCCCGCCGTCCCTTCCCGCGCCTCGCCGCCTGCGCGGGCGCCCTCGCCCTGCTGGTCCTGGCCCCGGGCGCCGCGGCGCAGGGCACGGTCAACGCGCTGTGCAGCACCGACGCGGGCTGGTGCGAGGCCGCGGCCGCGGCCTTCACGCGCGAGACCGGCATCCGCGTGCAGCAGGCGCACAAGGGCACGGGCGAGATCGGCGCCCAGCTGCGCGCCGAGGCCGCCAACCCCAAGACCGACATCTGGTGGGGCGGCACGGGCGATCCCTTCCTGCAGGCGGCCGAGCAGGGCCTGCTCGAGCCCTACCGGCCGGCCTACATCAACGACCTGCACGACTGGGCCGTGCGCCAGTACGCGCTGTCGCAGAACATGGTGGGCGGCTTCTACACCAGCGCGATGGGCTTCGGCTTCAACACCGAGCTGCTGAAGAAAAAGAAGCTGCCCGAACCGCGCTGCTGGGCCGACCTCGTGAAGCCCGAATACAGGGGCGAGATCGAGATCTCGCATCCCGCGACCAGCGGCACCGCCTACACCATCATCGCCGGGCTGGTGCAGCAGATGGGCGAGGACGCGGCCTTCGACTACCTGAAGAAGCTGCACCGCAACGTGACCAGCTACACCCGCAGCGGCCAGGCGCAGGCGCCCAGCGTGGCCAAGGGCGAGGTGGCGATCGGCGTGAGCTTCATCTTCGGCTTCGAGCGCTGGCGGCTCGACGGCTTCCCGGTGAAGACCGCCGCGCCCTGCGAGGGCACGGGCTACGAGATCGGCGGCATCGCGCTGGTCAAGGGCGCGCGCAACAAGGAGAACGCGCGCCGCTACTACGACTGGCTCATGAGCCCCGCGGGCCAGGCGATCGGCGCCAGGGCCGGCAGCCTGCAGACGCCCGCCAACCGCACCTTCAGGCCCGACGCGCGCATTCCCTCGATGGACGGGGTCAAGCTCATCAAGTACGACTTCGAGAAGTACGGCCGCGCGGCCGAGCGCAGGCGGCTGATCGAGCGCTGGACGCGCGAGGTGGAATCGCAGGGGCGCTGAGCCGCTGAATACAAAGATCGTAAAGAACCGGGCCTCTTGTGATCCGGATCGGAAGCCCCAACTCGCAGAGTTGATAAGCCGCAGCGGCTCCGCGGCCGCCACGGCTTAGAATTTTTTGGCTTCGAAATCCCTAGGTTCAAATGGCTGATTCCTCCTCTCACACGAAACTCCCGTTCCAGGCTGAAGTCGCGCAACTGCTGCACCTCGTCACGCATGCGCTGTACTCCAACAAGGAAATCTTCCTGCGCGAGCTGATCTCGAACGCATCGGACGCCTGCGACAAGCTGCGCTTCGAGGCGATCGACCATCCCGAGCTCTACGAGGACCAGCCCGAGCTCGACGTGCGCCTCTCGTTCGACAAGGCCGCGCGCACGATCACCATCACCGACCGCGGCATCGGCCTGTCGCGCCAGGAGGCGATCGAGAACCTCGGCACCATCGCGAAGAGCGGCACCAAGGACTTCATGAGCAAGCTCAGCGGCGACCAGAAGGCCGACGCACAGCTCATCGGCCAGTTCGGCGTCGGCTTCTATTCCGGCTTCATCGTGGCCGACAAGATCACCGTCGAGTCGCGCCGCGCGGGCCTCAAGCCCGAAGAGGGCGTGCGCTGGGCCAGCGGCGGCGCGGGCGACTTCGAGGTCGACGACATCACGCGCGCCGAGCGCGGCACCAGCATCACGCTGCACCTGCGCGAGGACGCCGACGAGTTCCTCAACGCCTGGCGCCTGAAGCAGATCGTCGGCAAGTACTCGGACCACATCTCGCTGCCCATCCTCATGGAGAAGGAGGAATGGAAGGACGGCGAGAACGACCAGCCGGGCGACATGGTCAAGACCGGCGAGTGGGAGACGGTCAACAAGGCCAACGCGCTCTGGAGCCGCAACAAGAAGGACATCACGCCCGAGCAGTACGAGGAGTTCTACAAGGCCATCAGCCACGACTTCGAGGCCCCGCTCGCCTGGAGCCACAACCGCGTCGAGGGCAGCACCGAGTACACGCAGCTGCTCTACATCCCCGCGAAGGCGCCGTTCGACCTCTGGAACCGCGACAAGAGCGCGGGCGTCAAGCTCTACGTGAAGCGCGTCTTCATCATGGACGACGCCGACGCGCTGATGCCGAGCTACCTGCGCTTCGTCAAGGGCGTGATCGACTCGTCCGACCTGCCGCTCAACGTGAGCCGCGAACTGCTGCAGGAAAGCCGCGACGTCAAGGCGATCCGCGAAGGCAGCACCAAGCGCGTGCTCGGCATGCTCGAGGACCTCGCGAAGAAGCAGAAGACCGGCCCCGAGAGCGGCGAGGGCAAGATCGACGTGGGCTCGGGCGAATCGGTGCCCGCGCCCGAGCCGACCGAGGGCGTGACCGACGTGGTCGACAAGAACGCGACGCCCACGGCCGCCGAGACCGCCGCGGCCGCGGCCGACGAGTCGGGCAAGTACGCCAAGTTCTACGCCGAGTTCGGCGCGGTGCTCAAGGAAGGCCTGGGCGAGGACTTCGCGAACCGCGAGCGCATCGCGAAGCTGCTGCGCTTCGCCTCGACCACGAGCGACACCGTGAGCGTGAGCTTCGCCGACTACAAGTCGCGCATGAAGGAAGGCCAGGAGGCGATCTACTACATCACCGCCGACACGCTCGCCGCCGCCAAGAACAGCCCGCAGCTCGAGGTCTTCAAGAAGAAGGGCATCGAGGTGCTGCTGATGACCGACCGCGTCGACGAATGGGCGCTCAACTACCTGACCGAGTTCGACGGCACGCCGCTGCAGAGCGTGGCCAAGGGCGCGGTCGACCTGGGCAAGCTGCAGGACGAGGCCGAGAAGAAGGCCGCCGAGGAAGCCGCCGAGTCGTTCAAGCCGATGCTCGAGAAGCTCAAGGAAGCGCTCAAGGACAAGGCCGAGGACGTGCGCGTGACCACGCGCCTGGTCGATTCGCCCGCCTGCCTCGTGGTGCGCGACGGCGGCATGAGCACCCAGCTCGCGCGCATGCTCAAGCAGGCCGGCCAGCCCGCGCCCGACATGAAGCCGGTGCTCGAGGTCAACGCCGAGCATGCGCTCGTGAAGAAGCTCGAAGGCTCCGAGCACTTCGACGACCTCGCGAACATCCTGTTCGACCAGGCGCTCCTGGCCGAAGGCGGCCTGCCGGCCGATCCCGCGGCCTACGTGCGGCGCGTCAACGCGCTCCTGGTGTGACGCCCCGGCCGCGCACCATGGTCCGCGCAGCGGCCGTCCCCGCGACGGCGCTGTCCCTGCTCCTGGTGGGCGGCTGTTCGCACTACCACATCGGCATCCCGATCGTGCCCGGGCTCTCGCTCGGGCTCGGCGCCACCAAGGACGGCAACTTCTCGGTCGGCCTGAACACCGGCTGGGGCCCGCTCGGCGCGGGCGTGTCGGTCAACAACACCGGCGTGGTCGCCGGCACCGCGGGCGTGGGTGTGGGCGTCGGCGTCGGGCCGATCGGCACTGGCATCGGCGTCGGCAAGAGCGTGGTGCTGCACGACCCGAACGCGGGCAAGGCGGCGCCCGTGCCCGCCACCACGCCCGTGGCGCCTGCGCTGGCCGTGGGCGCCGGCGCGGGCACGGCCGCCACCACCGCGGCGGCGGCCGCGCCCGTGCGTCCCGTGCC
>CBHTTS010000270.1:0-7337 GCA_966095775.1 uncultured Variovorax sp. | reverse complement strand
ACGTGATGCGCTTCTTCGAGCACGAGAGCTGCGGCCAGTGCACGCCCTGCCGCGTCGGCACCGCCAAGGCGGCGGCGCTGATGCAGGCGCCGGTCTGGGACAGCGCCACGCTCGAGGACCTGGCCCAGGTGATGGGCGACGCCTCCATCTGCGGCCTGGGGCAGGCGGCCCCGAATCCCATTCGCTGCATCCAGCAATATTTCCCGGAGGAAGTGGCATGAACGCCCCGTCGAAGCTCGCGGAGCTGATGCCGCAGACGATCGAATTCACGCTCGACGGCCGCGCCGTCGAGGCCTTCGAGGGCGAGACCATCTACAAGGCCGCCGAACGCCACGGGGTCGAGATCCCGCACCTGTGCTTCAAGGACGGCTACCGCCCCGACGGCAACTGCCGCGCCTGCGTGGTCGAGGTCAAGGGCGAGCGCACGCTCGCGCCGAGCTGCTGCCGCGCCGTGACGCCCGGCATGGAAGTGAAGGCCACGAGCGAGCGCGCGCGGAAGAGCCAGAAGATGGTCGTCGAGATGCTGCTGTCGGACATGCCCGACCAGGGCTACAAGTGGATCGGCGACGACGCCACGCGCCAGCACGGCGAGCTCAGCGAATGGGCGCAGAAGCTCGACGTCGCCGTGCGGCCCGAGCTCAGGGCGCTGCGCCGCGAGCAGCCGCGCGCCGACGTCTCGCACCCCGCGATGGCGGTCAACCTCGACGCCTGCATCCAGTGCAACCGCTGCGTGCGCGCCTGCCGCGAGGAGCAGGTCAACGACGTGATCGGCTATGCGCTGCGCGGCGGCGACAGCAAGATCGTGTTCGACCTCGACGATCCGATGGGCGACAGCACCTGCGTGGCCTGCGGCGAGTGCGTGCAGGCCTGCCCGACCGGCGCGCTGATGCCCAAGACCCACATCGGGCCGCAGCAGGTCGACCGCAAGGTCGATTCGGTGTGCCCGTTCTGCGGCGTGGGCTGCCTGATCACCTACAACGTCAAGGACGAGAAGATCGTCAGCGTCGACGGCCGCGACGGCCCCGCCAACCACAACCGGCTCTGCGTCAAGGGCCGCTTCGGCTTCGACTACGCCCACCATCCGCAGCGCCTGACCAAGCCGCTGATCCGCAAGCCCGGCATGCCGAAGGACCATGGCGATGCGC
Source organism: uncultured Variovorax sp. (assembly GCA_966095775.1). Taxonomy (GTDB): domain Bacteria; phylum Pseudomonadota; class Gammaproteobacteria; order Burkholderiales; family Burkholderiaceae_C; genus Variovorax. The sequence continues at coordinate 6,192 of CBHTTS010000270.1, read as the reverse complement.
CGCGGCCCGGCGACTGGCGCGAGGTGTTCCGCGAAGCCACCTGGGAGGAGGCGCTCGCGCTCACCACGGGCAAGCTCGCGGGCCTGCGCGACAGCTACGGCGCCAAGTCGCTCGCCGGCTTCGGCTCGGCCAAGGGCAGCAACGAGGAGGCCTACCTGTTCCAGAAGCTCGTGCGCACCGGCTTCGGCAGCAACAACATCGACCACTGCACGCGCCTGTGCCATGCCTCGAGCGTGGCGGCGCTGCTCGAGGGCGTGGGCTCGGGCGCGGTCAGCAACCAGGTCAACGACGTGGAGCATGCCGACCTGATCTTCGTGATCGGCTCCAACCCCACGGCCAACCATCCGGTGGCCGCGACCTGGATGAAGAACGCCGCCAAGCGCGGCGCCAAGATCGTGCTGGCCGATCCGCGGCGCACCGACATCAGCCGCCACGCCTGGCGCACGCTGCAGTTCAAGGCCGACACCGACGTGGCGATGCTCAACGCGCTGATCCATGCCGTCATCGACGAGGGCCTGGTCGACGAGGCCTTCGTGCGCACCCGCGCGAGCAACTACGAGGCGCTGCGCGAGAACGTGAAGGGCTACAGCCCCGAAGCCATGGCGCCGATCTGCGGCGTGCCGGCCGAGACGCTGCGCGAGGTGGCGCGCGCCTTTGCCGTCGCGCGCGGCGCGATGATCCTCTGGGGCATGGGCGTGAGCCAGCACGTGCACGGCACCGACAACGCGCGCTGCCTGATCGCGCTCGCCACCGTGACCGGCCAGATCGGCAAGCCGGGCTCGGGCCTGCATCCGCTGCGCGGCCAGAACAACGTGCAGGGCGCGAGCGACGCCGGCCTGATCCCGATGATGTTCCCCAACTACCAGCGCGTCGACAATCCGGCCGCGCACGCGTGGTTCGAGAAGTTCTGGGACACGCCGCTCGATGCGACGCCGGGCTACACCGTGGTCGAGATCATGCACAAGGCGCTCGCGCCCGACAGCGATCCGCACAAGGTGCGCGGCATGTACATCATGGGCGAGAACCCCGCCATGAGCGACCCCGACCTGAACCATGCGCGCCACGCGCTCGCGAGCCTCGAGCACCTGGTGGTGCAGGACATCTTCATGACCGAGACCGCCTGGCTCGCCGACGTGGTGCTGCCCGCGAGCGCCTGGCCCGAGAAGACCGGCACTGTGAGCAACACCGACCGCATGGTGCAGCTCGGCCAGCGCGCGCTCAACCCGCCCGGCGACGCGCGGCCCGACCTCTGGATCATCCAGCAGATCGCCAAGGGCATCGGCCTCGACTGGAACTACCAGGGCGAGGAAGCCGGCGTGGCCGCGGTCTACGAGGAGATGCGCCAGGCCATGCATGCGGCGATCAGCGGGATCAGCTGGGAGCGGCTGCAGCGCGACTCGAGCGTGACCTATCCCTGTCTCAGCGAGGACGATCCGGGCCAGCCGATCGTGTTCGTCGACGACTTCCCGACGACCGACGGCCGCGTGAAGCTGGTGCCCGCCGACGTCATCCCGGCGGCCGAGCGGCCCGACGCCGAGTATCCGTTCGTGCTCATCACCGGCCGCCAGCTCGAGCACTGGCACACCGGCAGCATGACGCGGCGCGCCACCGTGCTCGACGCGCTCGAGCCCATGGCCACGGCCTCGATGAACCAGGGCGACCTGCAGAAGCTCGGCCTCGAGGCCGGCGACGTGATCACCATCGCGTCGCGCCGCGGCGAGGTCGCGATCCACGTGCGGCGCGACGACGGCACGCCGGGCGGCGCGGTGTTCGTGCCCTTCGCCTACTACGAGGCGGCGGCCAACCTCATGACCAACGCGGCGCTCGACCCGCTCGGCAAGATCCCGGAGTTCAAGTACTGCGCGGTGCGCATCACGCGCGGCGGCCGGCCGATGGCCGCGGCGGGCTACGGCACCGGCGCCGCCCTGCCCGCGACGGTGGAGTGACGCAGAGGCGGCGGGCGCATGGTTTAACCTTGCGCCCGTCTCCTTCTTCCCCACCGCATGAAAACCAGAGTCCAGTTCCGCCTGCGCATCTACCGGGACGACAGCATCGCGATCGGCCCCGGCAAGATCGCCGTGCTCGAGGCGGTGGCGGAGACCGGCTCGATCTCGGCCGCGGCGCGCCAGCTCGGCATGTCGTACCGCCGCGCCTGGCTGCTGATCGACGAGATGAACAAGGCCCTGGCCTCGCCGGCCGTGAACACCGCGGCCGGCGGCACGCGCGGCGGCGGTACCGCGCTGACGCCGGTCGGCGAGGAGATCGTCAAGCACTACCGCGCCATCGAGAACGCCGCGCGCCTGGCCACGGCTGTGGACGTGCGCGCGCTCACGCGCCTGCTCGCGCCCTGATCCGGCGCTGACCCGCCCGCCGCCGTACCGGCGCAGCGGGCTTTCCATCTTCCTTCGCGCTGTATCCGCAGGGATATCGGCACGGCCGCGCCACGCCTGTCGAGGTCGCCCCGGCCCCTCCGGGGCCGCGTGTGCAACAATTACGCTGTATCTCCATGAATACGACGACCTCGCTCATCGCCTCGACCGACTGGTTCCCGCTGGTGCTGTCGCTCAAGGTGGCCGCGGCCGCGACCCTGCTGGCGCTGGTGGCCGGCGTGGCGCTGGGCTGGGTGTTCGCGCGCAAGCGCTTCCCGGGCCGCACGGTGCTCGAGGCGGTGTTCATGCTGCCGCTGGTGCTGCCGCCCACGGTGATCGGCTACGCGATCCTGGTCGCCGCCGGGCGCCGCAGCCCGCTCGGCGAATGGCTGCGCACGCACTTCGACTACACGCTGATCTTCAGCTGGCACGGCGCCGTCGTGGCCTCGGCCGTGGTGGCGCTGCCGCTGGTGCTCAAGTCGGCGAGCGCCGCCTTCGCGGGCGTGGACCGCTCGCTCGAGGATGCGGCGAGCACGCTGCGCCAGTCGCCGCTGTCGGTGTTCCTGCGCGTCACGCTGCCGCTCGCCTGGCCCGGCATCCTGGCCGGCACGCTGCTCGCGTTCGCGCGCGCCATGGGCGAGTTCGGCGCCTCGCTGATGGTCGCGGGCTCGATCCCGGGCCAGACCCAGACCCTCTCGATGGCGATCTACGACGCGGTGCAGGCCGGCCACGACCAGCTCGCGCTGCTGCTCGTGGCCGTGACCTCGCTGCTCTCGGTCACCGTGCTGGTGCTGTCGAACCGCTTCTTCTCGCTGCGCTGAAGGTAAAGGAAATCCCGCATGCGCGCCTTGCGTCTGTTCTCCGTGCTGCTCGCGATCGCGCTGCCCGTTTGCGCTGCGGCCCAGCAGATCACCGTCTCGGCCGCGGCCAGCCTGACCGATGCCTTCAAGGAACTCGGCCCGAAGTTCGAGGCCGCGAAGCCCGGCGCCACGCTGCGCTTCAATTTCGCCGCCTCGGGCGTGCTGCTGCAGCAGATCGCGCAGGGCGCGCCGGTGGACGTGTTCGCGAGCGCCGACCAGGACACCATGAACCGCGGCGCCGAGCAGAAGCTGATCGACCCGGCGAGCCGGCGCGACTTCGCCGCCAACAGCCTGGTGCTGGTCGAGCCCGCGCGCGAGGCCGTGGGCCTGAAGGCGCTGCAGGACCTGGCCGCGCCCGGCGTGCGGCGGATCGCGGTCGGCAAGCCCGCCACCGTGCCGGTCGGCCGCTACACGCGGCAGGTGCTCGAGGGCGCCGGCCTGTGGGGCGCGCTCGAGCCGAAGTTCGTGCAGGCCGACAGCGTGCGCCAGGTGCTCGACTACGTGAGCCGCGGCGAGGTCGAGGCGGGCTTCGTCTACCGCACCGATGCGGCGGTGGCCAGCGACAGGGTGCGGATCGCCTTCGCGCCCGCGGGCCACACGCCCGTGACCTACCCGGTCGCGGTGGTGGCCGGCAGCCGGCAGCAGGCGCTCGCCGGCGAGTTCGTCCGCTTCCTCGCCACGCCGGATGCGCAGGCGGTGCTCGCGCGCCACGGGTTCGGCCGGCCATGATCGACGTCGACCTGCAGCTCACGCTCAGCGACGGCGCGCGCCGCTTCGAGCTCGCGGCGCGCTTCGCGACCGACGCGCCCTTCGCCGCGCTCTACGGTCCCTCGGGCGCGGGCAAGACGCTCACGCTGCAGGCGATCGCGGGGCTGTCGCGTCCCTCGGCGGGCCATGTCCGCATCGACGGGCGCACGCTCTACGACGCCGCGCGCGGCGTCGACGTGCCGGCCTCGGCGCGCCGCATCGGCTACCTGTTCCAGGACTACGCGCTCTTTCCCCACCTGTCGGTGCGCGAGAACGTGGCCTTCGGGCTCACCGCCTGGCACCGCCGGCGGCTGCCGCCGGCCGACGCGATGCGGGTGGAGGCGCTGCTCGAGCGCTTCGGCCTCGCGGCGCTCGCCGACAGCCGGCCGGCCCGGCTCTCGGGAGGCCAGCGCCAGCGCGTGGCGCTGGCCCGGGCGCTGGCCTGCGAGCCGCAGCTGCTGCTGCTCGACGAGCCGTTCGCCGCGCTCAACCCGATGCTGCGCGCCGAGCTGCGGCGCGAGCTCGCGCAGGTGCGCAGGCAGTGGGGCATCCCGGTGCTGATGATCACGCACGACATCGACGACGTGCTCGCGCTGGCCGACGTGGCCTTCGTCTACGACCAGGGCCGGGTGGTGCGCGAGATCGACCTGCACCGGGCCGAGAGCCGCGACCTCGCGCTGCGCGACGCGGGCCGCGTGCCGCCGGCCGAGGCCACGCCGCTGCAGCGCCGCCTGCGCGAGCTGCTGCTGCAGGGGCCGGCGCACGGATGACCCTCGGCGCGAAGGCGGCATGCCGCGGCGCTACGATTGCCGGATGAATCCTTCCATCGACGTGGCCGTGGTGATGCGCCGCGAGCGCCTCCAGAACCGCTGGCAATCCTGGCGCTGGATTCTCGAAAGCGTCGGGCCCGACCAGCCCGGCAACGGCAGCGAGCCGCGCCTGCTCGAGGCGCGCGAGGACCTGCAGCGCTGGCTGCACCCGGGTTTCAAGACCGAGCTGTTCCGCGACGACGCGGAGGGCTACCACCTCAACGTCACCACGCCCGCGCCCTGCTGGTTCGTGCTCTGGCGCATGGAGGAGGAGCCCACGGTCGCCGACGAGCCGATCGCGCGGCCGGTGGTTGTGAGCCTGAGCTACAACGAGGCCGGCCGCTGGCTCGACGCGCAGGAGACCGTGGAGCAGGTGCCCGCGCCCGAGGAGATCGTCGAGTGGATGCGCGGCTTCGTGCAGGCGCACTACGTGCTCGAGCCGCGGCGGCGCAAGCGGCCCGAGAGCTTCCGCCCGCTGGTCGACCGCTTCGGCAATGCGGCCAGCGTCTCGACCGAGAAGAAGCGCGGGCGCGGGGCCGGCGATGTCTGAGAGCTTCTTCGGCCGCTGGTCGCGCCGCAAGCAGGAGGCGCGCGAGGAGGAGGAAGCGCTCTCGGCCCCGAAGCCGGTGCCGCCCGCCGAGCCCGCGCTGCCCGAGGCGCCGCCGTCCGCAACCGCGGCGGAAGCCGCGGCGCCCGCCGACGCGCCGCCGCCGCCCACGCTCGCCGACGCCGAGGCGCTCACGCCCGAATCCGATTTCCGCCCCTTCGCGGCGAAGAACGTCGCGCCCGAGGTCAGGAACCTCGCGTTCAGGAAGCTGTTCGCCGATCCGCAGTTCAACGTGATGGACGGCCTCGACATCTACATCGACGACTACTCGCGCCCGGCGCCGATCCCCGACGGCGTGCTGCGCCAGCTCGCGAGCGCCAAGTTCCTCCGGCTCTTCGACGAGGAGAAGGAAGACCAGCAGGAGGACGCGGCCCCGGCGCGCGGCGAAAATCCCGAGGCCCTCGCGGAAACCCCGCAGGGCGCCGCGCCGCCCGGCGTGGCACAGTCCGAGCCTCCCGCGGGAGATTCCCCCAGCCAGCAGGCTGCCGATGCGCAGCCCGCAAGCCAGACGACCGATGACCACCACGCTGATCTGCGACTGCAACCAGACGATGCCGCTCGAGCCGAAGACGCTCGGCGCCGCGCTGGCTGAGACGCTGCCCCTTCATTCCACCCTGTGCCGGCGCGAGGCGCCGGCCTTCCAGCGCGCGATCCGCTTGGGCGACGAGGTCGTCGTCGCCTGCACCCAGGAGCGCAAGCTGTTCACCGAGCTGGCCGGCCAGACCGAGGGCGCCACCTCGCCGATCCGCTTCGTCAACATCCGCGAGACCGGCGGCTGGAGCCGCGACGCGAAGAACGCC
>CBHTTS010000269.1:0-7376 GCA_966095775.1 uncultured Variovorax sp. | reverse complement strand
TACGACCTGGTGCTGCAGGCCGTGGGCCGCAGCCCCAACGGCAGGAAGATCGGCGCCGAGAAGGCCGGCGTCGCGGTGAGCGAGCGCGGCTTCATCCCGGTCGACGTCCAGATGCGCACCAACGTGCCCCACATCTTCGCGATCGGCGACATCGTGGGCCAGCCGATGCTGGCGCACAAGGCGGTGCACGAGGCACACGTGGCGGCCGAGGTGATCGCGGGCGAGCAGAAGGGCGACCGGGAGCTCGCGAGCGCTGCCTTCAATGCGCGCGTGATCCCGAGCGTGGCCTACACCGATCCCGAGGTGGCCTGGGTCGGCCTGACCGAGGACCAGGCGAAGGCCGAGGGCGTGAAGGTCAAGAAGGGCCTGTTCCCCTGGACCGCGTCGGGCCGCGCGATCGCCAACGGCCGCGACGAGGGCTTCACCAAGCTGCTGTTCGACGCCGAGACGCATCGCATCGTGGGCGGCGGCATCGTCGGCACGCATGCGGGCGACATGATCGGCGAGATCGCGCTGGCCATCGAGATGGGCGCCGACGAGATCGACATCGGCAAGACCATCCATCCGCACCCGACGCTGGGCGAGAGCATCGGCATGGCGGCGGAAGTGGCGCACGGCAGCTGCACCGACCTGCCGCCGCAGAAGAAGGCCTGAGCCGCGGGGGCCGCGCCGTGCCAGCGGCGCGGCAGAAACGAGAAATCCCGCCGAGGCGGGATTTTTTTCGTCAGGGCCGCGGAGCGGCTCAGTTGCCCGTGTTCTTGATCTCTTCGGTCGCGGGCGCGCCGGCGAGCACGCGGCGGGCGCCGTCGAAGCGGCGGCTCCAGTAGCTGCCGTTCATGTCTTCCACGCGCACCTGGGCGCCGGAGCGCGGCGAATGGATGAACTTGCCTTCGCCGACGTAGATGCCGACGTGGCTGAAGGCGCGGCGCATGGTGTTGAAGAACACCAGGTCACCGGGCTTGAGCTGGCTGCGGTCGATCTTCTCGGTCGCGGCGGCCTGTTCCTCGGCGCGGCGCGGGAGCACGTGGCCGAGCGTCTGGTTGTACATCGCGCGCACGAAGCCGCTGCAGTCGAAACCCGACTCGGCCGTGTTGCCGCCGCGGCGATAGGGCACGCCGAGGAAGCCGATCGCGGTGACCACGAGGTCGGAGGTTCGTTCGGCGACCGTCTGGCGGACTTGCTGGAGTTGTCCGATGAGGCCCTTGTCGGCGAGCAGCCGGGCCAATTCGTCGTCGGATCGGTCCTGTGGCGGGGCGGCATGGGCCGCGACGGCCAGCAAGAGGGAAGCGGGTAGGACGAAAAAACGCATGGCGCGTAGGATATGGACGACGTGGTGCGATGTCAACTTAACCCGAATTCGCGAATGTACCCGCAAATCGTTGATCCGCCTTGGTTTTTTTGAATCGACAAAAGAAAAAATGTAACGGTGGACGCTTATTGCTCATAAGCGATTACCTTCGAATGGGCTTGCGCGCCGGCAGTGAATTCGTCAACGCACTGGATTTGCCATGCAATCGGCCTGAAGATGCGCCGAAATGCGGGGAAATGACATGAACGTGCAATTTCGAACGCTGCGCGGCGCGCTCTGGCGATGCGCCGTCACAGTTTTGTCGGGTTTTTGCGTCACTGCGGGGGCCCAGATGCGTGCCGAAACGGTCGCTTCGGGGCTCCAGAATCCCTGGGGCGTGAGCTTCCTGCCGCAGGGCGGCTATGTGGTGACCGAGCGGCCCGGACGGCTGCGCGTGGTCGGTGCGGACGGCCGGATCGGTCCGCCGGTCGCGGGCCTGCCGGCGATCGCGGCGGGCGGGCAGGGCGGCCTGCTCGACGTGCTGGTCGATTCGGACTTCGCGCGCAACCGCACGCTGTACTTCTGCTTCTCCGAGCCTGCGGCCGGTGGCTCGGCGAACGGGACCGCGCTGGCGAGCGCGCAGTTGTCGGACGACGGTGCGAAGCTCGAGAAGCTCCGCGTCATCTTCAGCCAGCAGCCGAAGATCGCGAGCCGCAGCCATTTCGGCTGCCGCATCGTCGAGGCGCGCGACGGCACGCTGTTCCTCACGCTCGGCGACCGCTACAGCCGCATGGAGGACGCGCAGAAGCTCGACAACCACATCGGAAAGGTGGTCCGCATCGCCAAGGACGGCACGGCGCCCCGGGACAACCCCTTCGTCGGCCGGCCCGGCGCGCTGCCCGAGATCTGGAGTTACGGCCACCGCAACGGCCAGGGCGCGGCGCTCGCGCCCGACGGCCGCTTCTGGATGACCGAACACGGCCCGCAGGGCGGCGACGAGATCAACGTGCCGCAGGCCGGCCGCAACCACGGCTGGCCCGTGATCACCTACGGCGAGAACTACGGCGGCGGCAAGATCGGCGACGGCATCACGACGCGCGAAGGCATGGAGCAGCCGCTGCACTACTGGGTGCCTTCGATCGCGCCCTCGGGCATGGCCTTCCTGACCAGCGACCGCTACGGCGCGGCGTGGAAGGGCAACCTGTTCGTCGGATCGCTCAAGTTCGGCTACCTGGACCGGATCGAGCTCAAGGACGGCAAGGTGGCGGCCGAGCACAAGCTGCTCGCCGACCGCGGCGCGCGCATCCGCGACGTGAAGCAGGGACCGGACGGCTGGCTCTACGTGCTGACCGACGAGTCCGACGGCAAGCTGCTGCGGCTGCGGCCGCAGTAGAGAAGAGAAGAACGGCGCCGTGCTCAGCCGGGGCAGCCGGGCAGCGGCAGCGTGGGCAGCATGCGGCGCCAGAGCCGCCGCCATTCGGGCCAGTCGTGGCCGCCCTCGGTGGTGAACACGCGGTCCGCGGGCAGCGCCGCCGCGAGCAGCTGGTGGCTGAAGGCGAAGCGGTCGTCCACGCCGTAGCCCAGGTAGAGCGGCGGCCGCGCGCCGAACGCGGCGCTGGTGCCGACGTAGCCGCGCAGCCATTGCCAGAGCTGCGTCTCGTCCGGCCGGCGCGGATCGCTGCCGGGCGGATCGTCGAGCGGTCCGCGCCAGCGCGCGAGGCCGCCGGCATTGGCGATGTCGCTCGAGAGCGAGCGCTGGCCGAGGTAGGGCGCCAGCACCACGAGGCCCGCGAGTTCGCCGGGATGGGTCTGCGCATAGAGCAGGCCGCCGAAGCCGCCGATCGAGATGCCGGCGATCCAGATGACCTTGTAGCCGTCGCGGCGCGCGGGCGCGATCACGTCCGCCTCGAGGCGTTCGAGGATGTTCCGGCCGTTGTAGTAGCCGAGGTGGGCATCGACCAGCATCGCATCGACGGCGAGCCGATCCTCGTGCAGCGCCTCGACGAAGCCCTCGCGCAGGAACTCGGCCGGCGCCGAGTAGGCGCCGGGCAGCAGCACCAGCAGGGTGTCGGCCCGGGGTGTGCAGCGGCTTTTCTCGAGCGTGGCGGCGAGCGGCGCGTCGGCCTTGCGCAGACCGGCGCAGCCGGCGAGCCAGAGCGCGCCGCAGAGAAGAAGGCTCAGCATCGGAAGGCGGCGGGCCGGAAGGATCTGCATCGCCGCAGTCTATGTGCGATCCTTTCGGTGGTAGCTTCGAGTCTTTCCGAATCTCTTCCCTGAAAGCCCTTCATGCTGCTCGACGCCTCGCAATCCCAACTCGTTCTGGTCGACTACCAGGCCCAGCTGATGCCTGCGATCTTCGAGGCCGACGCGGTCGCGCAAAACGCGGTTCGCCTGGGCAGGATGGCGCGGCTGTTCGGCCTGCCCGTCTGGGGCACCGAGCACAACCCTTCCAAGCTGGGCGAGAACCTGCCCGACATCCGCAAGCTCTGCCAGCGCACCCTGTCGAAGATGCACTTCAGCGGCGTCGAGGAAGGCCTGGGCGAATGGCTGCGCGCGCCGGCCAGGCCGCCGCAGGGCAATGCGCGCAGCCTGCCCAAGCACCTGCAGAAGCAGCCCGCCGCGGCCGAGGAGCGCAACAGCATCGTGATCGCGGGCTGCGAGGCGCACGTCTGCCTGCTGCAGACCGCGCTCGACCTGCTCGAGGACGAGTTCGAGGTCTGGGTCGTGACCGACGCATGCAGCTCGCGCACCGAGCGCAACCGCGACGCCGCCTTCGACCGGCTGGCCGGCGCGGGTGCCGAGCTCGTGACCACCGAGATGGTCGGTTTCGAGTGGTTGCGCACCGCGGAGCATCCGGCCTTTCCCGAACTGCTGTCGCTGATCCGCTAGGGCCCGCAGTCGGCGCACGGGGGCTGGCACCGATGGCGCGGCGTGTCAGCTTGCCGCAAGATCGGCCTCCATAATTATGAATTCAGTTTCGGCGGCGCCGTCCGCCGACACCGGAAATCAAGGAGACAAGCCAGATGAGCCGCTATGAAGAGTTCCATCGCCAGTCCATCGATGCGCCCGAGGCCTTCTGGGCCGAGCAGGCGAAGCTGATCGACTGGCAGGTGCCGCCGCAGCAGATCCTCGATGCGAGCCGCCCGCCGTTCGCGCGCTGGTTCGTCGGGGGCACGACGAACCTGTGCCACAACGCCGTCGACCGCCACCTCGCGGCGCGCGCCGACCAGCCGGCGCTGATCGCCGTCTCCACCGAGACCGGCAGCGAGCGCAGCTACAGCTTCGCGGAACTGCATGCCGAGGTGCAGCGCACGGCCGCGAGCCTGCTGGCGCTCGGCGTGGGCAGGGGCGACCGGGTGCTGATCTACATGCCCATGATCGCCGAGGCCGCGTTCGCGATGCTGGCCTGCGCGCGCATCGGCGCGATCCACTGCGTGGTGTTCGGCGGCTTCGCCAGCGGTTCGCTCGCCACCCGCATCGAGGACGCGCAGCCGCGCGTGATCGTGAGCGCCGACGCGGGTTCGCGCGGCGGCAAGGTCATCGCCTACAAGCCGCTGCTCGACGAGGCCATCCGGCTGTCGAAGCACAAGCCTTCGGCCGTATTGCTGAGCGACCGCGGGCTGGCGCCGATGGAGCTCACGCCCGGGCGCGACCACCTCGCGAGCGAGCTGCGCGCGCGGCACCTCGATGCGCAGGTGCCCTGCACCTGGCTCGAGGCGACCGAGGTCAGCTACACCATCTACACCAGCGGCACCACCGGCCGGCCCAAGGGCGTGCAGCGCGACACCGGCGGCTACGCGGTGGCGCTGGCGGCGAGCATGAAGCACATCTTCGACGGCCGCGCGGGCGAGACCTACTTCTCGACCAGCGACATCGGCTGGGTCGTGGGGCACAGCTACATCGTCTACGGACCGCTGATCGCCGGCATGGCGACGCTGATGTACGAGGGGCTGCCGACGCAGGGCCTGGACCGCCAGCCCGACGGCGGCATCTGGTGGCGCCTGGTCGAGAAGTACAAGGTGACCGTGATGTTCAGCGCGCCCACGGCGGTGCGCGTGCTCAAGAAGCAGGACCCGGCGCTGCTCAGGAAATACGACCTGTCGAGCCTGCGCGCGCTGTTCCTCGCGGGCGAGCCGCTCGACGAGCCGACCGCGCGCTGGATCAGCGAGGGACTCGGCGTGCCGATCATCGACAACTACTGGCAGACCGAGTCGGGCTGGCCCATGATCACCCTCGCCAACGGCGTGGAGCCGCGGCGCGGCAAGTTCGGCAGCCCCGGCGTGCCGATGTACGGCTGGCGCATCAGGATCGTGCACGAATCGACCGGCGAGGAGCTCACGGGCGCGAACGAGAAGGGCGTGGTGGTGGTCGAGGGGCCCACGCCGCCGGGCTTCATGCAGACCGTCTGGAAGGACGACGAGCGCTTCGTCAACACCTACTGGAAGAGCGTGCCCGGGCGGATGGTCTATTCGACCTTCGACTGGGGCATCCGCGACGAGGACGGCTACTACTACATCCTCGGGCGCACCGACGACGTGATCAACGTGGCCGGGCACCGCCTCGGCACGCGCGAGATCGAGGAGAGCATCTCGGGCCACCCGGCCGTGGCCGAGGTCGCCGTGGTCGGCGTGGCCGACGCGCTCAAGGGCCAGGTCGCGATGGCCTTCGTGGTGCCGCGCGACGGCCGCGCGCTCGCCGAGGCGGACGCGGCGCTGAAGCTCGAGGGCGAGATCATGAAGGTGGTGTCCGACCAGCTCGGCGCGCTGGCGCGGCCCGCGCGGGTGCGCTTCGTGGGCGGCCTGCCGAAGACCCGCAGCGGCAAGCTGCTGCGGCGCGCGATCCAGGCCGTGTGCGAGCAGCGCGACCCGGGCGACCTGACCACCATCGACGACCCCGCGACGCTCCAGCAGATCAGGCAATTGCTTGCATCGCCCTGACCACGCGGCCGGAGGCCTTGCGTTGTGGCGCCGAACCATCATATGGTGAACGTGGCACAATGCCGGAGTACTCAGGCCCTTCCCAGCCACAGTCGCATCCGCCAACCGGTTCAGCCGTGTCGCGGAAGGTTTCTTAAACCAGCTAATGCTTCCTCCAGGGAAGCGAAGGTCAGCGCAACATGAGCGATACGACGTCTTCCGCGTCCATCTATCACGCCTACCAAGGCAACACCTACCTCTTCGGCGGCAACGCGCCCTATGTCGAAGAGATGTACGAGAACTATCTCGCCAACCCCGGCAGCGTCCCCGACAACTGGCGCAGCTACTTCGACGCGCTCCAGCACGTGCCGGCCACCGACGGCAGCACCGCGCGCGACGTCCCGCACCTGCCGGTCATCAACGCCTTCGCCGAGCGCGCCAAGCAGGGCACCACGCGCGTGGTGCAGGCCAGCGGCGCCGACTCCGAGCTCGGCCGCCAGCGCACCGCGGTCCAGCAGCTGATCGCCGCCTACCGCAACGTCGGCGCCCGCTGGGCCGACCTCGACCCGCTCAAGCGCGCCGAGCGCCCCTCGATCCCCGAACTCGAGCCGTCGTTCTACGGCTTCAGCGACGGTGACCTCGAGACGGTGTTCAACACCAGCAACACCTTCTTCGGCAAGGAGACGATGTCGCTGCGCGAGCTGCTCAACGCGCTGCGCGAGACCTACTGCGGCACCATCGGCGCCGAGTACATGTACATCAGCGACCAGGGCCGCAAGCGCTGGTGGCAGCAGAAGCTCGAGTCGATCCGCAGCAAGGCCGCGTTCACGAACGAGAAGAAGAAGCACATCCTCGACCGCCTGACCGCCGCCGAGGGCCTCGAGCGCTTCCTGCACACCAAGTACGTCGGCCAGAAGCGCTTCTCGCTCGAAGGCGGCGAGAGCTTCATCGCCTCGATGGACGAGCTGATCCAGCGCGCCGGCGAGAAGGGCGTGCAGGAGATCGTGATCGGCATGGCCCACCGCGGCCGCCTCAACGTGCTCGTGAACTCGCTCGGCAAGATGCCCGCCGACCTGTTCGCCGAGTTCGACCACACGGCGCCCGAGGACCTGCCGAGCGGCGACGTGAAGTACCACCAGGGCTTCAGCTCCGACGTCAGCACCCCCGGCGGC
>CBHTTS010000268.1:0-7440 GCA_966095775.1 uncultured Variovorax sp. | reverse complement strand
ATTTCCGATGAAGAAGATGCTGTTGACCCTTGCGGCCGCCACGATGCTCGTGGCCGGCGCCCACGCCCAGAGCCGCTCGGCCGAGGCGAAGCCCCTGACCGACACCCGGCCCCAGCTCGCCGCCGAGGCGAAGAAGAAGGCGCGGCAGGCCGGCGTGGTGCGGATCAAGGACGGCAGCTCGGCCGAAGGCGCGGGCTCTGGCCTGCGCAAGACGAGCCGGCCGCAGCGCGTGGCCGAGGAGCGCGCTGACGCGCGCGAGGCCCAGCCGCACAGCGTCCCGGTGCAGGGCGGCACGCCGAAGTGAGGCCGCGCGGCGCGGCCTGGACTCAGGCCGCGTCCGGCGCGATCGAGAACCCGATCTCCGTGACGCCCGCGTGCGAGGTCGCGCGGGTGCGCCCGCCGTGCATGCGCGCGATGGCCGCGACGATCGCGAGGCCGAGGCCGTGGCGCTCCGACGATTCGGTGCGCGATCGCTCGGCACGGTAGAAGCGCTCGAAGAGCCGCGGCATTACCTCGGGCGCGAGGGTCTGTCCGCGGTTCGCCACGGTGAGCCACACGCCGTCGGGCCGGGTGTCGATCGTCACCGCGATGGTCGAGCCGGGTGTGGCGTAGCGGCCCGCGTTGCTCAGCAGATTCGACAGCGCGCGGCGCACCAGGCCGGCGTCGATCGCGACCCCCGCATCGCCCGCGACCTGCACCCGCAGCCCGGCGTCCTCGAGCAGCGCCTCGTGGAATTCGAGCACCGCCCGCACCTGCTGCGCGAGGCTCACGGGCACCGAGCGGCGCGCGACCGCGCCCCGGTCCGCCTTCGAGAGGAACAGCATGTCGAGCACGATCGTCGAGACGCGGCGCGCCTCCTCGAGCGCGGACACGAGCGCCTCGCGCAGCGCCTCCGCCGTGCGCGGGCGCGCCAGCTCCACCTCGACGGTCCCGATGAGGTTGGCCAGCGGCGTGCGCAGCTCGTGCGCGACGTCGGCGTTGAAGGCCTCGAGCTGCTGGTAGGCCTGCTCGGCGCTGTCGAGCACCGCGTTGAACTGCGTCACCCAGGGCCGGATCTCGCACGCGTAGGGCGCGGGATCGATGCGCCGCCCCGGATGGGCGGGCCCGGTCTCGGCGGTCTGCCGGGCGAGCGTCTGCAGCGGCCCGAGGCCGCGGCGCACGAGCAGCGCGCCGGTCCAGGCGATCAGCAGCGTCCCGAGCGCCACCGCGCCGACCAGCGTCCAGGCGAGCCGCCGCAGCAGGCGTGCATCCTCCTGCACGTTGAGGCCCAGCGTCAGCTGCATCGTGCCGGCATCGGCGCCGGGCGCGCGAAGCGTGAGCGTGCGCATCCAGCGCCATTGCGCGGGCGACGCGCGCGGCGGCGAGGCGTAGACGAGCTCCTCGCCGCGGCGCAGCACGAGCTTGATCTCGGCATGGGTGGAGAAGAAGTCGTCGAGCTTGTGGCGCAGCGTGTCGTCGCTCGATGCGCCGCCCGACTCCTCGATCAGGTGCCGGACCAGTTCGGCCTGGAGCTCGAATTCGCTCGCCTGCTTGACCTCGAAGCTCCAGGCCGTGACGGCGTAGATGGCGACGCAGACCAGGCTCAGCCCCGCGAGCGCCTGCGCGGCGAACCAGCGCGACAGGGCGGCCTGGATCGAACGGGACCTCACGGCGGCGTGCCCTGGCGGCTCTCGAGCACGTAGCCCATGCCGCGCACGGTGTGCAGCAGCTTCTCGCGGAAGGGGTCGTCGATCTTGCCGCGCAGCCGGCGGATCGCGACCTCCACAAGGTTGGTGTCGCTGTCGAAGTTCATGTCCCAGACCTGCTCGGCGAGCTGCGTGCGCGAGAGCACGTTGCCCTGGCGGCGCATCAGCAGCGTGAGCAGCGCGAACTCCTTGGCCGTGAGATCGAGCCGCTGGCCCGCGCGCGTGGCCTTGCGCGCGACCACGTCGAGCGTCAGGTCCTTGAGCACGTAGCGCGACACCTCGTGCAGCTTGCCGCGGCGCAGCAGCGCCTGGATGCGCGCCAGCAGCTCGGAGAAGGCGAAGGGCTTCGCGAGGTAGTCGTCGGCCCCGCTTTGCAGGCCGCGCACGCGGTCGGCCACCTCGTCGCGCGCGGTCAGCATCAGCACCGGCATCGAGCGGGTCTTGCGCAGCGTCTCGAGCACCGCGAAGCCGTCGATGCCGGGCAGCATCACGTCGAGCACCACGAGGTCGTAGTTGCCGTCGAGCGCGAGGCTGCGGCCCTCGATGCCGGTGCGCGCGAGGTCGACCACGAAGCCGCTCTCGCTCAGCCCCTTGACCAGGTAGGCGCCGAGCTTCAGCTCGTCTTCGATGACCAGGATGCGCATGCGCGGATGGTACGGGGCCGGACGGCGCGCATGGATTACATCCTTGTAATCCGCGCCGGGGCCGCGCTCTTCTAGAATCGCGCCATGCATCGGGTCCGCCTCATCGTCCTCTGGCTCGTGACGCTCGCCGTGCCGTTCCAGGCATTCGCGGCGGCGGCCATGGTGTTCTGCGGGCCGGCCCAGGCGGTCGCTGCCGCCGCGGCGCCCTCGGCCCATGGCGGCCATCAGGGCCACGAGGGCCATGACGGCCACGTACATGCGCGGCAAGCCCACGACGACGGCGGGCACGCCGGCCACGGCCATGCGCATGCCGATGCCTCCCCGGCCGACCACGACGCCTCCGACACCGCCCAGGCATCCTCCGACGGGATGCACAAGTGCGGCACCTGCGGCGCCTGCCAGGCCACGGCGCTCGCCTGCTCGGTGGCGCCGGTCGCGTTCCAGCATCTTCCGCGCGCCGACCTGAGCGAGCCGCCCTCCGCGGTGGCCACGGTGGCGCCGCGCCTTCTCGACAAACCTCCTCGCGCCTGAGGCCGGCGTGCGCCCGCGGCCCGGCGACGGGCCACGGCGCGCGCGCGTGCATCGCGCGCTGCGCGGCATCCGTTGCCGTGCCCGACGCATTCCGTCCATGAATTCGCGAGGACTTCCATGTTCCATTCATCGCCAGCCCGGTGGCTGGCCGCACTTTCCGCCATGGCGGCGCTCTCCGCCTTGGCGCAGCCCGCGCCCGATCCGGCGGCGCAGGCGCCCGGCCGCGCGCCGGACGTCCTGATCTACAAGAGCCCGTTCGAGGGCTACCGGCGCTATGCCGAGGAGCCGTCGATCCCCTGGAAGGAGGCCAACGACACGGTGCAGCGCCGCGGCGGATGGCGCGCCTACGCCAAGGAGGCGGCCGGCGCCTCCGAAGGCGGCGCGGCCGATCCGCACGCGGGCCACGCCATGCCGATGGCGCCGAAGGAGAAGCAGCCATGAGGCGCGCGCTGCTGCGTCCCGCGGCCGCGGCGCTCGCGGCGCTGACGCTCGCCGGCTGCGCGTCGGTCGGCATCGACGAGGCCCTGCGGGAGACGAACGCCGAGGCCCGCTCGTTCACCGGCGGCGAGCTCGAGCTCGGCCGCAGCGCGGAACAGCGCGAGCGCCGCGCGGCGCTCGCGCAGGAACTGCTCTCGCGGCCGCTGTCGCAGGGCGACGCGGTGCGGCTCGCGCTCGCCAACAGCCCGGCGCTGCAGAGCCTGATCGCCGAGAACTGGGCCGGCCTCGCCGCGGCCGACCAGGCCGGCCGGCTGCCCAACCCGGTCTTCAGCTTCGAGCGCATGCGCCTCGGCGACGAGCTCGAGATCGGCCGGCTGCTGTCCTTCGGCCTGGTGGACCTGATCCTGCTGCCGCAGCGCCTGTCGGTGGCGCGCGGCCGGTCGGCCCAGGCGAAGCTGCAGCTCACCGGCATGGTCGTCGACCAGGTGACGCAGGTGCGGCAGGCCTGGGTGCGCGCCGTGGCCGCGCAGCAGCTGCTGCACTACGCGGGCCAGGTCAGCGAGGCGGCCGAGGCCAGCGCCGAGCTCGCGCGCCGGATGCAGCGCGTGGGCAACTTCAGCAAGCTGCAGCGCGCACGCCAGCAGGTGTTCTATGCCGACGCGGCCACGCGGCTCGCCTCGGCGCAGCATGCCGCCACCGCCGCGCGCGAGGAGCTGGTGCGCGCGCTGGGCCTGGACGACGCGCAGGCCGCGAAGCTGCAGCTGCCCGACCGGCTGCCCGAGCTGCCGAAGGCGCCGCGCGACCCGAAGGAGGTCGCGGCCACCGCGGCCGAGCAGCGCCTCGACGTGCGGCTCGCGCGCGCGCAGCTCGAGGTCGCGGGCCGCTCGCAGGGGCTGGACCTGCTCACGAGCTTCGTCGACGTGGAGGTGGGCGGCCGACGCGACACCGTGTTCGACAACGCCGAGGGCACGCGCGGCACGCGGCGCGGCTTCGAGCTCGACATCCGGCTGCCGCTGTTCGACTGGGGCTCGGCGCAGCGCGATGCGCTCGACGCGCGTTCGCTGGCCGCGGCCCACCGCTACGACGCGGCGGTGCGCGGCGCCTCGTCCCAGCTGCGCGAAGGCTACTCGGCCTACCGCACGGCCTACGACATCGCGCGCCACTACCGCGAGGAGATCGTGCCGCTGCGCCAGGCCATGGCCGACGAGAACGTGCTGCGCTACAACGGCATGCTGATCGGCGTCTTCGAGCTGCTGGCCGAGGCGCGCGACCAGATCGCGGGTGTGACCGGCGCGATCAACGCCGAACAGCAGTTCTGGCTCGCCGACGCCGCCCTCGCCGCCACGGTGATGGGCAAGCCCGTCGCCGCGGGCGCCATGGCCGCCGCGCCCGAGGGCGCGCCCGCCGCCGGCGGCGCGGCCCACTAGCCACCCCATCGAGACCATCCAATGACCAACAGACGCAACTTCCTGAGCGGCGCCGGCGCGATCACCGGCGCCCTCGCGGCCGCGGGCGTGAGCAGGGCGGCGATGGCCGCGCTGCCCGAGCCCGTGCTCCAGACCCGGCCCGACACCATGCCGCCGCTGGTACCCGCGAGCGGCCGGCCCTACGACCCCGTGGTCACGCTCAACGGCTGGACCCTGCCCTGGCGCATGAAAGACGGCGTCAAGGAGTTCCACCTCGTGGCCGAGCCCGTGGTGCGCGAGATGGCGCCGGGCTTCAAGGCCAACCTCTGGGGCTACAACGGCCAGTCGCCGGGCCCCACCATCGAGGTCGTCGAAGGCGACCGCGTGCGCATCTTCGTGACCAACCGGCTGCCCGAGCACACCAGCATCCACTGGCACGGGCAGCGCCTGCCCAACGGCATGGACGGCGTCGCGGGGCTCACGCAGCCGCCGATCGGGCCGGGCAAGACCTTCGTCTACGAATTCGTCGCGCGCCGGCCCGGCACCTTCATGTACCACCCGCACGCCGACGAGATGACGCAGATGGCGATGGGCATGATGGGTTTCTGGGTCACGCATCCGAAGGGCGGCCACCCGCTGATCGACCGCGTCGACCGCGACTTCGTGTTCCTGCTCAACGCCTACGACGTGGAGCCCGGCAGCGCGACGCCCCGGATCATGACCATGCTGGACTTCAACCTCTGGTCGTGGAACAGCCGGATCTTCCCGGGCATCGATTCGCTCAACGTGCGCCTCGGCGACAAGGTGCGCATCCGCATCGGCAACCTGACGATGACGAACCACCCGATCCACCTGCACGGGCACGAGTTCGTCGTCAGCGGCACCGACGGCGGCCCCACGCCCAAGGGCGCGCGCTGGCCCGAGGTGACCACCGACGTGGCGGTGGGCCAGATGCGGCAGATCGAGTTCGTCGCCGACGAGGAGGGCGACTGGGCCTTCCACTGCCACAAGAGCCACCACACGATGAACGCCATGGGCCACGACCTGCCGACGCTGATCGGCGTCGACCACCAGGACATCGCGCGCAGGATCACGCGCCTGGTGCCCGACTACATGGTCATGGGCGAGCGCGGCATGGCCGACATGACCGAGATGGAGATGCCGATCCCCGACAACACCGCGCCGATGATGACCGGGCAGGGGCCGTTCGGCTCGGTCGAGATGGGCGGCATGTTCAGCGTGCTCAAGGTGCGGCGCGACCAGAAGCCCGGCGACTACGCCAACCCCGGCTGGTTCCGGCATCCCGCCGGCACGGTGGCGCGGGAGTTCGGCGGCCAGCCCGCCGAGCCCCACCGCCGGCGCGAGGCCGGCGCCGCCGCGATGCCCGCGCGCCGCATGCCCGCCGACGACATCCAGGTGCAGATCCGCAAGCCCGGCGCCGCGAAGGCGCCGCAGGGCGGCCACGCGGGCCACTGAAACCCTTCCCTCCACCCTTCCACCACCGAAAAGGAAAGACCATGACAACCACCATCATCCGCCGCACGGCGCTCGGCGCGCTGCTCGCGCTGGCGGGCGCCGGCGCCTGGGCGAGCGGCAGCCACGCCGGCGGCCACGGCGCCGACGACGCGATCGGCAGGCCGGGCGACGCGGCGCGGGCGACGCGGACCGTGCACGTCGACATGACCGACGCAATGCGCTTCAACCCCGCGAGCATCCAGGTCCGCCAGGGCGAGACCGTGCGCTTCGTCGTCAAGAACTCCGGCGTGCTCCGGCACGAACTGGTGCTCGGCACGCAGAAGGAGCTGCAGGCCCACTACGAGGCGATGAAGAAGAACCCCGGGATGGAGCACGCCGACCCGAACATGGTGACCGTGGCGCCGGGCCAGAGCGGCGACCTCGTGTGGCGGTTCACCCGCGCCGGCACGGTCGATTTCGCCTGCCTGCAGCCGGGGCACTACGAGGCCGGCATGAAGGGCGCCGTCAGCGTGGCGCGCGGCGGCAAGTGACGAGCGCGAAGGAGAAGCAAGCGATGACCAAGATGTTCATTTCCCGCTGGCTGCTCGCCGCCGCCGCGGCGGCCGCGGCCGGTCCGGCGCTGGCCCAGGCCGCGGCGCCCGCCGCACCGGCCGCGGCCGCGAGCCTCAGCGACGGCGAGATCCGCACGGTCGACAAGGAGAACGCGAAGCTCACGATCAAGCACGGCCCGCTCAGGAGCCTGGACATGCCCGGCATGACCATGGTCTTCGGCGTCAAGGACGCGGCGATGCTCGAGAAGCTCCAGCCCGGCGACAAGGTGCGCTTCGACGCGGCCCAGGTCGACGGCAAGTTCGTCGTGACCCGCATCGAAGCCGCGCGCTGAGCGCGCCGGCCCGGCGCGGGCCTTCTTGATCTCGCGCAAGCCCGCGCGCGGGCGGCCGCCGCAACATGGGCGCATTCCGTCACAGGCACCGTCCATGACCATGCGCTCGCTCTCGACCATCGGCCTGCACCTGGACCACACCGAGCGCTGCGAGGTGCGCACGCGGCTCGCGGCCTGGCTCGCCCGCGCGCACGGCAGCCACCTGCACGGCATCGTGCCCACGGGCGTGATGCTGAGCGACGGCGGCATTCAGACCGCGAATCGTCCGGTGCTGCTGCGCCTGGACTCCACGGGTGCGCGCGACATGACGTTCGGCGACGGCGGCGTGGTGGCGGTTGCGAAGTTCGCGAACCCGACTCCCGGCATGCAGTGGGGCC
>CBHTTS010000267.1:0-7443 GCA_966095775.1 uncultured Variovorax sp. | reverse complement strand
CACCACCTCGTCGGGCAGCATGGTGATCTTGTGGCCCGGCATGTAGACCGTGGACATGCGCGCGCGCGCCACCTGGTCGATGGCGCTGCCCGGCGTGAGCGCGAGGCCCGGCGCCGCGATGTGGATGCCCACGGTGACGGTGCCGCTGCCCAGGCCCTGCACCGAGAGCGCGTCGTCGATCTCGGTGGTCTGCGAGTCGTCGATCGAGAAGGCCTGCACGCCGTCGGCGAGCGGCAGTTCCTCGGCGATGGCCGGCGCCGACAGCGGCGGAAAGCCCGTGCCCTTGGGGAAGTTCTCGAACAGGAAGCGCCGCCAGTGGAACTGGTAGGGCGAGTCGATCGCGCCGGCGCGCTCCAGCAGCTCGAGCGGCGGGCGCTGGGTGGCGCGCGCGGCCTCGACCACGGCCTTGTATTCGGGCGCGTTCTTGTCGGGCTTGAACAGGATCCTGTAGAGCTGCTCGCGGATCGGCGCCGGGCATGCGCCTTCGGCGAGCTGGCCGGCCCATTCGGCGATCTGCGCCTGCACGACCTTCTTCTTCTCGATCGCGGCGAGCGCCTGCTGCACGATCTCGGCCGGCGCCTTCTTGAAGCGCCCCTTGCCCGCGCGGCGGAAGTAGTGCGGCGCGTCGAACAGCGCGAACAGCGCCGCGGCCTGCTGCGCGAGCGAGGGCTTGTCGCTGAAGTACTCGGCCGCGAGCTCCGCGAAGCCGAACTCGCCCTCGGGCGCGAATTCCCAGGCCAGGTCGAGGTCCATGGCCGCCGCGAGCGCGCGCGCCTCGGCGATCAGCTCGGCCGGTGCCGGCTTCTCGAAGCGCAGCACGATGTTGGCGCCCTTGACCTTGACGCGCTTGCCGCTGTCGAGCTCGACCTGCGCCGAGGCCTCGGCCTCCGAGAGCACGCGGCCGCCGAGGTATTTGCCGGCTTCTTCAAACAATACGAACATCCGGCGATTCTCCCACGCGCAGGGGCGCGCTCCGGCGCGCGCAGGTCGCCCCGCGGGCGCTACACCGGGTTGATGAAGGCCATCACGTGGTCGAGATGGGCCGACTCGAAGTCAGACAGCGCATGGTCGCCGCCCTCGATCAGCCGGATGTTGCTGTCGGGGTAGCGCGCGGAGCTTTCGTGCCAGTCGAGCGCCTCGTCGCCCTTGGCGATGATCGCCAGCACGCGCTCGGGGCGGGTGAGGGCGCCGACCTCCATGGTGCGCAGCTCCTGGATGTACTCGGGCTTGAAGTAGAAGTGCTCGGCCGGGTCGTGCCACTGGGTCTGGTCGCCGATGTAGCGCTCCAGGTCGCGCGCCGGGTGCACCGCGGGGTTCAGCAGGACGCAGCGGCAGCGCGTCATGCCCGCGACGTAGGTGGCGTAGAAGCCGCCGAGCGAGGACCCCACCACCGCCATCGACTTGCGGGGCCAGTCGGCGATGCCCTTCATGACCATGTCGATGGCCTCGCGCGGCGAGGGCGGCAGCTGCGGGCACCACCAGTGCAGGTCGGGATGGTCGCGCGCCACGCGCGCGGCCATCAGCCGCGCCTTGGTCGAGCGGGGCGAGGAGCGGAAGCCGTGCAGGTACAGCAGGTGGGTGGTTTGCGGATCCATGCGGGACGGGACTGGAAGTGGAGCGGTCGACACAGCTTCGTTGGGAGCCTGGGTTGATTTTGCATGAGGTCCGCCGTTCCGAAGCGCCTGCCTGCTGCGCGGAATGCGCGCCGGCGGGCTTCCTGCACGCGAAGCGGCGGTACCTGGACCTCCGGATACGCAGCGGACGCGGGGCCGGATTCGCAGGCGGGCTGCGTTCGAACCCGAAAGTATTCAGATGGCATGGCGGGAGGCGGAAGGCCGTCGCCGAGGCGGCGCCGGCAGGTCCAGTGTGGAGGTCGCGCGAGCGCGCTCGCATCCCATGAACACGGGAGTCCGGCGCGGCCCCTCGGCCCGCGCCGAGGCTTATGCTCGGACCCCATGAATACCGTGGCAGTGGACGGCGAAACGACGCATCGCTGGGGCGTTCTCGTGGTCGAGGACGACAGCCGCGCGCGCGCCTTCTTCGAGGCCAGCGTGCAGCGCAGCCCGAGCCTGTTCTGGCTCGGCAGCGCGGGCACGGTGCGCGAGGCGCTGGCCTGGCTGGCCGACACGGCCACCATCCCCGACGTGCTGCTGGTCGACCTCGGCATGCCCGACGGCAGCGGGCTCGACGTGATCCGCCATGCGGTGGCCCGCTTTCCCGGCTGCGAGCCGCTCGTGATCTCGGTCTTCGGCGACGAGGAGAACGTGCTCTCGAGCATCGAGGCCGGGGCCGTCGGCTACATCCACAAGGACGCCGCGCCCGAGGACATCGCGCAGACCATCGTCGAGATGAAGGCCGGCGCCTCGCCGATCTCGCCGATGATCGCGCGCCGGGTGCTCGCGAAGTACCGCAGCCTGCAGAGCGGCGCCCCGGCGCAGCCCGCGGCGCCCGGGGCGGCGCCCGACCCCGGCGCGCCCGGCCTGCTGTCGGTGCGCGAGCACGAGGTGCTGACCCTGATCTCGCGCGGCTTCTCCTACGCCGAGATCGCACGGCTCAAGGGGCTCAGCGTGCACACGGTGCAGACCCACATCAAGAACCTCTACGGCAAGCTGGCGGTGCACTCCAAGAGCGAGGCCGTGTTCGAAGCCACCCGCCTCGGCCTGCTGCCTCATCCGGGGTGAGGCGCGTGATCGGGCGCATGGTCGCGGCGCGGGGCCGCGCGCTGCTCGCGCTGTGGCTGTGCTGGTGCGCGATCGCGTTCGCGCCCGCGGCCGACGCGGACCCGCCCGAGGCCCCGTCGGCGCAGCAGCCGGTCGAGCTCGGCCGCGGGACCGTGACGACCACGGTCGACGGCGTCACGCGGCAGGCGCCGCTGGTGCTGCCCTACCACTGGGACCGCCGCCATCCCGGACGCGGCGGGCTCGCGGTCTTCGACCTGCCGTTCGAGCTCGGCGCCGAGCCGCGGACCCCCTGGGGCCTCTTCATTCCGCGCGCGGGCAGCGTGTTCGAGGTCTGGCTCAACGGCACGCTGCTGCAGGCGCAGGGCGACCTGGCGCGCGCCAGCGGTCCCGACCATGCCAAGGTCCCGGCCTACGTGCCGGTGCCGGCGCTGCTGCTCCAGGCCGGCGGCAACCGCCTGCAGGTCCGCATCCGCGCCGACGCGAGCCGCGGCGCGGGGCTGTCGCGCGTGACGCTCGGGCCGGCCGAGGCGGTGCGCGGGCAACTGTACGAGCGCGCCCATGCGCGGCGCTTCACCGGCACGGTGCTGCTGGCCGCGTTCAGCCTCGTGGTCGGCGGCATCGCGCTGGCGCTGTGGTTCACGCAGGCCGACGCCAGCGGGCAGGCGCGGCGCGACGGCGTCTATTTCTGGGTCGCGATGGCCGAGTTCTTCTGGGCCGTGCGGCTCGCCGACGGCGCGATCGCCGAGCCGCCGCTGTCCTGGCCGCTCTGGGGCGTGGCGATGGCGACCTGCACCGGCGCCTGGGCCGCCTGCGCGCTGATGTTCTGCCACCACTTCGCGGGCTGGCACGCGGTGCCGCGGCTGCGCTGGCAGCGCTGGCTGGCGGCCGGCATGGTGGCCGGCACGCTGGCGGCGAGCGCCGCGGCGTTCTACCGCGGCCAGCCCGGCTGGCTCACCGCCTGGCTCGCGCTCGAGATCGGCGTCGTCGCGCTGTTCGTCTGCGCCTTCGCGCTCGCCATGGCGCGCGGGCGGAGCCCGGAGCGGCTGCTGCTCGCGGGGGGCGCACTGGCGACGCTGGGCTTCGGCGTGCGCGACTGGTTCGTGCTGCGTCTGGGCGAGGGCTACGGCGAGAGCGCCTGGGTGCGCTATTCGGCGCTGCTGCTGGGCGTGGCGCTGCTGATGATCGTGCTGCGCCGTTTCCATGCCGCGAGCGCCGAGGCGCGCGGCTCGCTCGCCAGCCTGGCCGGCCAGGTGGCGCTGCGCGAGCGCGAGCTCGCCTCCACCTTCGCGGCGCTGGAGCGGGTGGCGCGCGACCAGGCGCGCACCCAGGAGCGCGAGCGGATCCTGCGCGAGATGCACGACAGCGTCGGCGCGCGCATCAGCTCGGCGATCCGGCAGCTCCAGTCCGACCGCACGCGGCCCGAGGAGACGCTGCGCACGCTGCGCGATTCGCTCGACCAGCTCAAGCTGTCGATCGACTCGATCCACATGCCGCCGGGCGACGTGGGCGCGCTGCTGGCCGCGCTGCGCTACCGCATGGAGCCGCGCCTGACCGGGGCGGGCATCGCGTTCGAATGGGCGGTCGACGAGCTGCCGCTGCTGAAGCAGCTCGACGGCCAGGCGATGCGGCAGCTGCAGTTCCTGCTGTTCGAGGCGATCTCCAACGTGCTGCAGCATTCGGGCGCGCGCACGCTGCGCATCGAGGCCGAGGCGGTGGGGGCGGCGGTGCACCTGCGCGTGATCGACGACGGGCGCGGCTTCGACGCGTCCGCCGTGCCGCGGGCGCTGGCCGAGCGCGCCGGCGCGGTCGGGGCGCGGCTCGCGATCGAAAGCCGACCGGGGCGCACGGTCGTTCAGTTCGCGCTGGGCTGAAAAGCGCGGCCGGGCGCGGATAATCCGTGCCCATCATGTCCGCCGTGTTCAACCAGCCCTCCCTGGCGCGCCGCATCGCGCCCATCTTCCAGGGCTTCGACGGCTTCCTGGCCTTCGCCGTGCTGCTGCTCGCCTTCGCCGGGCTGCTGACCATGTACTCCTCGGGTTACGACCACGGAACCCGCTTCGCCGACCACGGCCGCAACATGCTGCTCGCGGGCTTCATCATGTTCGTCGTGGCCCAGGTGCCGCCGCAGAAGCTCATGTGGGCCGCCGTGCCGCTCTATGCCGCGGGCGTGGCGCTGCTGGTGGCGGTGGCGCTGTTCGGCATCACCAAGAAGGGCGCCACGCGCTGGATCAACGTGGGCGTGGTGATCCAGCCCAGCGAGATTCTCAAGATCGCCATGCCGCTGATGCTCGCCTGGTGGTTCCAGCGCCGCGAGGGGCAGCTGCGGCCGCTCGACTTCGTGGTCGCGTCGGTGCTGCTCGCGGTGCCGGTCGGGCTGATCATGAAGCAGCCCGACCTCGGCACCTCGCTGCTGGTGCTCGCGGCCGGCCTGGCGGTGATCTTCTTCGCCGGCCTGCCGTGGAAGCTGATCGTGCCGCCGGTCGTGATCGGCGCGGTGGCGGTGACGCTGCTCGTGGGCTTCGAGTCGCAGCTGTGCGTCGACGGCGTGGACTGGCGCGTGCTGCACGACTACCAGAAGCAGCGCGTCTGCACCCTGCTCGACCCGAGCAAGGACCCGCTCGGCAAGGGCTTCCACATCATCCAGGGCATGATCGCGATCGGCTCGGGCGGCGTCGGCGGCAAGGGCTTCATGCAGGGCACCCAGACGCACCTCGAGTTCATCCCGGAGCGCACCACCGACTTCATCTTCGCCGCCTATTCCGAGGAGTTCGGCCTGGTCGGCAACCTGGCGCTGATCGCGGCCTTCATCCTGCTGATCTTCCGCGGGCTCGCGATCGCCGTCGGCGCGACCACGCTGTTCTCGCGGCTGCTCGCGGGCGCGGTGACGATGATCTTCTTCACCTACGCCTTCGTGAACATGGGCATGGTCAGCGGCATCCTGCCGGTGGTGGGCGTGCCGCTGCCCTTCATCAGCTACGGCGGCACCGCGATGGTGACGCTGGGGCTCGGCCTCGGCATCCTGATGTCGATCGCCCGGGCCCGGAAGCTGGCCCAGACCTAGCCGGCCAGGAAGCGCTCGGCCAGCAGCACCCAGTAGGCGGCGCCGAGCGCGACGTTGTCGTCGTTGAAGTCGTAGCCCGGGTTGTGGACCATGCAGGCGCCCGCGCTGTCGCCGTCGCCGTTGCCGATCAGCAGGTAGCTGCCCGGCACCTTCTCGAGCATGAAGGCGAAGTCCTCGCTGCCGGTGAGCGGCGGGCCCTGCAGCGTCACCCGGTCGGCGCCCACCAGTTCGAGCGCCACCTCGCGCGCGAAGGCGGTCTCGGCCGGGGTGTTGACCAGCACCGCGTAGCCCTTGCGCCAGTCGACGCGCGCCTGGCAGCCGAAGCTCTCGGCCTGCGCGGCGACGATCGCCTTCACGCGGCGCTCGAGCAGCGCGCGCACCTCGCGGTCGAGCGAACGCACGCTGATCTCCAGCGTCGCGCTCGCGGGGATCACGTTGTTGGCCTTGCCGGCGTGGATCGCGCCCACGGTCACCACGCCCATCTGCAGCGGATCGACGTTGCGCGCCACCACGCTCTGCAGCGCCATCACGATGCTCGCCGCCGCGACCACCGGGTCGGCCGCGCGCTGCGGCATCGCGCCGTGCCCGCCCACGCCCTCGACCACCACGGTCGCGTAGTCGGAGGAGGCCATCGCGGCGCCCTCGCGCAGCGAGAACCGGCCCTGCGCGAGCCCCGGCATGTTGTGCATCGCGAACACCGCCTCGCAGGGGTATTTGTCGAACAGCCCGTCCTCGATCATGCGCAGCGCGCCGCCGCCGCCTTCCTCGGCCGGCTGGAAGATAAGGTTCAGCGTGCCCGAGAAGCGCCCGCGCGTGGCGAGGTGATGCGCCGCCGCGAGCAGCATCGCCGTGTGGCCGTCGTGGCCGCAGGCGTGCATCACGCCGTGGTTGCAGCTGGCGTAGGGCAGGCCGGTGGCTTCGTCGATCGGCAGCGCGTCCATGTCGGCGCGGATGCCCAGGCGCCGCCTGCCGTCGCCGCGCACCAGCCGGCCGACGACGCCGGTGCCGCCGAGCCCGCGTTCCACCGCGTAGCCCCAGGCCTCCAGCTTCTCGGCGACCAGCGCGGCGGTGCGGTGCTCGCCGAAGGCCAGCTCCGGATGGCGGTGGATGTCGCGGCGGATGCCGATGAATTCCTCGGCCTGCTGCTGCAGGTCTTCAAGCAGGTTGCTCATGCGCGGGTGCCTATTGGGGTTGCAGGTGGATGGATTTTGCGATCTCGCGGTAGCGCGCGGTCTCGCCCTCGAAGAATTTCTGCGCCTGCGCGAGCGACATCGGCGCCGCGGCGAGCTGCGTCTGCGCCGCGAGCTGCGACCGCACGCCCGGCTCGGCCAGCGCGGTGCCGATGGCCTTGTGCAGCCGCTGCACCACCTCCTCGGGCGTCTTGCGCGGCACCATGAAGCCGCTCCAGGTCTTGTAGTCGAAGTCCTTGAGTTCCCTGGTCTCGCTCATCGCGGGCACGTTCTTCAGCAGTTCGGAACGCTGCGCGCCCAGCTGCCCGATCACCTTGAGCCGGCCCTGGTCGGCCAGCGCGCCCATCGCGGCGCTGTAGACCAGCACCGCGAAGTCGACCTGGCCGCCGCCGATGTCCTGCAAGAGCGGCGCGTTGCCCTTGTAGGGCGCGTGGTTGAGCCGGATGCCGGTCTGCAGCTGCACCTTCTCGAGCAGCAGGTGGTAGAGCGAGCCGATGCCCACGCTGCCGTA
>CBHTTS010000266.1:0-7524 GCA_966095775.1 uncultured Variovorax sp. | reverse complement strand
TGTTGCCCGAGCGCAGCACGTTGGTGGCGCCCGGGTTCTTGCTGCCGTAGCTGCGCGGGTCGGCCATGCCGAGCGCCTTGCTCACGATGACCGCGAAGGACAGCGAGCCGAGCAGGTACGAGCCGACGATGGCGGCGAGGGATGGCAGGTCAAGACTCAAGGCGGCGCTCCACGAAGAGGAATGTGTTTTTCGTTCTTGTCGATGCCGGCGCGGCGGCCGGCCGGGCCGGCTATTCTGCCAGCGCGCATTCCACCGGCTTCGCGCCGAGCAGCCGCACGCAGACCTGCGGGTCGATCCCGATCAGGTAGCCGCGCCGGCCGCCGTTCAGCACGATGCGCGGCAGCGCGAGGATGCTCGACTCGATGTAGACCGGCATCTCGCGCCGGGTGCCGAACGGCGAGGTGCCGCCCACCATGTAGCCGCTGTGGCGCTGCGCGACCTCGGGCTTGCAGGGCTCGACCGACTTGGCACCGATCTGGCGCGCGAGGTTCTTGGTCGAGACCGTGCGGTTGCCGTGCATCAGCACCACGAGCGGCTTCGCGTCCTGGTCCTGCATCACCAGCGTCTTGATCACCATGAACGGATCGAGCCCCAGCATCTCGGCGCCGCGCTGGGCGCCGCCGTGCTCCTGGTACTCGTAGGGGTGTTCGGTGAACTCGACCTTCGCGGCGCGCAGCAGCTGGGTCGCGGGGGTTTCGGAAACGTGGGCGTTCTTCTTGGCCATGGCGGGCGCGGGCGCGGCAGCGCCGCGGCTCCTCAGTTCGCGGGGTCGCGCATCTCCCAGCGGATGTTGTCGATCTCGGCCAGCAGTCCGGGCGAGAGCTCGGTGCCCCAGGCGTCGATGTCCTCGTCGAGCTGGGCCAGGGTGGTCACGCCGATGATCGTGCTCGCCACCTGCCACTTGGCGCGGCAGAAGCCGAGCGCGAGCTGCACCGGCGTGAGGCCGTGGTCGCGCGCGAGCTGGTTGTAGCGCCGCGCGGCCGCGAGCGCCTCGGGCCGGCCCCAGCGCAGCTTGCGCACCGATTCGTAGCGCGCGATGCGCCCGTCCTGCGGCGCCTCGGGGCCGACGATCCCGCTCTGGTCGTACTTGCCGCTCAGGAGGCCGTAGGCCAGCGGCGAGTAGGCCAGCAGCGACACGCCGAGCCGGTGCATGGTCTCGTCGAGGCCGTTCTCGACGAAACGGCTCGCGAGGTTGTAGACGTTCTGCACCGAAGCCACGCGCGGCAGCCCGTGCTGCTCGGCGAGGCGCACGAACTCGTGCACGCCGTAGGGCGTCTCGTTCGACAGCCCGATCGCGCGCACCTTGCCGGCCTGCACCAGCCCGCCGAGGGCCTCGAGCTGCTCGCGGATCGGGGTCTGCGAACGTTCCTTCGCGGGGTCGTAGTAGAGGTTGCCGAAGGCCGGCACGTGGCGCTCGGGCCAGTGGATCTGGTAGAGGTCGATCACGTCGGTGCGCAGCCGCTTCAGGCTCGC
Source organism: uncultured Variovorax sp. (assembly GCA_966095775.1). Lineage (GTDB taxonomy): Bacteria > Pseudomonadota > Gammaproteobacteria > Burkholderiales > Burkholderiaceae_C > Variovorax. The sequence goes on along the minus strand of CBHTTS010000266.1, from coordinate 6,050 downwards.
GTCGCACGAGGCCACGATGTCGGCGGCCGTCATGCCCTCGCCTTCGCGCACCCAGGGCGTGTTGCGCGACGGCCCCGCGACCTTGGTCGCGAGCACCACGCGCTGGCGCACGCCGGGGTTGGCCGCGAACCAGTTGCCGATGATGGTCTCGGTCGCGCCGTAGGTCTCGCGCCGCGTGGGCACGGCGTACATCTCGGCGGTGTCGATGAAATCCACGCCGCGTTCGAGCGCGCGGCTCAGGATGGCGTGGGCGGAGGCTTCGGCGACCTGCTCGCCGAAGGTCATGGTGCCGAGACAGACCGGCGTGACGTGGAGGTCGCTCTGACCGAGTTGGATTTTCTGCATCGCCCGAATGTACTGTCGTCTGCCGGACTTCGCCGGCGCGCCCCGCTCCGTATCATCGGCGCCCATGTACCAAGCCCTCCGCCTCTCGCGCAGCGAATTCGTGCCCGTGCGCAACCTCCAGTACCACGTACGCGTCTGGGGCCGGCCGTCGACCGCGCGCCCGCCGCTGGTGCTGCTGCACGGCTGGATGGACGTGGCCGCCTCGTGGCAGTTCGTGGTCGACACGATGGCCGGGGAGCGCTTCATCGTCGCGCCCGACTGGCGCGGCTTCGGGCTCACCGCCGGCGGCGGCGTCGACAACTACTGGATGCCCGACTACCTCGCCGACCTCGAATTCCTGCTCGACCACTACGCGGGCGACGGCGAGGCCGCGCGGCCCGTGGACCTGGTCGGCCACAGCATGGGCGGCAACGTGGCGATGCACTACGCAGGCGTGCGACCCGGGCGCATCCGCCGCCTCGTCAACCTCGAGGGCTTCGGCATGCCCGCGCGCCAGCCCGAGGAGGCGCCCGCGCGCTATGGCCAGTGGATCGACGAGCTCAAGCGGCTGCACCGCGGCGAACTGGACCTCGCGAGCTATTCCGCGGTCGACGGCGTCGCGCGCCGGCTCATGAAGACCAACCCGCGGCTGTCGCCCGACAAGGCGCAGTGGCTCGCGAGCCACTGGTCGGCCGGCGAGGCGCAGCCCGACGGCAGCGAGCGCTGGCAGATCCTCGGCGACGCCGCGCACAAGATCGTCAATGCGAACATCTTCCGCGTCGACGAGACGCTCGCGCTCTACGCGCGCATCGCGGCGCCCACGCTGATGGTGGAGGCCTCGGACGACAGCCTGCAGGGCTGGTGGAAGAACCGCTACACGCTCGACGAATTCCACCGGCGGCTCGCGTCGGTGGCCTCGGTGCGCATCGAGCGGCTCGAGGAGGCGGGCCACATGCTGCACCACGACCAGCCCGCACGCGTGGCGCGGCTGATCGAGGAATTCACCGCGCCGTGACCGGCCCGTCCTGCCCGGTCGCGCGCCTGAGCGCCGCGCGCGCGAGCAGCCGCGTCGAGTCGAGCGTCGGCAGCGGCGAGTTCACGTCGTTCATGATCAGCGGGATCTCGGTGCAGCCCAGCACCACCGCATCGCAGCCGTCGTGCTCGCGCATGCGCTGGATCACGCGCCGGAAGGTGGCGATGGCCTCGGGCTTGAAGACGCCGCAGACCAGCTCGTCCATGATGATCCGGTTGATCTCGTCGCGCTCCTCTGGCGTGGGGCGCACGCAGCCGATGCCCTGGGCCGAGAGCTTCTCGGGATAGACCTCGCTGTCGACCAGCCAGCGCGTGCCGGTGAGCGCGAGGCGCCGGAAGCCGCGCCGCGCCGCCTCCTCGGCCACGCAGCCCGCGATGTGCAGCCACGGCAGCGGCGAGCGTGCCTCGATGAAGGGCAGCGCCTGGTGGATCGTGTTGTCGGGGCAGACCAGGAAGTCGGCGCCCATCTTCGCGAGCTTGTTCGCGGAGGCGAGCATCACCTCGCCCACGCCGCGCCAGTCGTCCTTGTAGATGTGCACCATGTAGTCCGAGAGCGAGGGCGTGTGCATCGACACCTCGGGATGGGCGTGGGGGCCGAGCAGCGCCGCCCCCTCGACGCAAATGGTCTGGTAGCAGAGCGCCGCGCCTTCGGCGGAGCAGCCGACGATTCCGATGTGCTGGGTCATGGGCACATCCTACAAGCGGCCCGCGGGCCGCCGCAACCGCGCGGGCTTACTGCAGGAACGCCGGCTTCGCGTAGCCCGGGAACTTGCTGTCCACCACCGCCTTGAACTCCTTCGAGCGGTAGGCGTCGGCGATGTCCTTCGCCCAGGGCGTGTTCTTGTCCGCGCTCTTCACGGCCACCACGTTCAGGTAGTAGTCGGGCGTCTTCTCGAGCACCACGGCCTCGGTGAGCTTCAGGCCCGACGAGATCGCGAAGTTGCCGTTGACGATGGCGTACTCGGTGTCGCCGAGCGAACGCGGCAGCTGCGCCGCCTCGAGCGGGATGAACTTGAGCTTCTTCGGGTTCTCGGCCACGTCGCGCTCGGTGGCGCGCAGCGCGTCGATGCCGGGCTTGAGCGTGATCAGCTTGTTCTGCTCGAGCAGCACGAGCGCGCGCGCGAGATTGCTCGGGTCGTTGGGCAGCGTCACGCGGTCGCCCTCCTTCGCCTCGGCCAGCGACTTGCGCTTGGTCGAGTAGATGCCCATCGGCGCGATCGGGCCCTGCACGAGCTCGGCCAGGTCGAGCTTCTGGTCGGCCGAGAACTTCTTCAGGTAGACCTGGTGCTGGAAGAAGTTCGCGTCGAGCGAGCCCTGCGCGAGCGCGAGGTTGGGCTGCACGTAGTCGTTGAACTCCACCAGCTTCACCTTGTAGCCCTTCTTCTCGAGGATCGGCACGATGCCGAGCTTGAGCTGGTCGGCGTTGGAGCCGGCGGTGCCGCCGATCACGAGGTTCTTCTTGGCCTCCTGGGCCTGGGCGAGCGACAGGCCACCGAGCGAGAAGGCGGCGAGCGAGAGGGCGAGGACGGAGCGGCGCAGCAGTGCGGTTTTCATGGACGGTTCGAATCAGGAAAGGAACGGACGGAATAGGAACGGGAGGGGATCAGCGCTTGTCGAGCCGGCGCGCCGCGGTGTTGCCCGCGAACTGCAGGATCTGCACCAGCACCACGAGCAGCGCCACGGTGAGCACCATCACGTCGGTCTGGAAGCGGTAGTAGCCGTAGCGGATCGCGAGGTCGCCGATGCCGCCGCCGCCCACCACGCCGGCGATCGCCGAATAGGACAGGAAGCTCACCGCGAGCACCGTGAGCGCGAGCACGAGGCCCGAGCGCGCCTCGACGACGAGCACGCGCCAGACGATCTGCAGCTCGGAGGCGCCCATCGCGTGCGCGGCCTCGATCACGCCGCGCGGCACCTCGCGCAGGCACTGGTCGACCAGCCGCGCGAAATACGGGATCGCCGCGAACGACAGCGGCACCGCGGCCGCGAGCGGCCCGATCGAGGTGCCCGCGATCACGCGCGTGAACGGCACCAGTGCCACCAGCAGGATGATGAACGGGAACGAGCGCACGGTGTTCACGAGCCAGTTGAGCACCAGGAAGGCCGGCCGGTTGGCGAGCGACTGCCCCGGCCCGAGCAGGAACAGCAGGATGCCGAGCGGCCCGCCGACGAGCACCGCGGCCGACAGGCCGATGGCCAGCATCAGGAAGGTCTGGCCCGTGGCGACCCAGAGCTCCGGCAGGATCGGCGCGATGTTCTCAAACATAGGCCACCTCCAGCGCGCCCTGCGGCGCCGGCGCCCGGGCCCGTTCGCGGTCTTCGCGCGCGTCGCGCTCGCGGCGGCGCACCAGCGCGTCGATCTCGCGGCCCAGCGCGGTGCGGCGCTCGGCCTTGGGCGCGTCCTCCACCGCGAACTGCTCCACGAGCCGGCCCTTTTCGAGGATCGCGACGTTGCGGCACAGCACCTCGACCACCGAGAGCTCGTGCGTGACGATCACGATCGTGACGCCGATCTTCTGGTTGATGTCGCGCAGCGTCTCGAGCAGCGCGCGCGTGGTCTCGGCGTCGAGCGCCGAGGTCGGCTCGTCGCACAGCAGCACCTGCGGCCGGGGCGCGAGCGCGCGCGCGATCGCCACGCGCTGCTTCTGCCCGCCCGAGAGCTGGGCCGGGTAGGTGTCGATCTTCTCGGACAGGCCGACGAGCGCGAGGCATTCGCGCACCCGCGCGTCGATCTCGGCGCGCGAATGGCGGCCGTGGATCTTGAGCGGGAACGCGACGTTGTCGAACACCGTCGCGTTCTGCAGCAGGTTGAACTGCTGGAAGATCATGCCGATGTTCTGCCGCGTGTCGCGCAGCTCGCGGCGCGAGAGCGTGGTGAGGTCGCGCCCGCCCACGAACACCCGGCCCGCGTCGGGCCGCTCGAGCAGGTTGATGAGGCGCAGCAGCGTCGACTTGCCGGCGCCGCTCTTGCCGATCAGGCCGAACACGTCGCCCTGGGCGATGTCGAGCGACAGCGCATGCACCGCGTCGAACACCTCGCCGCTGGGCAGGGCAAAGGACTTCTGCACCGATTGAAGACGGATGACGGGTTCCGCGCCGGCGGCGCGGCCCGCATCGGGCGAAAGCTGGGTCATGAGGAAAAAAGAACGGCCCGCTTGGCGCAGGCCGCGAAGTTCGCGAAGGGTGCCGAGTATGTAAACAAACGCAGCAAAAGGGAACGAACAAATCGGCGCTTGCTTATGCATGAAAACGCATAAGACTTTTGACGGGCGCGCGGCGGGCCCCATATCGCCCATATCGATATGCGCATTCGTTCGTTCCGAAACAGCCGCAGCGGTGTCACAGTCGCGCCTCCTTTTTTCTCTGCTTCCCGTCACACCATGCACTCCGCCCTCCGCCGCCGCACCCTCGCCCTCGCCACGCTGGCCGCCGCCCTCCTCGCGGGCGGCACCGCCTTCGCGCAGGACAAGAACACGATCAAGGTCGGCGTCTCCGTCGGCAACGGCGAGCAGATCTTCGAAGTGGTCAAGAAGGTCGCCGCCAAGGACGGCCTGAACATCCAGGTCGTGGTGTTCAACGACTACCAGCTGCCCAACGCCGCCCTGGCCGCGGGCGACCTCGACGCCAATGCCTTCCAGCACCAGCCCTTCCTCGACAACCAGAACAAGGCGCGCGGCTTCGACATCGTGCCCGTGGGGCTCACGATCACCGCGCCGCTGGGCTTCTATTCGCGCAAGATCAAGTCCATCGACCAGTTGCCCGACGGTGCCGCGGTCGGCATCCAGAACGACCCATCGAACGGCAACCGGGCGCTGCTGCTGCTGCAGTCGGCCGGCCTCGTCACGCTGAAGCCCGAGGCGGTGAAGAACAACAACGCCACCCCGCTCGACGTGGTCGCCAACCCGAAGAAGCTCAGGCTGGTGCCGCTCGACGCCGCGCAGCTGCCGCGCTCGCTCGACGACCTGACGATCGCCGCGATCAACAACGACTACGCCGAGAAGGCCGGCCTTTCGCTCGCGAAGGACGCGGTGATCAAGGAGGCCGCGAAAAGCCCCTACGCCAACCTGATCGCGGTGCGCCGCGCCGACAAGGACAAGCCCTGGGCGAAGCGCCTGGTGGCGGCCTACCAGTCGCCCGAGGTCAGGCGTTTCATCGAGGAGAAGTTCAACGGCTCGCTGATCCCCGCGTTCTGAGGTCGGCCCTTCCCCCGAGCGGGGGCAGGCGCAATGCGCGCCGATCTGCGGACGGGCGGCGGGGCATGAGAAAATGCCCGGTTTCCCCCGAACAGATCAGGACACCCCATGGACGCAGAACAAATCAACCAGATCGGCGCAACGCTTGCGGACCTGAGCGCCCGCACGGCCGATCTACGGAGGTATCTTTGACTACGATGCCAAAGCCGAACGTCTGAGGACGGTCAACGCATCGCTCGAAGATCCCAACGTCTGGAACGACCCCAAGAAGGCCCAGGAGCTGGGCAAGGAAAAGAAGTCGCTCGACGACGTGGTCGTCACGCTCGACCGGCTCACCAGCGGGCTCGCGGACAACACCGAGCTCTACGAGATGTCGAAGGAGGAAGGCGACATCACCGGCCTGCAGGCCATCGCCGATGACGCCGCCAAGCTCGAGGCCGACATCAAGCAGCTCGAGTTCCGCCGGATGTTCAACAACCCGGCCGATCCGCTCAACGCCTT
>CBHTTS010000265.1:0-7580 GCA_966095775.1 uncultured Variovorax sp. | reverse complement strand
TCACATCGCCCGCGCCCTTGATGTCCGGGTACTTCTTCATCAGCGCGGCCAGCACCTTCTGGCCCACCGGCGACTGCTGGCCGAAGAAGCTGTAGGTCTGGATGAAATGCACGTCCTTGGCGTTCGGGCCGGCCAGTTCGGTAAAGCGGCCGCCGGCGGGACCCCAGTGCGACACGATCGGCACCTGCCAGCCCATGCGGTCGAGCGACTTGACCACCTGCGCCGAGGGACCGACGTTGCCCACCATGAACAGCGTGTCGGCGCCGGCCGCCTTCAGGCGCGTGAGCTGCGGCACCACGTCGACGTCGTTGGCCTCGAACTTCTCCACGCCCACGGCCTTCAGGCCCTTGGCCGCGAGCGCGGCATGCAGGCCCTTCTCGTTCGACTCGCCCCAGGGGTTGTTGACCAGGATCATGCCCAGCTTGCTCGCCTTGAAGGTCTTCTGCGCGTAGTCGAGCATGCCCACGTTGACGATCTCGTCGACCGCCGAGACGCGGAACGCGAAGTTCGGGTTGGCGCCGTTCTTGGTGATCGGCGTGCCCGCGGCCCAGGGGCCCATGAACGGCGTCTTCTCCTGGTTGGCGATCGGCACGATCGCCATCGACACCGGCGTGTCGAGCCCGCCAAACAGCACCGCCACCTTCTCCTTGAAGATCAGCTCGCGCGCGGCCACCACGCCCTTGGCCGGGTTGGCTTCGTCGTCGCGGCGCACGAGCTCGAGCTTGCGGCCGCCGAGCAGGCCGCCCTTGGCGTTGATCTCGTCGATCGCCACCGTGAGGCCGCGCGTGATCGACTCGCCGGCGAGCGCCGACTGGCCCGAGAGCGCGGTGACGAGGCCGATCTTGATCGGCTCGGCCGCCATGGCCGCACCGGCCGCGAGGCAGGTAGCGGCAGCGGCGGCGGCGAGGCAGAGCGAGCGGCGGCTCAGGCGGGGGTGAAGCGAAACGGTGCGGGTCATGGCGGACTCCTGATCGAGGAAGGACAACAACAAGCGGCACCCAACGGGTGCATCGGCATCCGCCGGAGCGGCTGGCCTGCCGGGGATGCAAGCGCCATGCCAAGTCGACAATCCATCGATTAAATTGTCGACAATCCATATCCAGCAGCGTAGACAATTCGGCATGGGAATTGCTGCAGCATCCGCATGCCTTTCACCATGCACCGTCATGGCACACACGATGGAGAGCCTCATGGACACGCCTGTTTCGACCGCCGCCGCCCCCGCGATCACCGACCCCGCCGCCGTGGTCGACGAGTTCCTGCGCCTGGTGATGATTCCCGACCCCGCCGCGGCCTCGCGCTACACCGCGCCCGACATCCGCATCCGCTTCACCGGCAACCGCCCGATGCAAGCGCCCGGCGACACCTCGGCCTTCAACGCCAAGCGCTATGCCTGGGTCAAGAAGAAGATCGAGCGCACCGAAGTGGTGGCCGGCGGCACGCCCGAGGCGACGGTGGTCTACAGCCTCGGCACGCTCTACGGCGCCTGGCCCGACGGCACCGCCTTCGAGGGCAACCGCTACGTCGACCGCTACGTGGTGCGGCACGGCCTGATCGTGCAGATGGACGTGTGGAACGACAGCGCCGAATGGCTGCTCGTGCGCGCCGGCCTCGCGGTGCTCTGAGGCCGCGCGCATGACCGCACGCTGGCCCGAACTGCTGCCCTCGCACGGCCGCTTCGACTACCGGCCGATCACGCGCCGGCCCGACTACGCGTGGCCCAACGGCGCGCGGCTCGCGGTGTACCTGGGCTTCAACATCGAGCACTTCGCCTTCGGCGACGGACTCGGCGCCTGCATCGGCCCGGCCTCGCCGCAGCCCGACGTGCTGAACCACGGCTGGCGCGAGTACGGCAACCGCGTGGGCGCCTGGCGCTGCCTCGAACTCTTCGACGCGCTCGCGCTGCCCACGGGCGCGCTGATCAACACGGCGCTCTACGACCACTGCCCGGAACTGGTGCGCGCCGTCGTCGCGCGCGGCGACGAGCTGATCGGCCACGGCCACAGCAACGCCGAGCGCCAGGGCACGCTCGACGAGCCGCACGAACGCGCCCTGCTGGTGCGCTGCCGCGAGCGCATGCTGCGCGAGAGCGGCCAGGCGCCCGCCGGGTGGCTCTCGCCGTGGATCTCGGAGAGCGCCGTCACGCCCGACCTGCTGGCCGAGACCGGCTACGGCTACACGCTCAACTGGTGCCACGACGACCAGCCCGTGCGCATGCGCACGCGCGGCGGCGGCGCGATCTGGTCGGTGCCCTATCCGCAGGAGCTCAACGACATCCCGATGATCGTGGGCCGGCTGATGGACGCGAAGGACTTCGCCGCGATGGTGGTCGACAACTTCGACGAGATGCGCGAGCAGTCGCGCGCGCAGCCGCTCGTGATGGGCCTCGCGCTGCATCCCTACATCGTGGGGCAGCCCTACCGGCTGCGGCACCTGCGCCGCGCGCTCGCGCACCTCGCCCGCGCGCGCGACCGCGGCGAGATCTGGCTCACCACGCCGGGCGCGATCGCCGCGCACATGGAGCAGCTCGCGGCCGAACGGCCCGGGGTCTTCGACTGAAGCAGGTTCGATAATCGCCGCGTCGATCCGCATCGCCCGCTCCATGGCCCGCTCCCGCACCGCACCAGCCCCTTCGCCCCAACCCGCCGTCGAGGACGCCGACGAGGACATCGAGGCGCGCATCTACCGCTCGGTGTTCGAAGGCGTGACGCACCAGCGCCTCACACCCGGCACCAAGCTGCCCGAGGCCTCGCTGTGCGAGCTGTTCGGCGTGAGCCGCGCGCTGGTGCGCAAGGTGCTGCAGCGGCTCGCGCACGACCACATCGTGGAGCTGCGGCCGAACCGCGGCGCCATCGTCGCGATGCCCTCGCCCGAGGAGACGCGCCAGATCTTCGAGGCCCGCCGCGCGCTCGAGGCGGCGCTGGTGCGCATGGCGGTACGCAACGCCACGCGCGCCGAGATCGCCGAGCTGCGCCGGCATCTGAAGGAAGAGCATGCGGCGATGCACCGCTACACGCAGCCCGAGTGGGCGCGGCTCGCGAGCTCGTTCCACCTTCGCGTGGCGCGGCTCGCGCGCAATCCGATCCTCGAGCGCTACCTCACGGAGCTGATGTCGCGCTGCTCGCTGATCGTGGCGCTCTACGAGCCGCCGGGCAACGCCGCCTGCGAGCACGACGAGCACGCCGAAGTGGTCGACGCGATCGCCCGCGGCGACGCCGACACGGCCGTGCGGCTCATGGAGGAGCACCTGCTGGTGCTAGAACGCAACATCGCGCTCGACCGGCCGGCCGCGCAGCGCAGCCTGGGGCAGATGCTGGGGCTGGGCTGAGGGGCATAGACAGGGCAGTCAAGCGCGAGGTTTGGCGGCCGGACGATTACTGCCAATTGGCGGCGATCACCGGATCCAAGCTGCTTTGGTAGTCGGCTGGCAAGTGGTTTGCCCGGCCGCCGGCGGCGAAAATCCCGCCTTGCCTGAACTAGATTCTGAACGTGGCTGTCGAGCAAGACCTTGCCATCGCTTGTCTTGAATTGATCAAGGTAATAGGCCGCTCCTGAATACCAGTTGCCGATTGTGAGCTTGTCGTCGGTACCGATGATGCTCACTTCCAGATCGCTACCGTACCGCCGCTGAGCGTGTCGTTGCCCACCCACCATCGAGCCGATCGCTGGGGCTGTCGCCCGAGCGCTGAGTCCGATCTCAATGCTTTATGAAATGCGAAATCAAGCAAACTATAAAAAACGGTATCAACCAAGCAAAGAGATCAATCAAAAGAAATGAATAAAATGCAATCAACCCTCGCCAATTCTTTGGGTATAGTTTATTCTTCAAAACCATCGAGGACGTGGGTCTGCCATTTTTCTTCAAATCCCAGCCCGGGTAAGCGTACCTTCCAAAAAGAGCCGCAACAAGCAAAGGAATCGAAATTGCCGCAAACATAATAGAAGCAAAGCCCTTGAAATTCGAGAAAATTTCATAGGCGCGATAAATTTTTGGCCAACCTTCCATTTCATTGCGCCACGCATTGAATAAGGCCGGAAATAGGACAAGCACAATTCCAATGCATGTCGCGCCGACAGCCCACGGGAGCTGACATTTAAAAACGAGCGAAGCAGCTGCAGCAGCAAGTTTTTCAGATCTCATGAAATAACCCGGAAATTTGGAAGCCGAATGGGCGTGTCGACGCTCCGTCAACAAGACCGGGACTCAAAAAGTCACGTCTTGCATAGGCGCTTCCGTCTTGATCACGGCCGTGAGATTCATCCTCGGCTCAGCTTGATCGGTAGCGGCGTCAGATCTCGATCTTCGACCCCAATTCCACCACCGCGTTGTTCGGCAGCCCCAGGAAGGCCGCCGCCCCGCTCGCGTTGTGGTGCATCTGCGCGAACAGCTTCTCGCGCCAAGGCGCCATGCCGCTGCCGAGCGTGGGGATCACCACGTCGCGCGAGAGGAAGTAGCTCGTCGCCATCGGTTCGAGCTGGCAGCCGCGCAGGCGCGCGTTGTCGAGCGCGCGCGGCAGGTCGACGTCGTTCTTGAAGCCGTAGTGCACGATGACCTGCCAGCAGTGGTGGCCCAGCGGCTCGATCTCGATGCGCTTGTCCATCGGGATCCACGGCACCTCGTGGTTGCGCACGGTGACGAACAGGTTCTGCTCGTGCAGCACCTTGTTGTGCTTGAGGTTGTGCAGCAGCGCGTTGGGCACCACGCCGGGCTCGGCGGTCAGGAACACCGCGGTGCCGTCGACGCGCGCGGGCGGGCTCTCGAACACCGAGTCGAGGAATTCCTGCAGCGCGATCGCGTCGGCGCGCTGCACCTCGCCCATGAGGCGGCGGCCCTCCTTCCAGGTGATCATCAGCATGAACACCGCGCCGCCGATCACGAGCGGGAACCAGCCGCCGTCGAACAGCTTGAGCAGGTTCGAGGCGAAGAACAGGAAGTCGACGATGAAGAAGGCCGCGGTCGCCGCGATGCACAGCGCGAGCGGCAGCTTCCAGGCATAGCGGATCACGAAGAAGGTCAGCACCGTCGTGATGAGCATGTCGGTGGTCACGGCGATGCCGTAGGCCGCGGCCAGGCTGCTCGAGGAGCGGAACATCACGACCGCGAGCACGATGGCCGCGAACAGGCCCCAGTTGACGATCGGGATGTAGATCTGCCCCGCGGTGCGCACGCTCGTGTGCTCGATGTTGAGCCGCGGCAGGTAGCCGAGCTGGATCACCTGGCGCGTGACGCTGAAGGCGCCCGTGATCAGCGCCTGCGACGCGATCACCGTGGCCGAGGTGGCGAGCAGCACGAGCGGCACCAGCGCCCATTCGGGCGCCATCATGAAGAAGGGGTTCTTGACCGCCTCGGGGTTCTCGAGCAGCAGCGCGCCCTGGCCGAAGTAGTTGAGCGTGAGCGCGGGCATCACGACCGTGAACCAGGCCACGCGGATCGGCCGCTTGCCGAAGTGCCCGAGGTCGGCATAGAGCGCCTCGGCGCCGGTGACGCAGAGCACGGTGGCGCCGAGCAGGATGAAGCTGGTGCCGGGGTTGTCCCAGATGAACTTCAGTGCGTACCAAGGGCTGACTGCCTTGAGGATCTCGGGATGGTGCAGGATCTGCGACACGCCGAGCACCGCGATGGCGACGAACCAGGTCAGCGTGATCGGCCCGAAGAAGCGGCCGATGCCCGCGGTGCCGCGCTTCTGCACCACGAACAGGCCGAACAGCACGACCAGCGTGATCGGCAGCACGTAGTGCTTGAAGTGCGGCGACACCACCTCGAGGCCTTCCACCGCCGACAGCACCGAGATGGCCGGGGTGATGACGCCGTCGCCGTAGAAGAGCGAGGTGCCGAAGATGCCGACCAGCAGCAGCAGGTTGCGCAGCCGCGGCTTGTCGGACACCGCGCGCGATGCGAGCGCGAGCATCGCGACGAGGCCGCCCTCGCCTTCGTTGTCGGCACGCAGCACCAGCACCACGTACTTGATCGACACGATGAAGGTGAGCGTCCAGAAGAACATCGAGAGGATGCCGTAGACGTTCTCGAAGGTGAACGGCACGTGGCCGTGGCCGAACACTTCCTTGACGGCATACAGCACGCTGGTGCCGATGTCGCCGTAGACGACGCCGATGGCGCCGATGATCAGCGCGGCGGCGGAAGAGGCTTTGGGAGGGGACACGAAGTCGATGGGAAAAGGGCGAACGACACGGATGTAACCAGAGGTCACGTGCACGGGGATGCCGCGGGCGCGGCACGCGGGCCGCCGCACGGGTCCTCCCCGCCCTTTTGTTTCCTTTGCTGTGGGGCCGCTATTTTGCCGCCGGGCGCGGCCACCGCAAGTCGCCCGCGGGGCTCATTCGTAGATTTCGGCGTCCGGATCCGTGGCTTCCATCTCGTAACTGGCCGCGGCCATCGCGAGGCGGCCGATCACGCCGTACATGTAGAAGCGGTTCGGCGCGCTCGCGCCGGGCTTGGCGCCGGGCTGCGGCAGGTGCGCGCTCTCGGAGAAGGCCAGCGGCACGAAGTTCGCGCCGGGCAGCTTGAGGTTCTCGTCGGGATTGCGCTCGGCATGCACGCGGTAGAAGCCGCCGACCACGTAGCGGTCCATCATGTAGACCACCGGTTCGGCCACGCCGTTGTGCACGCGCTCGTTGGTGAGCACGCCTTCCTGCACGATCAGCTCGCCGGGGCCGCGCAGCGCGCGCGCCGCGGCGCCCGCGCGGGTGCTGGCCGCCGCCGGGCGCGGCTTGCCGCTGCCGACCAGGGCCTCGACCTCCCTGGCGTCGCGCACCGTGATCACGCCCGGGCCGTCGCCGCCCATGTGGCCCTTGACGACCACGAAGGGCTTCTCGTTGATGCCGTATTCCTTGTACTTGCGGCGCACCTTGGTGAGCACCGCGTCGACGTGGCTCGTGAGCACGTCGATGCCGCGCCCCTCGGCGAAGTCGACGCCCTCGGCACGCGCGTAGATCGGATTGATGAGCCAGGGATCGATGCCCAGCAGCTTGCCGAAGCGCTTCGAGAGCTCCTCGTAGCTGTGCAGGTGGTTGCTCTTGCGCCGCACCGACCAGCCCGCATGCAGCGGCGGCAGCAGGTACTGCTCGTGCAGGTCCTCGAGGATGCCCGGCGTGCCCGCCGACAGCTCGTTGTTGAGCAGGATGGTGCAGGGGTCGAAGTTCTTCAGGCCGAGCCGGCGCTTGGTGCGCACCACGGGCTCGAGGCAGACGGTGTCGCCGTTGGGCAGCTCGATCTTCTTGGGCGACTTGATGGCCGGGTCGATCGAGCCCACGCGCACGTTGAGTCCCGCCATGTGGAAGATGCGCACCAGCTGCGCGACGTTGGCGAGATAGAAGGTGTTCTTGGAGTGGTTCTCGGGGATGACGAGCAGGTTGCGCGCCTCGGGACAGATCTTCTCGATCGCGGCCTGGGCCGCCTGCACCGCGAGCGGCAGCATCTCCTTGGTGAGGTTGTTCCAGCCGCCCGGGAACAGGTTGGTGTCGACCGGCGCGAGCTTGAAGCCGGCGTTGCGGATGTCGACCGAGCTGTAGAACGGCGGCGTGTGCTCCATCCATTCGAGCCGGAACCAGCGCTCGATGGC
>CBHTTS010000264.1:0-7675 GCA_966095775.1 uncultured Variovorax sp. | reverse complement strand
GAGCCGCGCCTGAGCGACCGCGCGCCGGCCCAGGCCGCGGTGCTGGTGCCGATCGTGCAGCGCGCCCAGGGCGCGACGGTGCTGCTGACCGAGCGCACCGCGCACCTGTCGACCCATTCGGGTCAGGTCGCGTTCCCCGGCGGCCGCGTCGATCCCGAGGACGCCAACGTCGCGGCCGCGGCGCTGCGCGAGGCCTGGGAGGAGGTGGGCCTGTCGGCGCAGTTCATCGAGGTGCTCGGCAGCCTGCCGACCTACACGACCATCACCTCGTTCGTCGTGACGCCCGTGGTCGCGCTCGTGCAGCCGGCGTTCGAGCTCACGCTCAACCCCTACGAGGTCGCCGCGGCCTTCGAGGTGCCGCTGGCCTGGCTCATGGACCCGGCCAACCACCGCCGCCATACCGTGCCCGCGCCCGACGGCACGCGCCGCGAGTGGTACTCGATGCCCTACCAGGACGGCGCCGAGGAGCGCTTCGTCTGGGGCGCCACCGCGGGCATGCTGCGCAACCTCTACCGCTTCCTCAGCGCCTGAGCCCGGCGCGCGCGGCGGAATCCCGCGGCGCTCTCGCTATCATCGAAGGATGAGCTTCTTCGCCATCCTGTGCGCCTTGCTGATCGAGCAGGTGCGGCCGCTCGCTCCGCACAACCCGGTCTATGGCGGCGTGCTTTCGTGGACCCGCTGGACCAGCCGCAACTTCGATGCCGGCAAGCCGCACCACGGATGGGTCGCATGGGGACTCGCGGTGCTCATGCCCACGCTGGCGACACTGGGCATCCACTGGCTGCTGGTGCTCACGCTGGGCCTGCCGTTCGCGGTGCTCTGGAGCATCGCGGTGCTCTACGTCACGCTCGGCTTCCGGCAGTTCAGCCACCACTTCACCGACATCCGCGATGCGCTCGACGAAGGCGACGAGCCGCTCGCGCGCTCGCTGCTCGCGCACTGGCAGGGCGTGGACGCGGCCGACCTGCCGCGCAGCGAGATCGTGCGCCACGTGATCGAGCATTCGGTGATCGCGGCGCACCGCCATGTGTTCGGCGTGCTGGCGTGGTTCTCGGTGCTCGCCGCGCTGGGCCTCGGCCCGGCCGGCGCGGTGTTCTACCGCATGAGCGAATTCGTCTCGCGCTACTGGGCGCACAAGAACGGCGCCGCGGTGCAGCCCTCGAGCGTCGCGGTGCAGGTCGCGGCCGAACGCGCCTGGCATGCGGTCGACTGGCTGCCCGCGCGCATCACGGCGCTGGGCTTCGCGGTGGTCGGCAGCTTCGAGGAGGCGATCGACTGCTGGCGCAACGACGCGCGCCGCTTCGCGAGCGAGAACGACGGCGTGATCCTCGCGGCGACCTCGGGCGCCGTGAACGTGCGCCTCGGCGGCGGCGCGCTGCGGCCGATCCCGGTCGCCGATCCGCTGCCGCGGGCCCAGGCCGGCGAAGCCATCGGCGACGGCCGCCGGCCCGACAGCGGCAGCACGCCGGGCCGCGAGCCCGAGCCCGGCCACCTGCGCAGCGTCGTGGGCCTGGTCTGGCGCTCGGTCGTGATGTGGATGGTGCTGCTCGCGCTGCTCACGCTCGCCCGGCTGCTCGGCTGAGCGCGCGCAGGGATCCCGCCATGTCCGCTTCCGTGCCGGTCTTCTGGAGCCCGCGCATCGCGGCGCTCGAACCCTACGTGCCCGGCGAGCAGCCGCGCATCGCGCAGCTCGTCAAGCTCAATACCAACGAGAACCCGTACCCGCCGTCGCCGCGCGCGGTGCAGGCGATCCGCGAGGCCGCCGAGGCCGGCCTCGAGCGCTATCCCGACCCGGCCTCGCTCGCGCTGCGCGAGGCGGTGGCGCGGCGCCACGGGCTGGAGACCGACCAGGTCTTCGCGGGCAACGGCTCGGACGAGGTGCTCGCGCACGCCTTCTTCGCCTTCTTCCAGCAGGCCGAGCCGCTGCTCTTGCCCGACGTGAGCTACAGCTTCTACCGCGTCTACGCGCAGCTCTACGGCATCGCCTGCGAGCAGTTGCCGGTCGACGAGGGCCTGCGCATCGACGTCGACGCGATGGCGCGCCGCGCCCGCGCGGGCTGTGCCGGCCTCGTGATCGCGAACCCCAACGCGCCCACGGGCATCGGGCTGCCGCTCGCGCGCATTGAGCAGCTGCTCGCGGCCTGTCCCGAGCGCGTGGTGCTGGTGGACGAGGCCTATGTGGACTTCGGCGGCGAGAGCGCGATCCCGCTGATCGAACGCCATTCGAACCTGCTCGTGGTCCACACGCTCTCGAAATCGCGTTCGCTCGCCGGCCTGCGCGTGGGCTTCGCCTGCGGCCAGGCGCACCTGATCGATGCGCTGATGCGCGTGAAGGACAGCTTCAATTCCTATCCGCTCGACCGGCTCGCGAGCGCGGGCGCCGTCGCCGCGCTCGACGACGTCGAGTGGTTCGACACCACGCGCCGCCAGGTCATGGACACGCGCGAGGGCCTCGTGCTCGAACTCGAGGACCTCGGCTTCGAGGTGCTGCCTTCGCAGGCCAACTTCGTCTTCGCGCGCCATCCCGGGCGCGACGCCGCCGAGCTCGCCGCGCGGCTGCGCGAGCGCGCGGTGCTGGTGCGGCACTTCCGGCAGCCGCGCATCGCGCAGTACCTGCGCATCAGCATCGGCACGCGCGCGCAGTGCGTCACGCTCGTGCAATGCCTGCAGGACATCCTCCGTCCCTGACCCCTTGCCTTCCATGCACCCCAGCGACACCGATCCCCGCACCGCCTTCTGGCAGGCCGTGAGCGAGCGCCTGCCGAGCCTCGCGGCGCTGCCCGCGCGCGAACGCGTGGAGGCCCTGAACGAACTGCTGCAGCCCCTGTTCCCGGAACTCGCGTGCGAGGCCGCGGGCGAGCCGCCCGCCTTCAAGCTGGTGCTCACGGCCCACGGCGCGAAGGAGCACTTCGAGGACCTGATGGCGCTGGCCGGCGCCAGCCCGCAGCTGCCGGGCGTCGAGGTCGAGGCCTTCCGCCGCCGCGCGGGCGAGGGCTTCGGCATGCGCATGAACGACTTCGAGCTCGCGAGCGCCGACCTGCGCGTGCGGCACGCGCCCTGCGACGGCCTGGTCGCGCTCGAGATCGCCTTCGCCCGGCCGATCCCGATGGACATGCGCGACCACGCGCGCTACATGAGCTTCATCATGCTCGACCACATCCTCGGCGAGTACGACTTCGCGGTGAAGGTCGGCCCCGTGGACTTCGTCGATGCCGACGACGAACCCGATTTCGACGGCGTGCCGCTCGACGACTTCGCGCCGGTCTTCGACGCCTTCTGGCGCGACGAGCTCGGCCACAGCGGCGTCTTCCCGTCGGGCGAGCATGCCTGGACCGGCCTGCGCGCCACGCGCGAGACCGGGGAGGGCGACGAGATCGAGATGATCGTGATGCGCAACGACTCGGCCAACGCGCTGCTGGGCCGCGCCGACCTCGGCCACCGCCTGTCGGCAGCGATTCCCGTGGCCTCGGGCGAGGAGCTCGCGCAGGCGCGCGACTACGAGGACCGGCTCAGCGCGCTGCTGCAGACGCACGAGGCGGGCTGCTGCACGCACGTCGAGCTGGCCGAGGGCGTGCGCACCGTCCACTACCAGGTCGCCGACGCGGCGGCCGCGATCGCGCATGCGCAGTCGGTGCAGGAAGCGCTCGACCTGCCGGTGACGCTCGGGCTCGACTTCGAGCCCGACTGGGCCGCCTACCGCCGCTGGCTCGACTGAGCCGGCTTCAGTAGCGTTTCTGGCTCAGCTCGGCGAACAGCTCGCCGTAGATGCGGTAGCGCGACGCGCTGATCGGCCCGGGCCTGCCGGGCGCGTCCACGTGGGCGATCACGCCGCAGCCGGGCTCATGCAGGTGCGTGCAGTTGTAGAAGCGGCATTCGCTCGCATGCTCGGCGATGTCGGGCATCAGGCCCGCGAGCTGCGTCGGCGCGATGTGGTGCAGCCCGAACTCCTGGAAGCCCGGCGAGTCGATCAGGCCGGTGGTGCGCCCCTCGTCGACCCAGTACCAGGTGGTGCTCGTGGTCGTGTGCTTGCCCGAGTTCAGCGCCTGCGAGATCTCGCCGGTGAGCGCCGACGCGCCCGGCACCAGCAGGTTGATCAGCGTGCTCTTGCCGGCGCCCGAAGGCCCGAGCACCAGCGTGCTCCTGCCCCCGAGGCGCGCCATCAGCGTCGCGCGGTCGGCCTCGCCCTCGGTCGTGAGCGACAGCGGCAGCACGCCCTCGTGCATGCGGCGGTAGGGCGCGAGCCGCTCCCAGGCGCGCTCGAACGGTGCGCCGAGGTCGCGCTTGTTGAGCGCGATGACGGGCACGATGCGCTCCGCCTCGGCCGCGATCAGCGCGCGCGCGAGCTGGTGCTCCGAGAACTCCGGCTCGGCCGCGATCAGGATCAGCACGTGGTCGAGGTTGGCCGCGAACGACTTGGTGCGGATCTCGTCCTGGCGATAGAACAGGTTGCGCCGCGGCAGCACTTCCTCGATCGTGCCTTCGTCCTCGCTGGGCTGCCAGCGCACGCGGTCGCCGACCACGGCCTGGCTCTTCTTGCCGCGCGGATGGCAGATCAGGCGCTCGCCCGCGGGCGTTTCCACCAGGCAGTGGCGCCCGTGGCTCGCGACCACGAGGCCCTCGTGCAGCACGCGGGAGGCGCCGCCCGCGCCGCTCCTGGCGGGAGTGCGGGCCGGCTTAGCCAAGGGCGCGCGCCCCGGTCACGGCGCGGGGCTCGCCACCAGCGCGTCGGCCTGGCGCGCGCAGTCGAAGTCGGTGCTCGACAGGCCGCCGACGTCGTGCGTGTTGAAGCGCACCACGCAGCGGTTGTAGTGCACCGACAGGTCGGGATGGTGGTCCTGCGTGTGGGCGACGAAGGCCAGCGCGTTGACGAAGGCGATGGTCTCGAAGTAGTTCGCGAACGTGAAGGTCTTCTCGATCGCGACGTCGGCGCCGTCGCCCGTGAGCTTCCAGCCGTCGAGTTTCGCGAGGCCCGAGACGATCTCGGTGGCGCTCAGCGCGTGGCGGGGGATGTTTTTCCAGTCCTTGGGTTTGAACATGCTGCTCATGGTTCGGCTTTCGCGAAAAGGCCCGGCCTCGGCCGTCAGGCCGCCTGCATGCGCGCGAGGCGCTCGGAGGCCGGGGGGTGGGAATAGTAGAACTGGACGAACACCGGATCGGGCGTGAGCGTCGAGGCGTTGTCCTGGTAGAGCTTGAGCAGCGCGGCCGAGAGGTCGCCGCTGCTGGTCTGCGCGACCGCGTAGGCATCGGCCTCGAACTCGTGCTTGCGCGACAGCCGTGCCGGCAGCGGCGCCACGAAGAAGCCGAACACCGGCACCGCGAGCATGAACAGCAGGAGCGCGAGCGCGTCGTTCGGCGCCGCGGCCGACAGGTTGGGCTGCACGCCGAGGCCGGTGTAGAACCAGACCTGGGTCGAGACCCAGCCCAGCAGCGCGAAGCCCGCGAGGCTCAGCGCGAACATCGCCGCGAGCCGCTTCACGATGTGGCGGTGCTTGAAGTGGCCGAGCTCGTGCGCGAGCACGGCCTCCATCTCGGCCGCGTTGAGCTGGCGCAGCAGCGTGTCGTAGAACACCACGCGCTTGCTCGCGCCGAAGCCCGTGAAATAGGCGTTGGCATGCGCGCTGCGGCGGCTGCCGTCCATCACGAACAGGCCCTTGGCCGCGAAGCCGCAGCGCTGCATCAGGGCGGTGACGCGCTGGCGCAGCGTTTCGTCCTCGAGCGGGCGGAACTTGTTGAACAGCGGCGCGATGACGGTGGGGTAGAGCACCAGCAGCAGCAGGTTGAACGCCATCCACACGCCCCAGGCCCACAGCCACCACAGCGAGCCGGCCGCGCCCATCAGCCACAGGATGAGCCAGGCGATCGGCAGGCCGATGAGGGCGCCGAGCACCAGGCCCTTGACGGCGTCCGTGAGCCACAGGCGCCAGGTCGTCTTGTTGAAGCCGAAGCGCTCCTCCACCACGAAGGTGTTGTAGAGCGTGAAGGGCAGGTCGATCAGCCCGCCGATGACGGCGAAGCAGGCGAGCAGGGCCAGCTGCTGCGTCATGCCCGGGCCCAGCGCGGACAGCAGCGCCTTGTTGAGCAGGTCCAGGCCGCCCAGCAGCGTCCAGCCCAGCAGCACGGCGGCGCCGAAAGCGGCTTCCAGCAGGCCGATGCGCGACTTGGTCACCGTGTAGTCGGCCGCCTTCTGGTGCGCCGACAGCGCCACCGTGCCCGCGAAATCGGCCGGCACCTGGTTCCGGTGCCGCGCCACGTGGCGGATCTGGCGCGTGGCCAGCCAGAACTTCACGCCGAGGCCGCCCAGCAAGGCTGCGGCGAAGGCCAGGGTCCACAGGTACGAGGCGCTCATCACTACGAGTTTAGGCGTTCCCGGACGGCCGGGGTCCATCGGCGACAATGCCCCGATGCCTGAAATCACTACCGCAGCCCCGGCCGCGACCCTCGAGAAGAACGACCAGAACCTCGTGTGGCTCGACTGCGAGATGACGGGCCTGGACCCCGAGGTCGACCGCATCATCGAGATCGCCGTGGTGGTCACCGGCCCCGGCCTGGAGCCGCGCATCGAAGGCCCGGTGTTCGCCATCCACCAGAGCGACGAGCAGCTCGACCGCATGGACGCCTGGAACAAGGGCACGCACGGGCGCAGCGGCCTGATCGACCGCGTGAAGGCTTCGACCGTCACCGAAGCGCAGGCCGAGGAGGAGTTGCTGGCGTTCCTGGCCCGCTACGTTCCCAAGGGCGGCTCGCCGCTGTGCGGCAACACCATCGGGCAGGACCGGCGCTTCCTGGTCAAGTACATGCCGCGGCTGGAGGCGTTCTTCCACTACCGCAACCTCGACGTCAGCACGCTCAAGGAACTGGCGCGCCGCTGGCGGCCCGAGGTGTACAACAGCTTCAAGAAGCAGCAGGCCCACACCGCGCTCGCCGACGTGCACGAATCGATCGACGAACTCGTTCATTACCGCGAGCACTTCCTCCGCATGGGGGAATAGGGGCGCCTGCCCAGCCCGTGGATCCCACCTGTGGGACAATAGAGGCTCTCGCGGCGCAGAACGTGCCGCAAATCCCCGCATCCGACCTTCATGCACAGGCCCGCCGAATGGGCCACCCGCGCAACGCGCGGGATGTCGTTGATGGTTGCATGTTCCTTTGACCATTGACGACGGTGCGGCCGCCAGGCCCCGCCGCTGGAAAGCTTCATGACCGACACGTTCGACGTGCAGGGCGACTTCGCGCCTGCGCAAATCAATTCTTCTTCCGACGACACCGCCACCTTCGAGACGGCGGCTGTTCCCAACGGCTTCACCCGCCTGGGCCTGGCGCCCGAGCTGATCCAGGCCGTCGAGGACCTCGGCTTCTCGCAACCCACCGCGGTGCAGGAGCAGGTCATCCCCCGCGCGCTGCCCGCCGAGGGCGAAGGCGAGGGCGGCTTCATCGACCTGATGGTGTCCAGCCAGACCGGCAGCGGCAAGACCGCGGCCTTCCTGCTGCCCGTGCTGCACACGCTGATCGACATGCAGCGCCAGGCCTTCGAGCAGGAGCGCGCCGAGCAGCAGCGCCTGGCCGACGAGGCCGCCGCGCGCGGCGAAGCGCCGCCCAAGCGCAAGCGCCGCAACCCGGCCGACCCGCGCAACTTCAAGCCGGCCACGCCCGGCGCGCTGGTGCTGTGCCCCACGCG
>CBHTTS010000263.1:0-7685 GCA_966095775.1 uncultured Variovorax sp. | reverse complement strand
GGCACGGGGCTCCGGTCCGCGGGCGCCGGCGCGACCATCGCCAACAGCGGCAGCATCACCGGCGGCGCGGGCGGCCTCGGCGGCGCCAACAGCAACGGCGGGGCGGCGGGCGCGAACGGCGCCGGCGGCGCGGGCATCGCCGGCGCGAACCTCGACATCGTCAACAGCGGCAGCATCGCGGGCGGTCTCGGCGGCGACGGCACGACGCGCGCCGCGGCCGTGCAGTTCACGGGCGGCAGCAACAGCCTCACGGTGAACGCGGGCGCGACCATGCTGGGCGCGGTGGCGGTCGACGCAGGCGCATCGGCGCGCATCGTCGCGGGCGCCGACGGGCTCGACCTGCCCAATGCGCTGCAGCTCGGCGGCAGCGGCACCCTCGACACCAACGGCCACGGCATGGCCTGGTCGGGCCCGATCTCGGGGGCGGGCGACCTCGTCAAGGCCGGCGCCGGCGTGCTCACGCTGTCCGGCGCCAACACGCACGGCGGCGCCACGCAGGTGACCGCCGGCACGCTGCGCGCGGGCGCGGCCGGCACGCTGAGCCCCGCGAGCGCGGTCACGGTCGCCGCGGGCGCGACGCTCGACCTCGCGGGCCACAGCCAGACCATCGCGGCCATGGCCAACGCCGGCACCGTCTCGCTGCTGAGCGGCGCACCGGGCGCCACGCTCACGGTGCGCGGCCCCTGGGTCGGCAACGGCGGCACGCTGCGGCTGGGCACGGCGCTCGGCACCAGCGCGAGCCTCAGCGACCGCCTGATCCTCAGCGGCTGCACCGCGATCGCGAGCGGCACCACCTTCGTGCAGATCACCAACCTCGGCGGCCTCGGCGCGCTGACCACGGGCAACGGCATCGAGGTCGTGACCGCGCTCAACGGCGCCACCACCACGGCCCAGACCACGCGCGACGCCTTCGTGCTCGCGGGCGGCCACGTCGACGCCGGCGCCTACGAGTACCGGCTGCATGCGGGCGACGCCGCGGGCGCGGGCGAGAACTGGTACCTGCGCTCGGGCCTCGTGGTGCCGCCCCCGCCTCCGCCTCCGCCGCCACCCCCGGCACCGCCCGGACCGCCGGCCCCGCCCGCACCGCCCGCACCGCCCGCGCCGCCTGCGCCCCCGGCGCCG
Source organism: uncultured Variovorax sp. (assembly GCA_966095775.1). Lineage (GTDB taxonomy): Bacteria > Pseudomonadota > Gammaproteobacteria > Burkholderiales > Burkholderiaceae_C > Variovorax. The sequence goes on along the minus strand of CBHTTS010000263.1, from coordinate 6,563 downwards.
CCTGCGCCCGCGCCCTCGCCCGACCCCCGCAACCCGAACGGCGGCCTCACGATCCCGACCTACCGCGCCGAGGTGCCGCTGTTCGCGGCGCTGCCCGAGCAGTTGCGCAACAGCAACCTCGCGATGGTCGGCAACCTGCACCAGCGCGTGGGCGACGAGGCCGTGGCCGGCGCGCGCAGCGCCGCGCCCGACGGCAGCGGCCTGCGCCAGGGCTGGGCGCGCCTGCTGCGCGTGGACCGCCGCATCGCGCAGGCCGGCACCACCAGCCCCGAGAGCGACGGCCACCTCACCGGCATCCAGGCCGGCAACGACCTCTGGGCCGATCCGCACTGGCGCGTGGGCATCTACGTCGGCCAGCTCGAGGGCGACATGGGCGTGCGCGGCTTCGCACGCGGCATCGCGAACCTCCCCGTGGGCCGCAGCGAGCTGCGCAGCCAGTACCTCGGCGCCTACGCGACCTGGAACAACGACAGCGGCCTCTACGTCGACGGCGTGCTGCAGGCCGGGCGCCACCGCTACACCGCCGCCACCACGCTCGGCAGCGCGAGCTCGGGCAAGGGCCACAGCGTGCTGGCCTCGATCGAGGCCGGCCAGGCCTTCCGCCTCACGCCCGAATGGACCGTCGAGCCGCAACTGCAGCTGGTGCACCAGCGCCTGAGCCTCGACGACGCGGGCATCGTCGGCGCGCTGGTGCAGCAACGCAGCCACAGCGGCTGGCTGGTGCGCGCGGGCGTGCGCGTCAAGGGCGACATCACCACCGGCGCCGGCCCCATGCAACCCTACGTGCGCTTCAACGTCTACCGCAGCAGCAACGGCACCGACGTGACCCGCTTCGTCGGCCCCGCGGGCGTGACCGACATCGCCACCCGCACCGGCGGCACCAGCACCGAGCTCGCCGCGGGCGCGACGCTGCAGCTCACGCCCGCGATGAGCCTGTACGGCGAGATCGGCAAGCTCTGGGCCTCGGGCGGCGATGCGCGCACGAGGAGCGGCATCAACGCGAGCGTGGGGCTGAAGTTCAGCTGGTGAACGGTCACGGGAGCCTGAAATGAACTCAAAATGGGGCCCATGCCCTCCACTCCCAACGACATCGTCCAGGCCCTCGCGCCCGCCGGCGTGCTGCGCGCCTCCATCAACCTCGGCAACCCCATCCTCGCGGGCCGCGACGCGGCCGGCGCGCCGGCGGGCGTCTCGATCGACCTCGCGCGCGAATTCGGCCGCCAGCTCGGCGTCGCGGTGGAGCTGGTGGTGTTCGACACCGCGGGCAAGTCGGTCGAGGCGGTCGCAGCGGACCAGGCCGACATCGGCTTCTTCGCGATCGATCCGATGCGCGGCGCCGACATCGCGTTCACCGCGCCTTATGTCCTGATCGAGGGTGCCTACCTCGTGCGCGCGGCCTCGCCGATCACGCGCAACGAGGAGGTCGACCGCGCGGGCGTGCGCGTGGCCGTGGGCAAGGGCAGCGCCTACGACCTGTACCTCACGCGCGAGCTGAAGCAGGCGCAGATCGTGCGCGCGCCCTCCTCGCCCGCGGTGGTGCAGACCTTCGTCGACGAGGGCCTCGAGGTCGCGGCCGGCGTGAAGCAGCAGCTCGAGGCCGACCAGGCGCGCCACCCGGGCCTGCGGCTGCTGCCGGGCCGCTTCATGGTGATCCAGCAGGCCATGGGCACGCCCAAGCGCCGCGGCGAGGCGGCGGCGGCCGCGCTCGCGGCCTTCGTCGAAGAGATGAAGGCCACGGGCTTCGTGGCCGAGGCGCTCGCGCGGCACGGCATCCGGGGCGCCTCGGTCGCGCCGGCCGCGGCGCCGTGATGCGCAGGAACCTGCTGTTCTTTCTGCTCGGCGGCGCGGCGGCGGCCGCGGTCATCGGCGGCTGGCTCCGCCTCGACGCCTCGCTCGGCGGCACGGCCGGGCGGCCGGTGCAGCTGCTCGACCCGGCCCGCATCGAGCTGATCCGCACGCCCGGCGGCCACCTGCAGGTCGGCGAGATGGCCAAGGCCGAGGAGTTCGGCTGGCAGACCTCGTGGGACTGCCCGCTCGTCGACTGCGGCCAGTTGCTGCCGAAGACCGTCTCGCGCGTGCGCGTGATGGCGCGCTACGTCTACCGCATCCCGCTCGCGGCCGAATGGCGCCTGGAGCCCGAGGGCGACCACTACCGGCTCACGGTGCCGCCGCCCGAGCTGCAATCGCCGGTGGGCTTCGACACCGCCAGCATGGAGATCGTCACCACCGAGCGCAGCGTGCTCTCGCCGGGCGCGCCGCCCACCCGCGAGACGGCGCGGCGCCCCCGCGGCCCCGAGCGGGCGGGCCGCGGCGCGAGCCCCGCCTACCTGGCCGCGCAGCGCGCGAGCGCCGAGCAGACGGTGCGCGAGTTCGCCCAGCGCTGGATGCGCGAGCAGCACGGACGGCCGATCGCGCGGCCGATCCGCGTCGAGTGGAACGCGCCGGCGCCGATGTAGCCGGCGGCCGCTTCAGCCGCCCTGCGCCGCCAGCGCGAGCGGATTGAGCCCCGGCGCCTCCACGCGCGTCAGCGTGTTGCGGTCCGTGTGGTGGAAGGGCTCCGCCTGCCCCTGGATCTGCATCACCGTGTCCTGGTCGTAGGACCAGGTGCCGTCGGGGTTGATCGTCACCGTGATGTTCCAGGCGAGCGTGGTGAAGGCGCGTTCGATGAAGGGGTTCGAGACGATGCCGTTCACGAGGCTGCCGCGCTCGGCGGCGAGCGTGAAGCGCGTGTCGTCGGCCTTCGCATGGCCGATCGCCATCGCGACCTGCCCGCGCGGGATCGCGAGCGTGTGCATCACGGTGCCGGTGGCGGGCTCCCAGAGCCAGTAGCCGACCTGGTCGTGGTACATCTTCGTGAGCCCGGGCTTGTGGATGTAGGTGTGGTAGCGCAGGCCGTAGAGCAGCTGCGGGCCGTTGGTCTGCGCGTCGATCGGCTGCAGCGAGATGCGCTCGACGTAGACCTGCGTCTTCGGGCCTTCGCGTTTGGGCTTCACGTCCACGCCGCGCGTGCCCTCCCAGACGCCGGCCATGGCGCGCAGCGGGCCGAGCTGGGCCAGCGTGTCGGGGTCGGCGGGGGGTTCGGTGTAGATGTCTTCGGTCGTCGGGTTCATGGGGTCGTGGTTCGTCGGGAGATCAGGGCAGCGATTCTGCTTCAGCGCGCATGCAAGGTCCGGACCGCCTCGCGCGTCGGCCCGAAGGCGGCATGCGCGACGCGCAGGCCGCTCGCGGCCTCGACGCGCTCGATCCAGGCCTCGGGGGTGGCGAGCGCCCGCTCGTCGTAGACCGGCGCCGCGCCGCCCAGCAGCCGCGTCAGCGCCTGCTGGTGCGCGAGGTCGGGGCCGGGTGCCAGCGGCAGGGCATCGAGCGCCGCGCCCTCGGCCGTGCGGTAGCGGCCGCACCAGCGCAGCGCCGTGTGGGCGAAGGCGTCGAGGTGGCTCGCGACCAGCCCGTCGAGCCGCCCCACCGCGGCGAGCGCATAGCGCAGCAGCACTTCGTCGGGATGGCCGCGGCGGAACGCGCCCTGCCAGCCGTCCTCGCCGTTGTGCGGCTCGGCGAGCCGCGCATCGAGCGCGCGGTCGTGCGTGGGCAGCGGCCCGGCGCCATGGCGCGTGAGGTGGCTGCGCAGCACGCCGAGCTGCCGCACGGCGGGCGTGCCGAGGCCCGCGTCGTGCAGCACGGCATCGACCGCGGCGGTCGAGATGGTGCTCCAGGTGGTGTGCGGATGGAAGCCGCGCCATTCGTCGAGCAGCACGCCCTGCGCGCCCTCGAACAGCACCGTGCCGGGCCGCGCGAGGCGCTCGCCGATCGCGCCCGGGTCCGCGGGCGGCGCGCCGCGCACGCAGGGCGATGCGGCCGCGAGCCAGCGCAGCGCGAGGCCCGCATCGTCGAGCAGCGCGCGCTCGCGCGCGGCCTCGGCGTGCGGCGGCGCCATGTCCGCGAACTCGCGCCGCAGCGCGTCGCGCAGCAGCTCGAGCTTCTCCCGCGCGCGCGCGGGGTGCCGCAGGTCGCCGTAGCGCAGCGCCGCCTCGGGCGCCGCGAGCGCCTGCCGCACGGTCTCGCCCACGCCGACGCCGCAGCTGCCGTGCCTCGCGCCGCCGCGCGCCCATTCGCGCAGCCGGCCCGCGGCCTGGTGGAACGGCGTGGTGACGCGGCAGCGCGCGTCGATCGACAGCCGCGCGAAGGCGTCGTCCACCCCGGCGCGGCGCAGCGCCGCCTCTTCCACGCAGAGCGCGGTCGGATGCACCACCACCGGGCTCGCGAGCACGGTCGCGACGCCGGCATGGAAGCTGCCCGCGCCGAACTGCGAGAAGGTGTGGTGCCGGCCGTCGGCGAGCACCACGTTGTGGCCGGCCTGCGCGCCGCCGTTGAAGCGCACCACGGTGTGGGCGCCCGTCTCGCCGCAGAGGAAGTCGGTGTAGAGGCCCTTGCCGCAGTCGCCGAAGCCGAGGCCGAGCAGCGCGAGGTAGCGCGTGGAGGCGGCGCTCACACGGCGATCAGCCGAACAGCCGCTTCCACCACGACGAGCGCGGCGCCGCGGCGGCGGGCGGCGCGCGGCGCGGCGCGTTCGGGTCGAGCAGCGCGGCGTAGCCGTCGAGCGCATGCAGCACGCCGTGGATGCGCTGCGTCTCGATGCCCGAGGCGCCCATCACGCCCGCGAGCGCATCGAGGCCCGGCACGGCCTTCTCGGTCAGCGCCACGATGCCCGCGGCCACCGCGCAGGCATCGTCGGGCGACGCCATGCAGATCACGTGGTCGCCGAGCAGCTCGCGCCAGCGCGGTTCGCAGCGGCGGCGGCGCTGCGCGTCGGGGATCAGGAAGAACAGGTGGCAGGTCTCGGCCGCGGCGGCGATGACCTCCTCGATCGGGATGTCCTCGTCGAGCTGCTCGCCGATCAGCGCCTCCACGTGGCGGCGCGACACCGCGGGGTACGGCAGCTCGTCGCCGGTGACGAACAGGTAGCCGCGCTTCCTGCGCTTGACCCAGCAGTCCATGTCGGTGTGCTGCGCCATCACGTAGAACGCGAGCTCGTAGCTTTCCTCGCCGCTGCCGCCGCCACCGCCCTCGAGGTAGCTCCAGGTCAGCCACTGGTCCATGAGCGCGGCGGTCGACTCGAACTGGCCGACCTGCAGCGGCGCGCGGTCGGAGTTGGCATCGCCGATCGCCATGAACAGCAGCTGCGGGTCGGCCACGCCGCAGTCGGTCAGCAGCTTCATGAAGGTCGGCAGCTCGCGGCGCGCGAGGATCTCGGGGATGTCGCCCATCGAGCCCGTGACGTCGAGCGCGAACGCGATGCCGAGCGAGTTCGGATGGTCGGCGTTGTCGCGCGACTCGCGCACCTTGAGGCCGCGCGGGTCCATCAGCGGATGCGTGGAGGTCTGGGTGAACACCTCCGATCCGGGCCGGGCGGCACGGTCGGCGATCAGCGCGGCGTGCGCGGCGTGCGAGTAGTTTCCGTAGCCCATGGGTTCTCTCCTCGTTTACGTTGGATCGTCGTGTGGCTTCTCAGTTTTCCACGGCGCTGCGCGCCATCCGCAGCGCATGAAACCGACGCACCTCGATGCCAGGGCACCCGCGGAACCGGCTTTGCCGGGCCGCCGGGTGCGCCCCTCGAGGGGGAGTCGAGCGACACGAAGTGCGCGAGGGACGGGGTGGCTTCATTTCAGGCGCCCGGCGCCGGATCGAAATGCACGAAGCGCGGCGCGCCGAACGACGCTTGCGAGGCCTGCGACAGCGCGGCCTCGATGCCGCGCGCGCCCAGGCGCCGGCATTCGGCCGCGTCCTCGCTGACGCGGCCGAGCAGCGCGGAAAGCGGCGCGGGCGTGCGCGCGCCAAAGCCCGGGCCGGCATCGGTCGCATCGGCGCCGTGCAGCACGGCGCGCACGGTCCAGGCGCTCTGCATCAGGTCGCGCGCCGCGGCCTCGGCCTGCGCCGCGCCGGCGGCCTGCTGCGCACGCGACCAGCCGACGAGCAGCACGCCGTGGTCGCGCGGATGCACCAGCGCATGCGCGGGCGAGATGTCGCGGTGGGTCCACCCGGCATCGTGCACGAAGGCCAGCACCTCGAGCATGCGGCGCCAGAGCCAGACCGCGTGGCGCGCGTCGATGCCGCGCGGATTGGCCGCGCGCACGTCGTGCAGGCTGCCCCAGTAGCCGGGCGGATGGCGCAGCACCAGCGCCTCGCGCGCGCCCTCGGCCGGCCCTTCGGCGATGCCGATGCCCACGGGCTGCGGCAGGCGGCGCGTGAAATAGGCCGCGCCCGGGATCGCGAGCGCCTGCAGCGCGTCGAGCACCGCGGCCTCGCGCCGCAGCGCCGCGACCGCGGCGCGGTCGTCGTGCGCGAGCTTGACCGTCACGCGCTCGGGCACGGCGCCGAGCCGCTGGGCCAGCAGCACCTCGCCGTGCTCGCCGGTCGCGAGCGGCGCGAGCACGCGCCAGCGCGCGCCGCGCCAGTGCAGCACGCGGCCGGACGCGGCGCCGCCGGCCGCATCCGCGCGCCGCAGCGCGGCGCGGACGCTCTCGCGCACGACGGTCTCCTCGCCGCGCGCGATCGTGGCGCCGCAGCAC
>CBHTTS010000262.1:0-7702 GCA_966095775.1 uncultured Variovorax sp. | reverse complement strand
GCACCACCATCGTGCTGATCGAGCACGACATGGGCGTGGTGATGGACATCTCCGACCGGGTGGTGGTGCTCGACTACGGCAAGAAGATCGGCGACGGCACGCCCGACGAGGTGCGCAGCAACGAAGACGTGATCCGGGCGTACCTGGGCGTGGAGCATTGACCATGGGCTTTTTCCTGGAAACCCTGTTCGGCGGCCTGATGGTCGGCATGCTGTATTCGCTGATCGCGATCGGCTTCGTGCTGATCTACAAGGCCTCGGGCGTGTTCAACTTCGCGCAGGGCGCGATGGTGCTGTTCGCGGCGCTCGCGATGGCGCGCTTCGCGGAGTGGTTCCCGAAGTGGTTCGGCTTCGAGAGCCTGATCCTCGCGAACGTGCTGGCCTTCCTCGCGGCGATGGCGGTCATGGTGGTGGTGGCCTGGCTGATCGAGCGGCTCGCGCTCAGCCGGCTCGTGAACCAGGAGGGCATCACGCTGCTGATGGCCACGCTCGGCATCGCCTACTTCCTCGACGGGCTGGGCCAGACGCTGTTCGGCAACGACATCTACAAGATCGACGTGGGCATGCCGAAGGAACCGCTGATGGTGCTCGAGGGCACCTTCCAGGGCGGGCTGCTCTTGAGCCAGGAAGACCTGATCGCCGCGCTGGTGGCGGCGGCGCTGGTGGTGGTGCTCGCGATCTTCTTCCAGAAGACCGCCACCGGCCGCGCGCTGCGCGCGGTGGCCGACGACCACCAGGCCGCGCAGTCGATCGGCATCCCGCTCAACCGCATCTGGGTCATCGTGTGGTCGGTGGCGGGCTTCTCGGCGCTGGTGGCCGGGATCATCTGGGGATCCAAGCTCGGCGTGCAGTTCTCGCTCTCGCTGGTGGCGCTGAAGGCGCTGCCGGTGGTGATCCTCGGCGGGCTGACCTCGATCCCGGGCGCGATCATCGGCGGGCTGCTGATCGGCGTGGGCGAGAAGCTCTCGGAGATCTACCTCGGGCCGATGTTCGGCGGCGGCATCGAGATCTGGTTCGCCTACGTGCTGGCGCTCGTGTTCCTGCTGGTGCGGCCGCAAGGGTTGTTCGGCGAAAAGATCATCGATCGGGTCTGAGACATGTTCTACAGAGAAAACGGGCAATTCAAGTCGACCTACCGCGCCGACCAGCAGATCTTCCCGATCCTGCAGGACCGGCTCGCGATCCTCGTGCTGCTCGCGGCGGCCTTCGTGGTGGTGCCGCTCGCGGTGTCCGACTACTGGATGCGCGCGATCCTCACGCCCTTCCTGATCCTCTCGCTCGCGGCGCTGGGGCTCAACATCCTCGTGGGCTACTGCGGGCAGATCTCGCTCGGCACGGGCGCGTTCATGGCGGTGGGCGCGTACGCGGCTTACAACTTCCACGTGCGCATCGACGGCATGCCGATGCTCGCCTCGCTGCTGCTCGGCGGGCTCTGCGCCACCGTGGTCGGCGTGCTGTTCGGCATCCCCAGCCTGCGCATCAAGGGGCTGTACCTCGCGGTGGCGACGCTGGCGGCGCAGTTCTTCACCGACTGGGCCTTCCTGCGCATCCAGTGGTTCACCAACAACTCGTCCTCGGGCTCGGTCAGCGTGGCGGGGCTCAACGTGCTGGGCGTGCCGATCGAATCGCCGGTGCAGAAGTACCTGTTCTGCCTGGCGCTGGTGGTGGTGTTCGCGCTGCTCGGGAAGAACCTGGTGCGCAGCGCGATCGGCCGCGAATGGATGGCGATGCGCGACATGGACGTGGCGGCCGCGGTGATCGGCATCCGCCCGGTCTACGCCAAGCTCACGGCCTTCGCGGTCAGCAGCTTCATCGTCGGCGTGGCGGGCGCGCTCTGGGGCTTCGTGCACCTGGGCGCGTGGGAGCCCGCGGCCTTCAGCATCGACCGCTCGTTCCAGCTGCTGTTCATGGTGATCATCGGCGGGCTCGGCTCGATCATGGGCTGCTTCTTCGGCGCGGCCTTCATCGTGCTGCTGCCGCTCGCGATCAACCAGCTGCCGGGGTGGATGGGCTTCTCGATCTCGACTGCGCTCGCCTCGCACCTCGAATACATGATCTTCGGCGCGCTGATCGTGTTCTTCCTGATCGTGGAGCCGCACGGCCTCGCGCGGCTGTGGTCCACGGCCAAGGAAAAACTGCGCCTCTGGCCCTTCCCGCATTGAACCCGCAGCAACGTTTTTTTTGGTGTGACGACAACCCGGCACCGCGGTGCCCCATAAGGAGACAGGCAATGAAGAATCTGAAATCGCTCGCCCTCGCCGCCGCCCTGGTGGCCGGAACCGTCGGCTCCGCGCTGGCGCCCTCGCTCGCGCAGGCGCAGGACGCCAAGGAGCAGTTCTTCCCGCTCTTGGTGTACCGCACCGGCCCCTACGCGCCGAACGGCACGCCCTGGGCCAACGGCAAGCAGGACTACATCAAGCTGGTCAACGCGCAGGGCGGCATCAACGGCGTGAAGATCGCTTTCGAAGAATGCGAGACCGGCTACGCCACCGACAAGGGCGTGGAATGCTACGAGCGCCTCAAGGGCCGCCCGGGCGTGACGCTGTTCGACCCGCAGGCCACCGGCATCACCTTCGCGCTGACCGACAAGGTGCCGAGCGACAAGATCCCGCTGATCACGCTGGGCTACGGCCTGTCGGCCTCGCAGGACGGCGGCGTGTTCAAGTGGAACTTCCCGCTGATGGGCAGCTACTGGACCGCGGCCGACATCCTGGTCCAGCACATCGGCAAGAAGGAAGGCGGGATGGACAAGCTCAAGGGCAAGAAGATCGCCCTGGTCTACCACGACTCGCCGTTCGGCAAGGAGCCGATCCCGCTGCTGCAGGAGCGCGCGAAGCAGAACGGCTTCGAGCTCTCGCTGATCCCGGTCACGGCCCCGGGCGTGGAGCAGAAGTCGGCCTGGCTGCAGGTGCGCCAGTCGCGGCCCGACTTCGTGCTGCTCTGGGGCTGGGGCGTGATGAACTCGACCGCGCTCAAGGAGGCCGTGGCCACGGGCTACCCGCGCGAGAAGATGTACGGCGTGTGGTGGGCCGGCGCCGAGCCCGACGTGAAGGACGTGGGCGCCAACGCCAAGGGCTACAACGCGCTCGCGCTCAACACCTCGGGCACGCAGCCGAAGGTGATCCAGGACATCCTCAAGCAGGTCCACGACAAGGGCCAGGGCACCGGTCCGAAGGACGAGGTCGGCTCGGTGCTCTACACGCGCGGCGTGATCATCCAGATGCTCGGCGTCGAGGCCGTGAAGCGCGCGCAGGAGCGCTTCGGCAAGGGCAAGGTCATGACGGGCGAGCAGGTGCGCTGGGGCATGGAGAACCTCGCGCTCGACCAGAAGAAGCTCGACGCGCTGGGCTTCTCGGGCGTGCTGCGCCCGATCAGCACCTCGTGCCAGGACCACATGGGCTCGACCTGGGCGCGCGTCCACACCTGGGACGGCAGCAAGTGGGGCGGCATGTCCGACTGGTACCAGGCCGACGAGCAGATCATCAAGCCGATGGTCAAAGCCGCGGCCGACAAGTACGCGGGCGAGAAGAAGCTCTCGCGCCGCGACGCCGGCGACTGCGGCGCCTGAACCTGCCCCTCCGTGGCGGCTCGCGGGAGCCGCCATTCGCCAGCGCGGCGGCGCCGTGCTGGCGAATGCTTCGGGATCACACCATGAGCCAACCCAACATCCTCCTCAACGTCAACGGCATCGAGGTCATCTACAACCACGTGATCCTCGTGCTCAAGGGCGTGTCGCTGACCGTGCCCGAGGGCGGGATCGTGGCGCTGCTCGGCGGCAACGGCGCGGGCAAGACGACCACGCTGCGCGCGGTCAGCAACCTGCTCGCGGGCGAGCGCGGCGCGGTGACCAAGGGCACGATCGATCTGCGCGGCGAGCGCATCGAGGCGCTCTCGCCGGCCGCGCTGGTGCAGCGCGGGCTGATCCAGGTGATGGAGGGGCGCCACTGCTTCGCCCACCTCACGATCGAGGAGAACCTGATGACCGGCGCCTACACGCGCACCGACGGCAAGGCCGCGGTGCAGCAGACGCTCGAGAAGGTCTACGCCTACTTCCCGCGCCTGAAGACGCGGCGCGGCTCGCAGGCCGCCTACACCTCGGGCGGCGAGCAGCAGATGTGCGCCATCGGCCGCGCGCTGATGGCCAACCCGACCATGGTGCTGCTCGACGAGCCCTCGATGGGCCTCGCGCCGCAGATCGTCGAGGAGGTGTTCGAGATCGTGAAGGACCTCAACGCCAAGGAGCGCGTGACCTTCCTGCTCGCCGAGCAGAACACCAACATGGCGCTGCGCTACGCCGACTACGGCTACATCCTCGAGAACGGCCGCATCGTGATGGACGGCGCCGCGCAGAGCCTGCGCGAGAACGAGGACGTGAAGGAGTTCTACCTCGGCGTCGGCGGCGCCGACCGCAAGAGCTTCCGCGACGTGAAGAGCTACAAGCGCCGCAAGCGCTGGCTGGCATGACCCACCCCCGTTCCTCGCTCACTTCGTGCAGCTCGATTCCCCCCTCGAGGGGGCGCACCCGGCGGCCCGGCCAAGCCGGTTCCGCGGGTGCCCGCGAAAGGGCTCTGCTGAACTGGCCATTCCATCAAGGGCATTGAACATGACCGATTTTTACGACGCCCTCGAAATCCGCGACCCCGCCGAGCGCGAACGCGACCTGCTCGCGGCGCTGCCGAAGCAGATCGCGCAGGCACAGACCGCGGCGCCCGCCTTCGCGAAGATCCTCGACGGCGTGAAGCCGGCCGAGGTCACGACGCGCGAGGCGCTCGCGAAGCTGCCGGTGACGCGCAAGTCCGAGCTGCTCGAGCGGCAGAGGCAGGAGCGCGCGAGCGATCCCTTCGGCGGCTTCTCGGCCATCGGCCGCGGCGCGCGCATGCCGCGCGTGTTCGCGAGCCCGGGCACCATCTACGAGCCCGAGGGCGAGGCGCGCGACTACTGGCGCACCGCGCGTGCGCTGTATGCGGCGGGCTTCCGCAGCGGCGAGCTGATCCACAACAGCTTCAGCTACCACATGACGCCCGCGGGCTCGATCATGGAAAGCGGCGCGCGCGCCATGGGCTGCACGGTGTTCGCGGGCGGCACCGGCCAGACCGAGCAGCAGCTCGAGGCGATGGTCGACCTCAAGCCGAACGGCTACGCGGGCACGCCGAGCTTCCTCAAGATCCTGCTCGAGAAGGCCGAGGAGAGGGGCCAGAAGCTGCCGTCGCTGACCAAGGCGCTGGTCTCGGGCGAGGCCTTCCCGCCGAGCCTGCACGACTGGATCGCCGCGCACGGCGTGCAGGGCACGCAGTGCTACGCCACGGCCGACCTCGGACTGATCGCCTACGAGACCAGCGCGCGCGAGGGCCTCGTGGTCGACGAGGGCGTGCTGCTCGAGATCGTGCGGCCCGGCACCGGCGACCCGGTGCCCGACGGCGAGGTCGGCGAGATCGTCGTGACCACCTTCAACCCCGACTATCCGCTGGTGCGCTTCGGCACCGGCGACCTGTCGGCCGTGCTCGCGGGCCACTGCCCGACCGGCCGCACCAACAGGCGCATCAAGGGCTGGCTCGGCCGCGCCGACCAGACCACCAAGGTGCGCGGCATGTTCGTGCATCCCTCGCAGGTGGCCGAGATCGTGCGCCGCTTCGCCGAGGTGCAGCGCGCGCGGCTCGTGGTCTCGGGCGAGATGGGCAACGACGAGATGACGTTGCGGCTCGAATGCGCGGGCGCGCCCGAAGGGCTGGCGGCGCGCATCGCCGACGCGGTACGCGAGGTGACCAAGCTGCGCGGCACCATCGAGCTCGTGCCGCCCGGCAGCCTGCCGAACGACGGCAAGGTGATCGAGGACGCGCGCAGCTACAAGTAGAGGCGGCGGTAGAACCGGCGCACCATCGCGCGCACGAACACCACCAGCAGCACGAGGTAGACCGCCGCCAGCGCGGCGGCCAGCAGCAGCAGCCGGCCGTCGCTGCTGCGGCCCATGAAGGCCGCGCTCGCGATCCACAGCACGCCCGCGACGCCGAGCGCGATGCACACCGCCTGCAGCAGCACGAAGGCCGAGGCTGTGGCGGCCAGCGCGCGGAAGGGCCGCGCCTGCGCCGGACCGGGCGCGGCACCGAGCCAGGCGCCCCAGCAAGCGAGCGCGCCGACGAGCAGCGGCACCGCGAACCAGCCCAGCAGCAGCGGCAGCACCTCGGCATCGCGCGAGGTGTCGACCCAGCCGCTCGCGACGTGGCCGACCCAGAGCTGCAGCGCGGTGAACAGCATCGCCGCGACGAAGGCGATCGCGCCGCGCGCGGACCGGCCGCCGTCGCGCGTGCCTTCGACCTGCTCCACCGCCGCGAGGCCGCGCTCGCGCAATGCGAAGCGCGCCGCGAGCCAGATGCTCGCGACCAGGACCAGCAGCTGCACGACCGAATGGGCGAGCATGGCCACCGCCATCAGCGAGCGCATGCCGTACTCGTCGACCCGTGCGTGCAACGCACCGCCCGGCATGAAGAGCAGCTGCACCTGGTAGAGCAGCGGCGTGAGCGCGAGGCCGTTGAGCAGCATCGCCGCGAGGAACACGGCGCCGAAGCGCAGCCCCGGCGCGCGCAGCTGCGCGATGCGCGCGGGGCCGCGCGCGTCGAGCGCCTGCCGCGCATGGCACCAGGCGAGCGTGGCCGCCAGCAGCCAGGTGGTGGCGGCGCGCGACAGCAGCGGCACCCAGACGCCCGCACGCGCATACACCTCGCGCATCTGCTCGTGGTTGGGCGACAGCGGCAGCAGCTGCGCCGCCATGCCGACGATGAACATGCCGAGATCGATCGCGACCGCGATCCAGGCGAAGCGGGCGGGCAGGCGCTGCGCGCGCCCGAACGAAGAGGAGGCCACCATGGAAGAGACTGCTTTAGCGCTACACGGCGCATCGCCGGCACGGCGAGCGTGCGGCGATGCCGAAGCGGCGAGCGTACCGGATGGCGGCGGCGACCCGGCTTCAGTGCGCGAGCGCGGGCGCCGTCTCCTCGGGCGCGGGGCCGACGTAGACCGACTGCGGCCGGATCAGCCGGCCCTTTCGCACCTGCTCGCGCGCGTGCGCGATCCAGCCGCTCGCGCGGCCCGCGGCGAACACGCAGGTGAAGCTCTCGCGGCCGAAGCCCAGCGCCTCGAGCAGCAGCGCGGTGTAGAACTCGACGTTGGTCTCGAGCGTGCGGCCGGGCTTCTTCTCGCGCAGGATCGCGAGCGCGGCCTGCTCCGCGGCTTCGGCGAGCGCGAAGCGCGCGGCATCGACGCCGCCCTCGGCGCTGAGCCTGCGCAGCGCGGCCTTGAGCGCATCGGCGCGCGGATCGCGCACGCGGTAGATGCGGTGCCCGAAGCCCATGAGCCGCTCGCCGCGCGCCACCGCGCCTTCGAGCCAGCCGCGCGCCTGCTCGGCGCGGCCGATGGCGTCGAGCGCATCGAGCACCGGCCCGGGCGCTCCGCCGTGCAGCGGTCCCTTGAGCGCACTGATGCCCGCGAGCACCGAGGACGCGAGCCCCGCGCCGGTCGAGGCCACCACGCGCGCGGCGAAGGTCGAGGCGTTGAGTCCGTGGTCGCAGACCGTCACCAGGTAGGTGTCGAGCGCCGCGGCCTGCGCCGCGGTCGGCGCGCGGCCGTGCAGCATGCGCAGCATGTCGGCGGCCTGCGACAGCGCGGCGTCGGGCGCGAGCGCCGGCACGCCGAGGCGCCAGCGCGCGACC
>CBHTTS010000261.1:0-7706 GCA_966095775.1 uncultured Variovorax sp. | reverse complement strand
CCGCGGCGGTGCCGATGATCACGTAGCGCAGGCCGTCGTCGATGTAGCGCTCGATCGTGTCGAGGTCGCGGATGCCGCCGCCGAGCTGCACCGGAATGTCATCACCCACCTCGCGCAGGATCGCCTTGATCGCCGCATGGTTCTGCGGCTTGCCGGCGAACGCGCCATTCAGGTCCACGAGGTGCAACCGCCGCGCACCGGCCTCGACCCACTGGCGCGCCATCGCGGCCGGGTCTTCGGAGAAGATGGTGGACTGGTCCATGTCGCCTTGCTTGAGGCGAACGCAGTGGCCGTCTTTGAGGTCGATCGCTGGGATGAGGAGCATGAAAGTTGCGCGAGATGGCGAGGAGCGGCCTTCGGATGGCGAAGCCGGGCGATGGAATGTGGATCAGGGATTCCAGTGAAGGAAGTTTCGGTAGAGCTGCAACCCGTGGTCCGCACTCTTCTCCGGATGGAACTGGGTGGCAAAAATATTATCGCGTGCGATGGCGGCGGTAAAGCATCCCCCGTAATCCGACTCGCCCACGCTGTGCCGCGGGTCCGCCGGCCGTGCGTAGAAGCTGTGCACGAAATAGAAGTAGCTCATGTCCGGCACGCCCGCCCACACCGCATGCGGCTGCGACTGGCGCACCTGGTTCCAGCCCATCTGCGGGACCTTGAAGCGGCTGCCGTCGGGCTGCAGACGGCCCTCGAGGTCGAACTTGACGACCTCGCCCGGGATCAGCCCGAGCCCGTCGGTCGGCCCCTCGTCGCTGCGCGACAGCAGCATCTGCATGCCCACGCAGACGCCGAACAGCGGCTTGTTCGCGGCCGCCTCGAGCACCGGCTCGAGCAGCCCCGAATCGCGCAGTTCGCGCATGCAGTCGGGCATCGCGCCCTGCCCCGGCAGCACCACGCGCGTGGCGCGGCGCACCACCTCGGGATCGGAGGTCACGAAGACCTCCACGCCCACCTGGTCGGCCGCATGGCGCACGGCCTGCGACACGGAATGCAGGTTGCCCATGCCGTAGTCGATCACGGCGACGGTGTTGGCTGCTACAGATTTCATAGCTTGGCGCGGCCGGCGTTCAAAGCGAGCCCTTGGTCGAGGGAATCACGCCCGCCGAGCGCGGGTCGAGCTCCAGCGCGCCGCGCAGCGCGCGCGCGAAGGCCTTGAACACGGTCTCGCACTGGTGGTGCGCGTTCACGCCCTTGAGGTTGTCGATGTGCAGCGTGACGAAGGCGTGGTTCACGAAGCCCTGGAAGAACTCGTAGGCGAGCTGGCTGTCGAAGGTGCCGATCATCCCGCTCGTGAACGGCACGTGCATCACCAGGCCGGGCCGGCCGGAGAAATCGATCACCACCCGGCTCAGCGCCTCGTCGAGCGGCACGTAGGCGTGGCCGTAGCGGCGGATGCCCTTCTTGTCGCCCACGGCCTTGGCCACGGCCTGGCCGAGCGTGATGCCCACGTCCTCGACCGTGTGGTGGCCGTCGATGTGCAGGTCGCCCTGGCAGTCGATCTCGAGGTCGATCAGCCCGTGGCGGGCGATCTGGTCGAGCATGTGGTCGAAGAAGCCGATGCCGGTGGACAGCTTGGCCTTTCCGGTGCCGTCGAGGTTGACGCTGACCGTGATCTTCGTCTCGGCGGTGTTGCGGGTGACCGATGCGGTGCGATCGGCGGTCTGGGGGGTGGTCATAGTGAGGCTTCGAGTGCCGCCAGCATCCGCGCGTTCTCGTCGGCGGTTCCGACGGTCAGGCGCAGGCAGTTTGCGAGCAGTTCGTGCATTTTAGAAACGTTCTTGACGAGGATCCCGCGGCTCTTCATGCCCTCGAAGGTCTTCGTGGCATCGGGCACGCGCACCAGGATCATGTTCGCGTCGCTGGGCCAGGTCTTCACGCCCGGCAGGCGGCCCAGGCCCATCATGAGGCGGTGGCGCTCCTCGCGGATCTGGCGCGCCTGGGCCTCGAACACCTCGGCATGCTCGAGGGCGAACAGCGCGCATTCGCAGTTGAGCACGCTGACGTTGTAGGGCGGGCGCACCTTGTCGATCTCGGCCACCAGCGCGGCGGGCCCCATCAGGTAGCCGAGCCGGATGCCCGCGAGGCCGAACTTGCTGAGCGTGCGCATCAGGAGCGCGTGGCCGTGCTGCGCGATCCGGTCGATGTAGCTGCGCGCGGCGAAGGGCTGGTAGGCCTCGTCGATCACCACCAGGCCGCCCTGCGCGCCCTGGGCCTGGACGATGCGCTCGATCGCGGCGTCGTTCCAGAGATTGGCCGTGGGATTGTTCGGATAGGCGAGGTAGACGATGGCGGGCTTCTCGCGCGCGATCGCCGCGAGCATCGCGGCCTCGTCGAGCTCGAAGTCCGCCGTGAGCGGCACGCCCACGAAGCGCAGCCCCTGCAACTGCGCGCTCATCGCGTACATCACGAAGCCCGGCACCGGCGCGAGCACCGCGGCGCCGGGCTGGTCGCAGGCGATCGCCAGGAGCGAGATCAGCTCGTCCGAGCCGTTGCCGAGCATCAGCGAGAAGCCCTCCGGCATCTGCGCATGCGCAGCCAGCGCGCGCTGCAGCTCGGCGCCGCGCTCGCCCGGGTAGCGGTTGAGCGCGAGCGCGCCGAGCCGCGCGCCGAGCTCGGCCTGCAGCGCGGGCGGGAGGCCGAAGGGGTTTTCCATCGCGTCGAGCTTGACGAGGCCGCGTGCGTCCTGCACCGCATAGGCGTGCATGGCGCGCACGTCGCTGCGGATGCGGTCGATCGGAGGGCGGGCGGATTCGGAGGCAGCGGTCATCGGGTGCAGCGGTAGCTGTTGCGGAGGGCGCCGGCCATGACCAGTTGCACGGGCATGTCGGCTTCGTAGCTGTCGGCGTTGCGGCTCAGCTCGGTCTGATAGAGCGACCTCGCCATCGAGGGCTCGAGGCGCCGGCCCTCGATGCAGAACAGGGGCTTCTGTCCGTTGCGCTGCGAGGCCTCGACGCCTTCGCGCAGGCCTTCGAGCACGCCGACGAGGTAGTAGGTCGCATAGGCCTTGCCGTCCTTCTCGCCGGCTTCGAGCGTGCGCAGTTCGCGGATGCTCATGGCCTGCGCGCCGGTTGCGGCCAGCACCAGCAGCGCGAAGGCGGCGCGCTTCATGGTCCTCACTGGCGGTAGCGCGGCGGCGGCGCATAGGCGCCGTCCGCGGGAAAGGCATTGGGCTGCGGCGGCACGGCGCTGCGGCGCGGCCGGCGGGGCGCCTCGGGCTGCTCGAGCTCGAACAGCGCGGCGCCGAGCACGCCGATGTTGCGCACGTCGCCGGCCTCCGTGTTCGCCGCATAGGCGCGGCCCGGCGCGGCGAAGCGGAACGCGGCGACCTCGTTCTGGCTCTTGCGGAAGCCCTCGACCCGGAGCGTTTCCTGCGGGCCCAGCACGTAGCCGCCGTTGCGGAAGCTGCCGGGACGGCCGCTGAGCACGTCGAGCCCGTCGACCGTGGCGATCACCTCGTAGCTGCGGTCGCTGAGGTTGCGGAAGCGCAGCGTGTAGCGCGCACCTTCGGTGCCAGCGAGGCGGAACATGCCGTCGCCGCCGCGGCGCGCACGCTGCAGCGGCAGTGCACGGCCGGCCTCGTCGAGCACCGACCATTCGACGTCGCCCTGCGCGAGTTGCAGGTTGAGCCGGCGTTCGGGATCGCCGCCCGCGTTGCGGCGCACGCTCGGCGCGTCGTTGTAGCCCAGCGTCGCGACGTCGTCGGGCTGGTCCGAGAGGCGCCGCGTGACCACCGTGCGGGTCCTCGACTCGAGGCCCTCGCCCCACTGCGTGCCGAGCTGCGCCGGCGCGGGCGCCGCGGCGGGCGCGGCCGACAAGGTGGCCGACTCGGGGCTGCGCGCGCGCGGCATCTGGGAGCATGCGGCCAGCAGCACGGTGGCGGCCACGAGTCCCGCGGCGAACCTGGCAGGACGTGAACGGAAAAGACGTCGAAGAGTCATCGGATCTGCTGCTCCCGGAACGCGGTGTCGTGGCGCGTCAGATCTTACGCAGGCGCATGCGGGCGGCTTCGGCGTGCGCCTGCAGGCCCTCGCCCTCGGCCAGCGTGACGGCGATGGGGCCGAGCACCTGCGCGCCGGCGTCGCTGACCTCGATCAGGCTGGAGCGCTTCTGGAAGTCGTAGACGCCGAGCGGGCTCGAGAAGCGCGCCGTGCCGCTGGTCGGCAGCACGTGGTTCGGCCCGGCGCAGTAGTCGCCGAGGCTCTCGCTCGTGAAGGCGCCGAGGAAGATCGCGCCCGCGTGGCGCAGGAGCGGCTCCCAGCGGTTCGGCTCGCTGCTGCTGACCTCGAGGTGTTCGGGCGCGATGCGGTTGCTGATCTCGCAGGCCTCTTCCATGCTGCGGGTGTGGATCAGCGCACCGCGGCCGCTGAGGGAGGCGGCGATGATCTCCGCGCGCGGCATGGCGGGCAGCAGCCGGTCGATCTCGGCCTGCACGCGATCGATGTAGGCCGCGTCGGGGCTGAGCAGGATGCTCTGCGCGAGCTCGTCGTGCTCGGCCTGGCTGAACAGGTCCATCGCGACCCATTCGGGCGGCGTCGTGCCGTCGGCCAGCACCAGGATCTCGCTCGGGCCCGCGATCATGTCGATGCCCACCGTGCCGAACACGCGGCGCTTGGCGGCGGCCACGTAGGCGTTGCCGGGGCCGGTGATCTTGTCGACCGCCGGAATGGTGGCGGTGCCGTAGGCCAGCGCGGCCACGGCCTGGGCGCCGCCGATCGTGAAGCCGCGCGTCACGCCGGCCACGTAGGCGGCGGCGAGCACGAGCGGGTTCTTCTCGCCGCCGGGCGTCGGCACGACCATGACGATCTCGCCCACGCCCGCGACGTGCGCGGGGATCGCGTTCATCAGCACGCTCGACGGATAGGCCGCCTTGCCGCCCGGCACGTAGATGCCGACGCGGTCGAGCGGCGTGACCTTCTGGCCGAGCAGCGTGCCGTCCGCGTCGCGGTAGCTCCAGCTCTCGCCCGATGCCTTCTTCTGCGCCTCGTGGTAGCTGCGCACGCGGCGCGCGGCGGACTCGAGCGCCTCGCGCTGGGCGGCCGGCAGGGCCTCGAAGGCGGCCTTGAGCTCGGCCTGCGTCAGTTCGAGGTCGGGCAGCGCCTTGGCGTCCAGCCGGTCGAAGCGGTTGGTGTATTCGAGCACCGCCGCGTCCCCGCGCCGCTGCACGTCGGCGAGGATGTCGGCCACCGTCTTCTCGATCGCGGCATCGGCATCCGCGGACCAGTGCAGCCGCGCCTTGAACTCCGCATCGAAGCTGGGCGAGGTCGTGGACAGTCGGGCGGGAGCGGCTTTCGGCGTCATGGCGAGAAGGGTCAGGCGGAAGGAATGGCCGACGCGAAGGCGTCGATGATGCGGCGGATCGGCTCGCGCTTGAGCTTGAGCGCGGCCTGGTTGACCACGAGACGGGCGCTGATGTCCATGATGCGCTCCACCTCGACGAGCTGGTTGGCCTTGAGCGTGTTGCCGGTCGAGACCAGGTCGACGATGGCGTCGGCCAGCCCCGTGAGCGGCGCGAGCTCCATGCTGCCGTAGAGCTTGATCAGGTCGACGTGCACGCCCTTGCTCGCGAAGAACTCGCGCGCCAGCCCCACGTACTTGGTCGCGACCTTCAGCCGCGAGCCCTGGCGCACGGCCGAGGCGTAGTCGTAGTCGGCGCGCACGGCCACGCTGAGGCGGCAGGCGGCGATGCGCAGGTCGAGCGGCTGGTACAGGCCCTGGTTGCCGTGCTCGAGCAGCACGTCGAGTCCGGTCACGCCGAGGTCGGCGCCGCCATACTGCACGTAGGTGGGCACGTCGGAGGCGCGCACCAGCACCACGCGCACGTCGGGGCGGCTGGTGCCGAGGATCAGCTTGCGCGATTTCTCGGGGTCTTCGCTCACCTCGATGCCGGCCGCGGCCAGCAGGGGCATCGTTTCCTCGAAGATGCGGCCTTTGGACAGGGCGAGCGTGATCATGCGGCGGCTCCCGTCACGCGTTCGATGTCGGCCCCGAGGCCGCGCAGCTTGGCTTCCATCCGGTCGTAGCCGCGGTCGAGGTGGTAGATGCGGTCGACCAGCGTCTCGCCCTCCGCCACCAGTCCCGCGATCACCAGGCTCGCCGAGGCGCGCAGGTCGGTCGCCATCACGGTGGCGCCCGAGAGCTGCTGCACGCCCTCGACCATCGCCACCTTGCCTTCGACGTGGATCTGGGCGCCCAGGCGCACCATCTCGTTGACGTGCATGAAGCGGTTCTCGAAGATGGTCTCCGTGACCATCGAGGCGCCGCGCGCGATCACGTTGAGCGCCATGAACTGCGCCTGCATGTCGGTCGGGAAGCCCGGGTACTCGGTGGTGCTGAAGCTCTGCGCCTTCAGGTGCTCGTAGGCCGGGCCGCGGGCGCTGATGCGCACGCCCTCGGGCTCCGAGGCCACGGTGCAGCCGGCGTCGCGCAGCTTGTCGATCACCGCGTCGAGGTGGCCGCCGCGGGCGTGGCGCAGGAAGGCCTCGCCGCCCGTGGCCGCGACGGCGCAGAGGAAGGTGCCGGCCTCGATGCGGTCGGCCACCACCGCATGCTCGCAGCCGTGCAGCTTCTCGACGCCCTGGATGCGGATGTGGCTGGTGCCGTGGCCCTCGATCCGCGCGCCCATGCGGATCAGCATCTCGGCCAGGTCGACGATCTCGGGCTCCTGCGCCGCATTCTCGAGCAGCGTCTCGCCTTCGGCGAGCGCGGCGGCCATGAGGAAGTTCTCGGTGCCCGTGACGGTCACCATGTCGGTCAGGATGCGCGCGCCCCTGAGCCGCGTGCGCCCCGCCGGAAGCCGCGCGATCATGTAGCCGTGCTCGACCACGATCTCGGCGCCCATCGCCTGCAGCCCCTTGATGTGCTGGTCGACCGGCCGCGAGCCGATCGCGCAGCCGCCGGGCAGCGAGACCTTGGCATGCCCGAAGCGCGCGAGCAGCGGGCCCAGCGCCAGCACCGAGGCGCGCATGGTCTTGACCAGTTCGTAGGGCGCCTCGGGGTTCGTGAGGTCGCCGGCGTCGAGCCGCACGGTGCCGTCGTCGTCGCGCTCGGCCGTGACGCCCATGTTGCGCACCAGCTTGAGCATGGTGGACACGTCCTGCAGCCGCGGCACGTTGCGCAGCACCACCGGCTGGTCGGTCAGCAGCGCGGCGCAGAGCTCGGGCAGCGCGGCGTTCTTGGCGCCGGAAATGAGTACCTCGCCGCGAAGCTGGCGCCCGCCGCGAATCAGAAGCTTGTCCATCAGGAGTCCAGCGATTTGTGGCCGCCTCGGCGGCAGTTACTTGCTTACTTGTCTGCGATCGCCGCCCATTCGGCCGGCGTGTAGGTCTTCATCGAGAGCGCATGCACCTCGTCGGTATGCATTTTCGCACCGAGGGTGGCATAGACCCGCTGATGGCGCTGGATCGGGCGCTTGCCCTCGAATTCGGCCGAGACGATGGTGGCGTACCAGTGCCGGCCGTCGCCTTCGAGCGCGATGTGCTCGCAGGGCAGGTGGGACTGGATCAGGGCCTTGAGTTCTTCGGCGGTCATGGGATGTGAGGAGGCGGGGCGGTTCAGCCCCTGATTTTGTAGCCGATGCGCAGCAGGTGGATGGCGATCGCGCTGACCACCAGCCAGGCGGCGCCGACGATGCCCAGGCTGAGCCACGGCGAGGCGTCGCTGACGCCGAAGAAGCCGTAGCGGAAGCCGTCGATCATGTAGAAGAACGG
>CBHTTS010000260.1:0-7743 GCA_966095775.1 uncultured Variovorax sp. | reverse complement strand
TCACGCACGAGGTGAAGAGCCCGCTGTCGGCGATCCGCGGCGCGGCCGAGCTGCTGCAGGAACCCGCAATGCCGCACGCGGAGCGCGAGCACTTCCTCAAGAACATCGAGCGCGAGACGCAGCGCATCCAGGAGATCGTCGATCGCATGATGGAGCTCACCGCGCTCGAGACCCGGCGCGGCCTCGACCGCACCGAGCCGGTGGCGCTGGCCTCGCTGATCGACGACATCGCGATCAGCGCGCAGCCCGCCGCGGCCAAGCGCAACATCCGCGTGCGCGTGACCATCCGCGCCGAGGCCAGCGTCGAGGGCGACCCGTTCCTGCTGCGCCGCGCGATCAGCAACCTGCTCGACAACGCGATCGACTTCTCGCCGCCCGACAGCGAGGTGCTGCTCACACTGGAGACCACCTCCAGGCTCGCGCTCGTGACCGTGCGCGACCGCGGACCGGGCATTCCCGACTACGCGCAGGAGAAGGTGTTCCAGAAGTTCTATTCGCTCGCGCGGCCGCACAGCCAGAAGAAGAGCACCGGCCTCGGGCTCGCCTTCGTGAAGGAGATCGCGGCGCTGCACCGCGGCCGCATCGAGCTCGGCAATGCGGCGCGCGGCGGCGCGCTCGCCACCCTCACGCTGCCGCTCTCGCCGTCCTGAGGAAAAGGCCTCAGTCGCCGGTGAGCGCGCCGTAGGCGACGCGCGTCGCGGGGCTCACGGCGCCCAGCAGCTGCTCGTAGGAGGTCTGGTGGCGCGCGAGCATGCGCGCGGAGGCCACGGCCTTCGACTTGCAGAACCAGTGGCAGGTGTGCTGCATCAGGAACAGCTCGGCCGACATGGTGTAGGCCTTGTCCTTGGGCGTGCGGCCCGCGGCATTGCGCATGGTCTCGGCGATGCCGCGCGCATGGATCACGAGCGCCTCGCGCAGGTCGAAGGTGGCGGCGGGGAACAGCTTGTGCGCGAACGGGATCGCGAGCGGCAGCTTGCTCACGCGCGCGTCCTTCGGATCGACGCGCGCGAAGGCGGCGGCGAAGCTGTCGAACTGCGCCGACAGCCTTTCCTCGGTCGCATCGAGCATGCGCCAGATCTGCTCGCGCCGCGCCGCGTCGTCCTCGCCCAGGCAGCGCAGGTAGCCTTCGGTGAGCGTTTCCATGAGTCGCTCGATCTGGTAGTTGCCGAGGTGGCTCGCGAGCAGCACGATGCGCCGGCGCTGTTCGTGGGACTTGAGCAGGTGGACGCCGATGGCGAGCAGCGTCACCAGGAGGAGGATTTCCATGAAGGCTGGGAAAGGAGAGGAACGGAAAGGCGAAGAGCGCCGAGTGTAGAGACCCGGCGCCCTGCCCCGCGCGCGATGCCGACGCGGCGTGTTACCGGAAGAAATCGAGGATCCGGTTGCGTTCCTCGGGCTGCGGCGGCGGGCCGAGCGGCACGAGCTCGTGCGGCAGCGGCTGCTGCGGCTGCGCCACCTCGACCGGCTCGATGCCCAGGCTCGCGACGTTGTGGCCCGGCGTGAACTCGTCGAAATACCACTCGCCGTCGACCTGCACCACGCCCGGCGGCTCGGGCACCTGGCTCACGGGCACGCCCTTGAGCGCCGACTGCATGTAGCTGATCCAGATCGGCAGGCTCAGGCTGCCGCCGGTCTCGCCGCGCACGCCGAGCTGGCGCGGCGTGTCGTAGCCGATCCAGGCGATGCCCACCGTGGTGGGCTGGAAGCCCGCGAACCAGGTGTCGAAGGAATCGTTGGTGGTGCCGGTCTTGCCGAAGAGGTCGTCGCGCTTGAGCGCCTGGTGCGCGCGTGCCGCGGTGCCGCCGCGCACCACGCTCTGCAGCAGCGAATCCATGATGAAGGCGTTGCGCTGCGGGATCGCGCGCCGGCTTTCGTCGAGCACCGGCGGATCGGTCTCGAGCAGCACCTTGTCGCGCAGGTCGGTGATGCGCGTCACGAGGTACGGATTGACGCGGTAGCCGCCGTTGGCGAACACCGAGTAGGCGGTCGCCATCTGCATCGGTGTGACCGAGCCCGCGCCGAGCGCCATCGGCAGGTAGGCGGGATGCTTGTCCTTGTCGAAGCCGAACTTCGTGATCCAGTCCTGCGCGTACGAGGTGCCGATCGACTGCAGCACGCGGATGGTCACGAGGTTCTTCGACTTCATCAGCGCGGTGCGCAGCGGCATCGGGCCTTCGAAGCCGCCGTCGAAGTTCTTCGGTTCCCAGGGCTGGCCGCCGTTCGGGCCCGCGTCGAAGTAGAGCGGCGCATCGTTGACCACGGTGGCGGGCGTGAAGCCCTTCTCGAGTGCGGCCGAATAGATGAAGGGCTTGAAGCTCGAACCCGGCTGGCGCCAGGCCTGCGTGACGTGGTTGAACTTGTTCTTGCCGTAGTCGAAGCCGCCGACCAGCGACTTGATAGCACCGGTGCGCGGGTCCATCGCGATGAAGGCGCCCTCGACCTCGGGCAACTGCGTGATCTCCCAGGTGCCCTTGGGCGTCTTCGCGACCCGGATCACGGCGCCGCGGCGGATCTTGATCTGGGGCGGCGCCTTCGCGGCCAGGCCCGACTGCGCCGGCCGGAGCCCTTCGCCGGTGATCTCCACCGCCTCGCCGTTGGCGCGCACGGCCTCGATCTGCTTCGGGCCGGCCTCGAGCACCACCGCGGCCATCACGTCGCCGTTGTCGGGGTGCTCGGCGAGCGCATCGTCGACCGCTTCGTCGATCAGCTTGGGATCGTCGGGCAGGTCCACGAATTTCTCGGGGCCGCGGTAGGGCTGGCGCCGCTCGTAGTCCATGATGCCCTTGCGCAGCGCCTTGTAGGCCGCGGCCTGATCGGCCGCCACGAGCGAGGTGTAGACCTTCATGCCGCTGGTGTAGATGCTGTCGCCGTACTGCGCGTACATCATCTGCCGCACCGTCTCGGCCACGTACTCGGCATGCAGCCGGTTCGGGTCGGCCGCGTCGCGCAGATGCAGTTCCTCCTTCTTGGCCTCGGCCGCCTGCTCGGCGGTGATGAAGCCGGTCTCCTGCATCCGGTCGATGACGTAGAGCTGGCGCGCCCGCGCGCGCCGCGGATTGACCACCGGGTTGTTCGCCCCCGGCGCCTTCGGCAGGCCCGCGAGCATCGCGGCCTCGGCGGTCGTGATGTTCTGCAGCGGCTTGCCGAAATAGGCCTCCGAGGCGGCGGCGAAGCCGTAGGCGCGGTTGCCGAGGTAGATCTGGTTCAGGTAGATCTCGAGGATCTGGTCCTTCGTGAGCTGCTGCTCGAGCCGCAGCGCGAGCAGGATCTCGTAGGTCTTGCGGCTCAGCGTGCGCTCCGAGCTCAGGTAGACGTTGCGCGCGACCTGCATCGTGATCGTCGAGGCGCCCTGCTGGCGCCCGCCCTTGAGGCTCGCGGCCGCGGCGCGCATGAAGCCGATGTAGTCGACGCCGCCGTGTTCGTAGAAGCGCGCGTCCTCCACCGCGAGCACCGCATCCTTCATGACCTTGGGGATGTTCGCGAACGGCGTGAGCGTGCGGCGCTCCTCGCCGAATTCGCCGATCAGCGTGCCTTCGGCGGTGTACACGCGCAGCGGCAGCTTGGGCCGGTAGTCGGCGAGCTCGGAGATGTCGGGCAGGCGGCGCGAGATCACGGCCACCGTGACCGTCGCGGCCACCAGCAGCACCAGCGCGCCGCAGCCCGCCGCGATCGCGCTCCACCGCGCGATGCGCCGCAGCCGGATCGAACGCTGCGAGCGCCCGGCGCCGGCGGAAGAAGAGGAATCGTCCATGGGATCAACAAGTAAGGAAAAAAACAGTCCGTAGCATTGGTTACACCGCCGCGGCCGTTCCGGATGAGACCGGCTCGGGCATTCGGGGGTTCCCGGCCGACAGGGCATACCAGTCGACCTTGCGCGTCGCGAGCATCAGGACCGAGAGCATGCCGAATGTCAGCAGCGCGCCCAGCAGCAGCGCATTGCTTTCCGAGGCCAGCAGGCCGTAGAGCGCGCCATAGAGTACCGCGACATAGGCGCCGAAACCGGCGCCGCGTTTCCAGCTTTGCAAGACGGCGCTGAAATAGACGGCGAGCAGGAGCACGCTCGCACCGGCCGCGGCAGCATAGGCGATCCAGAAGGCCAGCTTCTCCGACAGCGCGAGCAGCAGCAGGAAGAACAGCGCGATCGACAGGCCCACGAGCCCGTACTGCACCGGATGCATGCGCTGGCGGCGGAACAGCTCGAACATGAACGCCGCCATGATCACCAGCCCGATGAAGAGCGCGCCGTACTTGCCCGCGCGCGTGCTCATCGAATAGACGTTGACCGGCTGCGCGAGCGAGACGTCGAAGCTCTGCAGCGCGGACTGCCGGCGGCTGCCGTCCGACAGGCCCGCACGCACCTGGTCGCGCGCCGAGGTCACGAGCGAGGAGACGCGCCAGCGCGCATCGAAGCCCTGCGGCGTCACCGCGCGCTCGGTCGCGAGGAAGCGCCCGCCGAAGCTCGGATGGGCCCACGGCGAGCGCAGGTGCGCGGTGGTCTCCTCGGCGATCGGCACCATCGAGAGCGTGTCCTGGCCGACGAGGTTGAACTTCATCTCGAAGGCGAGCGGCGCCTTCGCCTGCCAGGCGGCGAGCGCCGCGCCCGACAGCGGCGCATGGATGCCGTCGGCGAGCGCGGCGTCGTCGGCGATGCCGGGCACGCGCTGCCGGAAGCGCAGCGCCTCGCCGCCGAGCGTGATCGCGGGCGAGCCGTCGAGGCCGCGCAGGTCGCTGGTGTGGAAGATCACGAACGGCGCCTTGAACTCGATCTTCGAGCCGGCTTCGCTGTGCGAGACCGACGACGGATCGAAGGCCGCGAAGCCGCCGCCGAGCGTGGCGTCGAGGGTGTAGAACGGGATCCTGAAGATGCCGCGGTAGCGCTGCTGCGGCGCCATCGCGCCCTCGATGTGCAGCTTGTCGGGAAACACGACATGGGCCATCTCCTTGCTGCGCGCTTCCTGTCCGATCACCTTGCCCTTGGCGTCGCGCAGCGGCTCCATCCAGCGCTCGACATAGGGCACCAGCAGCAGCGGCCCGATCACCGTCTGCGGACCCGCATAGGTGGCGGCGAGCTCCGCGGCCGCCTCTTGCTGGCTGCGCCCGCGCTCGCGGTTGATCGCATTGATCTCCGCGAGCGGGATGCACAGCAGCAGCGTCAGCAGCAGCAGGCCGGCGACCTTGACCAGCATCGAGCCCTGCAGGGCCTTGACCAGTGAAGACATCTTCTTTTCCCCTCGTTGGTTCTGTGGAGCGGCGATGCTCGCGGCGCGATCCGAAGGCCGTGTGAAGCGTCGCCGGCGGCGGACTTCACACGGACTTCACACAAGGCTGCATCGGCGGCGCGCGACTTCGAACAGCCTTCCAACTGCCTTCGAGCGCGGCGCCGACAGTGGCGGCCGTGCAAGTTCGCACGGCCAACACCCCCATCGCCATGGATGCCCACACCACCCCCCGACCCGGCCGCTGGCTCTGGCTCGCGACCGTGAGCCTCGCCGCCGCCGGCTTCGTCGCGCTCAGCCTGAACCCGGTGCACGCGCAGGAAGCGCCCGGGCCGCGGCTGAAGACCGAGAGCCCCTATTTCTTCGTCAAGAGCGACGATCCCGCGGTCGACCGCCTGCCGCTGAAGGGCACCGACGTGGCGGTGAAGATCTCGGGCGTCATCGCCGACGTGACGGTGACGCAGACCTACCGCAACGAAGGCCAGCGCGCCATCGAGGCCAAGTACGTGTTCCCGGGCTCGACCAGGGCCGCCGTCGGCGGGCTCAACGTGCGGCTCGCGGACCGGCTGATCACCGCCCAGATCCGCGAGAAGCAGCAGGCGCAGATCGAGTACGACAGCGCCAAGAAGGAAGGCAAGACCGCCGCGCTGCTCGAGCAGCACCTGCCCAACGTGTTCCAGATGAACGTCGCCAACATCCTGCCCGGCGACGAGGTGAAGGTGGAGCTGCGCTACACCGAGCTGCTGGTGCCGCAGTCGGGCAACTACGCCTTCGTGTTCCCGACCGTCGTCGGCCCGCGCTACAACAGCCCGGCCTCGTCGAACGCGCAGGCACCGTGGGTGGCGCAGCCCACGCTGCGCGCCGGCGTGGCGCCGTCCACCGCGTTCCGGCTCCGCGCCAGCATCGAGACGCCGATGGGCCTGAAGGAAGTGCGCTCGTCCACCCATGCGATCGACGTGACGAAGAGCGACGAGGACCGGCATGCCGAGGTCGTGCTCGTGGCCGACGGGCGTCCGGCCGACAACCGCGACTTCGTGCTCGACTACCGCCTCGCGGGCGAGCGGATCGAGTCGGGCGTGATGCTCTACAAGGGCCCGGACGCGGGCGCGGAGAACTTCTTCCTCGCGATGGTCGAGCCGCCCAAGGCCGTGGCCGCGAGCGCGGTCTCGCCGCGCGACTACATCTTCGTGGTCGACATCTCGGGCTCGATGCACGGCTTTCCGCTCGATACCGCGAAGACCGTGCTCGAGCGCCTGATCGGCGGCCTGCGTCCGAGCGACACCTTCAACGTGCTGCTGTTCTCGGGCAGCAGCAGGATGCTCGCGCCGAAGTCGGTGCCCGCCACGCGCGCCAACATCGAGCAGGCGCTCGCGACCATCGCCAACTACAGCGGCTCGGGCAGCACCGAGCTCATTCCGGCGCTCAAGCGCGTCTACGCCGAGCCGAAGGAGGAGAAGGTCTCGCGCACCGTGGTGCTCGTGACCGACGGCTACGTGACGGTGGAGCGCGAGGCCTTCGAGCTCGTGCGCAAGAACCTCTCGAAGGCCAACGTGTTCGCCTTCGGCATCGGATCGTCGGTCAACCGCAGCCTGATGGAAGGCATCGCGCGCGCGGGCATGGGCGAGCCCTTCATCATCACCGACCCGATCCAGGCGCCCGAGCAGGCCGCGCGCTTCCGCCGCATGGTGGAGTCGCCGGTGCTCACCGACGTGAAGCTGAGCTTCGGCGGCCTCGACGTGTACGACGTCGAGCCCGAGGCCCTGCCCGACGTGCTCGGCGAACGCCCGGTGATCGTGTTCGGCAAGTGGCGCGGCGAAGCCAAGGGCCGCGTGATCGTCGAGGGGCAGGCCGCCGACGGCCCGTACCGCCGCGAGCTCAAGGTCGAGCCGCGCGCGCGCCAGGACACCGCGGCGCTGCGCGCGCTCTGGGCGCGCCACCGGATCCAGAGCCTGAGCGACCAGGAGGCGCTCGAGGGCGGCAGCGCCTTCAAGGCGCGCATCACCGAACTCGGCCTGCGCTACAGCCTGCTCACGCAGTACACCAGCTTCGTCGCGGTCGACAAGGTGGTGCGCAACCCCGCGCCGCAGAACGGCGTCGACGTGAACCAGCCGTTGCCGCTGCCGCAGGGCGTGAGCGAACTCGCGCTCGGCGCCGAGGTGCCGAGCACCCCCGAGCCCGAGACGCTGGGCGCCATCGCGGTGGTGCTGTCGATGCTCGCGATGCTGCGCCGCCGCGCGCGCCGCACCGATCCCCGCCGCTACACCGCCTGAAGGAGCGCGCACATGGCCTTGGCCGCACTCGCCCACCGCCATCCCCGCCTCGTGGACTGGGGCATCCGCATCGATCGCGCGCCGGCCGCGGGCTGGCTCGCGTTGCAGTTCGCCGCGCTCGCGCCGACCTGGGCCTGGATGGTCCGGCGCATGCGCGACGGTTCCGACGATCCGCTCGGCCTGCTCGCGCTCGCGGCGCTGGCCGCCCTCGCCTGGCAGTGCCGGCGCGAGCTGCGCGCGGCGCCGCGCCTGGGCTG
>CBHTTS010000259.1:0-7767 GCA_966095775.1 uncultured Variovorax sp. | reverse complement strand
CGGTCAGCACGTCGGTCAGCTCGGCCAGCGCCGCGGGCTGCACGCCGCCGAAGGTGGCCACGCGCAGGATCACGTCGTGGCGCAGCCGCTCGGGCAGCTTCTCGAGCACTTCCGAGGCCTTCTTGCGGTCGAGGTGCACGAGCAGCGTGGCGAGGATCTGCGGATGCTCGTCGCGCACCAGCTCGACGACTTCGCTCGCTTCGAGGTCGTTGAGCCGCTCGATGCCGCCGTGCGGCTCGTCGGGCTGCAGGATGTCCTCGAGCAGGTTGCTCGCGCGGTCGTCGCCGAGCGCCTTGCGCAGCACGGCGCGGATGTAGCTGCCCGAGCCCAGGTGCAGCGCGGAGAGCTGCTCGGTCTCGAGGCGGAACTCGGCCAGCACGGCCGCGAGCTCGTCCTTCGAGACCTGGCTCAGCTTGGCCATCGCGACGCCGAGCGCCTGGACCTCGGTGGCGGGCAGGTGGTGCAGCGTCGCGGCGGCGCGGTCCTCGCCCAGCGACATCAGCAGAATCGCGGCCTTTCGGGTGCCTGCTTCGCTCATGAGTTCATCCAGTGCTTGATCAAGGTGGCGACCAGGCGGGGGTCCTGGTCGGCGGTCTGGTGGGCGTAGTCGAGGTCGGCCTTCTGGCGCTCGATCTCGCGCAGCCGTGCGTTCTCGCGCGCCGCGTTGGCTTCGTCGACCTCGGGGTCGCCGGTCGGCACCGGCGCCGCGGCGGCGGGCGCCGCATCGGGCGGCGGCCCGAGGTGGCGGCGCAGCAGCGGCCGCAGCACGGAGAACCAGGCGAACAGCGCGAGCAGCGCGATCAACAGGTACTGGCCGGCCGTCTTGGCGAGGCCGAGGTTGGCGGGGTCGCGCCAGAACGGCAGCTCGGGGCCGGCCGCCGCGCCGGATTCGCGCGCGAAGGCGGTGTTGACCACGTTGAGCGAGTCGCCGCGCTCCTGGCTGAAACCCATGGCTTCCTTGACCAGGTTGCGGATCTCCTCGACCTCGGCCGGGGTGAGCGCGCGCTGCGTCGCCTTGCCGCCGGCGTCGGTCGCGTCGCGGTGGTTCACCACCACCGCCACCGACAGCCGCTTGACGCCGCCCGCGGCCTGCTGCACGTGGCGGATCGAGCGGTCGAGCTCGTAATTGGTGGTCACGTCCTTGCGCGAGCTGCCGGGGCCCGCGAGCGTCGCGGCCGCGGTGGCCGAAGCGGCCGTCGTCGCGCCCGGGGCGGCCGCGTTGGGCGGCGTCGCGGCGGGCGGGGTGCCGGGGGCCGTGATCGGCGCGTTCGGCGTCTGCGGCGGCTGGTTCGAGAGCGCGCCGGGCACGCCGCCGGGCGGCGTCGCGCCCTGCTGCAGCGACTCGCTCGAGGTCTGGCTGCGGATCGCGGCCGCGCGCGGCGCCTGGTTGGGGCTGTAGCTTTCCTCGGTGCGCTCGACCACCGAGAAGTCGATCTCGGCCGCGACCTGGGCGCGCACGTTGCTCGCGCCGAGGATCGGCTGCAGGATCGCCTCGATGCGGCGGATGTAGCCCTGCTCGATCTCCTGCGCGTACTTGAGCTGGCTCACGTCGAGACCGCGCGCGCCCGCGTTGGCGGCCGACAGCAGGTTGCCGTGCTGGTCGACCACGGTCACGCTCTTGGCGTTGAGCTCGGGCACGCTGCTCGAGACCATGTGGACGATGGCGCTGACCTGGCCCTCGTCGATGCTGCGGCCTCGGTGCAGCGTGAGCACCACCGAGGCGGAGGGCTTCTTCTGGTCGCGCACGAACAGCGACGGCTTGGGCAGCGCGAGGTGCACGCGCGCGGTCTCGACCGAGCCGATCGATTCGATCGAGCGCGCGAGCTCGCCCTCGAGGCCGCGCTGGTAGTTGACCTGCTCGGCGAAATGGCTGGTGCCGAACTTCTGGTTGTCGAGCAGTTCGAAGCCGACGCCGCCGCCCTTGGGCAGGCCCTGCGCCGCGAGCTTGAGCCGCAGCTCGGGCACCTTGTCGCTCGCCACCAGGATGGCGCTGCCGCCCTCGGTGAACTTGTAGGGCACGTTCATCTGCTGCAGCGACGCGATGATCGCGCCGCCGTCGCGGTCCGACACATTGGTATAGAGCACGCCGTACTCGGGCCCGCGGTTCCAGAGCGTGAACGCGGCCGCGGCCGCGACGAGCGCGGCGCCGCCCAGGATCAGGGGCAGCTTGGGCTGGGCGCGCAGGCGCTCCGCGAACGCGGAAGCGGGCGAGGGCGCCGGAGCGTTGCCAGCGGATGCCGCCGTGGTCATGCCAGGACCTCCGCCGCAGCCGGATGCAGGGTGCGCCGCGGGGTCTTGGAAGGGGACGGGAGGCTTCGATGTTCTGGGGTCATGCCGGGGGGCCGTGTGTGGTCAGCGGGCTTGGGGTTCGGCGTTGATTCTCAGCAGACGCGCCGGATTCGATTGGTCGAACAACCGGGGTTTTCGCCGTCAGTTGGGCCCATGTCCGCGCGACCACCCCTGATACGCTGAAAGCACGCGGGAGTGCTGCGGCGCTTCCTTGTCCACCCCAGATCCGTTCCGGAGAAGAAAGAGAGTTCCATGTCGATTTCCGCCATCGAATCGGTGCTGCAGCAGATGCGCGCGACCGCGCTGCAGACCGGCATCGGCCAGCCCCCCGCCGCCGAACCCGCCGCCGCGGGCGGCTTCGCCGCCGAGCTGCGCCGCTCGCTCGAGAGCATCAGCGGCGCGCAGAACCGCGCCTACACCCAGGCCGAGGACTTCGAAATGGGCAAGCCCGGCGTCGCGCTCAACGACGTGATGGTCGACCTGCAGAAGGCCAACGTGGCGTTCCAGACCGGCCTGCAGGTGCGCAACCGCCTCGTGGCCGCCTACCAGGAGGTGATGAGCCTGCCTGCCTGATTCCCTGGCCGAGCGGTTGTGGATCTTTTTTCGGAGCGGCCCTAAAGGTTCGGCGGACCGTGCCGATAACTAACCCAACGATGGCTTGAGTCTCAAGTGGAGGCGGGTCCAGCGTTACGGCCAAAGGCCGGAGTCCACAACCTTTTGTTTATCAGGAGTCGAACATGGCGCAAGTCATCAACACGAACAGCCTCTCGCTGCTCACGCAGAACAACCTCAACGCGTCGCAATCGTCGCTGAACACCGCGATCCAGCGCCTGTCCTCGGGCCTGCGCATCAACGGTGCCAAGGACGACGCCGCCGGCCAGGCCATCGCCAACCGCTTCACGGCCAACATCAAGGGCCTGACGCAAGCCCAGCGCAACGCCAACGACGGCATCTCGCTGGCGCAGACGACGGAAGGCGCGCTGAAGGAAGTCAACAACAACCTGCAGCGCATCCGCGAACTGTCGGTGCAGGCCGCCAACGGCAGCAACTCGGCCAGCGACCTGAAGTCGATCCAGGACGAAATCACCCAGCGCATGAGCGAAATCGACCGCGTCTCGGCGCAGACCGACTTCAACGGCGTGAAGGTCCTGTCGGCCGGCGCCAAGCCGCTGACCGTGCAGGTCGGCGCGAACGACGGCGAGACGATCAAGATCGACCTCAAGCAGATCGACTCGTCGACGCTCGGCCTGGCGGGTTTCTCGGTGAGCAACAACGCTCTGCCCGTGAGCGCCGCGATCACGCAGACCAACACGGACGGCACGCCCGAAGCGGTCGACATGAGCGCCGTGGTCACCGCCCTCGGCGGTTCGGCCAGCGACTACAGCCTGCACAACGTGCAGGACGCCACCGGCGCCGCCACGGCCAACTTCGTGGTCAAGGCAGGTGACGACTTCTACGCCGCCTCGGTCGACGATGCCACCGGCGCCGTGGTGCTGAACCGCGCCGACCTCGAGTTCACCGACACCGACAACGGCGTCGCCACCGCCACCGCGCTGGCCAACCAGTTCGTCAAGGTGGGTGTGGATGCCGCTGGCACGACGACCGCCTACGCGACCGTGCAGGGCAAGAACTTCGCGATCGGCGCCGGCGCGCTCGCCAACGGCGGTGCGACGCCCACCGACTTCGACTACACCGGCACCGACATCGTGCTGAGCGGCGCCGGCAAGACGGCCGAGTTCACGGGCGCATCTTCGATCGACCCGATGAAGAAGCTCGACGCGGCGCTCAAGATGGTCGACGACCTGCGCAGCTCGCTCGGTGCGGTGCAGAACCGTTTCGATTCGACGATCGCCAACCTCGGTACCACGGTGACGAACCTGTCTTCCTCGCGTTCGCGCATCGAAGACGCCGACTACGCGGTCGAAGTGTCGAACATGACCCGCGCGCAGATCCTGCAGCAGGCCGGTACCTCGGTGCTGGCCCAGGCGAACCAGACCACGCAAGGCGTGCTGTCGCTCCTGCGTTGATCTGAGAAGGCATTGCGCAGGCAACCGGGTGAAAGCCCGGCGCCGCCTGCGCTGTTCCCTGCGGCCTGGCTCCGGCCAGGCCGCAGACGACAGCGAAAGCAATCCAGAAGGTGAAACCATGTCGATTCCCGTAACTCCCGCGGCCGACGGCCCGTGGTGGACGCAGATGCTCTCCGGGCGCGCGGACGGCGCGGCCGCGCCGGCTTCCGCGGAGCTGCCGGCCGAACCGTCGGAAGCGGTGGACGAGGCCACGCCGGTGCAGGTGGCGCAGGCGGTGCGCGAGGTCAACGCCTCGCTGCAGAGCCGCTCGGTCGGCCTGCGTTTCGAGACGGACGAGGAAACCGACAAGCTCATCGTGAAGGTGGTCGACCGCGCGAGCGGCGAGGTCATCCGCCAGATCCCCTCCGAGGAGGTGGTGCGCATCGCCAGGGTCCTGGGCAAGGCCCCGGGCCTGCTCGTGAGCGAGTCGGCCTGACAGGCATCCGCTCCTTCCGGTCATTCGAAGTTTTTTTCCAGGACAACTCAACATGGCATCCATCAGCAGCCTCGGCGTGGGCTCCAACCTCGACCTGAGCACCTTGCTGACCCAGCTCGAGACGGCAGAGAGCCAGCCGCTCGTGCTGCTGCAGCAGCGGCAGGTGAGCTACACGAGCAAGCTCTCGGCCTACGGAACGCTGCAGAGCGCGCTCAGCACGCTGCAGACGGCCGCGAAGAAGCTGTCGGACCCGGCGCTGTTCCAGGGCGCGAAGGTGACCTCGAGCATGCCCGACGTGGTGACCGCCTCGGCCGGCAGTACGGCCACGGCCGGCACCTATGCCGTGGACGTGACCAAGCTCGCGCAGGCGCAGTCGCTCGTGGCCACCGGTCAGGCGAGCACCAAGACGGCGATCGGCACCGGCACCATCACCATCGACTTCGGCACCGTGGTCGGTGGCACGCTCGATCCCGCCACCGGCCAGTACAGCGGCGCGGCCTTCAACAAGGACGCGGCTCGCACGGTGGTGCCGATCACCATCGACGGCACCAACAACACGCTCGAGGGCATCCGTGACGCGATCAACGCGGCCAAGGCGGGCGTCTCCGCGAGCATCGTCAACGACGGCAGCGGCACGCCGCACCGGCTGGTGCTGACGTCCTCGCAGACCGGCGAAGCCTCGAGCATGCGCATCTCGGTCGCGGGCGACGCGGCGCTGCAGAACCTGCTCGGGAACGATCCCGCGGGCACCCAGAACCTGCGCCAGACGGTGGCGGCGCAGAACGCGCAGCTCACGGTCAACGGCATCGCCGTGACCAGCGCGAGCAACACGGTCAAGGAAGCGATCCAGGGCACCACGCTGAACCTGCTGAAGACCGGCACCAGCAGCCTCTCGACCCAGCCCGACACCGCCACCGTGGAGTCGGCGATCAACGATTTCGTCAAGGCCTTCAACAGCCTGCAGTCGACCGCCAACACCCTGACCAGCTACGACAAGAACACCAACACCGGTGCGGCGCTGCTGGGCGACTCGACGCTGCGCAACATCCTGACGCACGTGCGGCAGACGCTCACCACACCGCAGGCCGGCGGGCCGACCGATCTCAAGGTGCTGTCGGAAATCGGCATCACGCTGCAGAAGGACGGCACCATGGCGGTGGACTCCGCCAAGCTCAAGACCGCGCTCGGCAGCAACCTGTCCGGCGTCTCGGGCCTGTTCGCGAGCGCCAGCGGCAGCACCGCCGGCTACGGCAAGCAACTGAGCACGCTGGTGGACAAGCTCACCTCCACCGGCGGCGCGCTCAAGGTGGCCTCCGACGGCATGACGGCCTCGCTCAAGCAGCTCGACGAGCAGTACAGCGACATGAAGATGCGCGTGGACGCCAAGGTCGAGCGCTACCGCACGCAGTTCACGCAGCTGGATCTGCTGATGAGCCAGATGAACCGCACCAGCAGCTATCTCACGCAGCAGTTCGAGAGCATGAAGAGCAGCAGCAAGTAATTCCAGCGGAGCAGCGCATGTACACCCCCCATACTTTCAGAACCGGCGCCAACGCGTATACCCGCCTCGGCGTGGAGACGCGCGCGATGAGCGCATCGCCGCACCAGCTGATCACGATGCTGTTCGACGGCGCGGCCACGAGCATCGGCCTGGCCCGCCACCACATGGCCACCGGCGACACGGCCGCCAAGGGCAACGCCATCTCGAAGGCCATCGACATCGTCGACAACGGCCTGAAGGCCGGCCTCGACGCGAAAGCCGCGGGCGAGGCGGGCGCCGAGCTGGTGAGCAATCTCTCGGCGCTCTACGACTACGTGATCCGCCGCCTGCTGCACGCGAACCTGCACAACGAGCGCAAGGCGCTCGACGAGGCCGAGTCGCTGCTCGAGAACATCGCCTCCGCCTGGCGCGAGATCGGCGGCGGCCATGCCGGCATTTGATCTCTCGTCGCCATCGCAGGCCGTGCCGGTGCACCACGAACTCGTCCGCTGCTATCGCGAGCTCGCCTCGACGATGTCGCTCATGGCCGGGTTGACGCGCGCCGGGGACTGGCAGCGCCTGCCCGAGCTCGAGGCGCGCAGCGCGGAGCTGGTGGAGCGCATCAAGGCGATCGGCGACGTCGGACTCGACGCACAGCAGCGCGCGCACGTATGCAGCCTGATCGAGCGCATCCAGGCCGACCAGGCCGAGGTCTCGCGCCTCGTGAAGCCGCAGATCGACCTGCTGCTGGCCAAGATGGCGCAGCTGCAGCGGCGCAGTGAACTCGACCGGGCCTACGGCCTGCCGCACTGACACCGCGCGCGCCCCATGAACACGAACAGGCCGGTTGGAACGCCCGATGCATCGCTTGCCCCCAAGCTCGTCGCGTCGCGCCCGGACCTCGCTGCGCTGCAGACCGAGGTCGGGACCAGCCTGCCCGCGGGCGCGGTGGCCGAGGTCCAGAAGGTCAAGAACGACGTGCGGCTGCCGTCGCACGCGCCGCTCGAGGCGCGGCTGCCCGCCGGCGAGCCCGGGCCTGCGCTGCCGCGCGCCGAGGGGCCTGCGTCGATCGAGACGCGGTGGTCCGTCGCGGCCCGCGCGATCGGCGCCGTGCTCGCGGATCTCCACGCCGAGGCTGAACCGGTGCGAGGCACCGCGCCGCTGTGGGCGCCGGCGCAGAAGGCTCCGCCCGCCCCCGTGCTCGCGGCCGCGCTGGCCCAGACATTGACGGGCAGCGGCATGTTCTACGAATCGCACCTGGCCGAATTCGCCAACGGCCTGCGCACGCTGGCGCAGCTCGCCGAGGAGCCGCAGATGCGGCTCACGCAGGCTGCGCCGCAGGCATCGGCGCAGCAGGCTGCGCGCACGCAGGCGGCGCCGTCCGCGCTGCCCCCGTCGATGCCGATGCCCACGCCATCCCTCGCGGCGGCCTCGCTGCCGCAGCCGTCGACGCCGCTCGCGGCACACGGCTCCTTGCAGCCGGCATTCGCTCCTTG
>CBHTTS010000258.1:0-7820 GCA_966095775.1 uncultured Variovorax sp. | reverse complement strand
TGGTGGGGGGTGGGCCGCCTGTCGCGCGCTCGCGGTTGGGGCCGCCCGGCGCGCGGGGGGGGGTCCGCGCCGGCGCGCCCCCCGCGGCGGGTCGATGCCGCCGAGGCGATGGATGCGCCCGATGCCCCCACCCCAACCCTCCCCCAGCGGGGGAGGGGGCAGATCAGGAATGCCCGTCCACGCGCATCTGGAACAGGAAGTAGGGCGGGATGCAGGCCCCGCGGCCCTCGGGCTGCCCTTCGGCCTGGGCGCAGATGTAGTCGTCGCGGCAGGGCGCCTGGGCCGAACAGCTGCGCAGGTTGCCGGGCCGCGTGTGCTTCGCGAGGCAGTCGCCGAAGGGCCGCTGCTCGGCCAGGCACTGGTTGAAGTCGCCGAGGATCGCGATGCCGCCGCAGGTGCCGTTCGGGTCCTGGGGGTCGCAGGGGCCCGAGCACATGCCGCCGGGAAAGCCGACCGCGGTCTTCTCGCAGACCGAGGACGCGCCTTCGCAGGCGACGCGCGGCAGCTTCTCGGCGCGGTCGAGCCAGGGATTGGCCGAGCGCGTGATCCGCGTCGGCTCGCAGCGCGCGCCGACGATGGGTTTGTCGGCCGGGCTGTCCTCGGCCGCGCCGGGCTCGGCCAGCGGGCGGAACGGGTCGGGCCGCGGCGTCGCGAGCGCGGCCTGCAGGTAGCGGCCGCGCCGCGCGAGTTCGTCGCCGAGGTGCGGCGAGTGCGGCAGCGCGAGCGCGTTGCCGGTGGTGAAGGTGCGGGTGGCGCCGCGCCGGTCGGCGCCGAGCAGGTGGAAGCCCGCGACCGCGCGGCTCTGGTGGCAGCCCATGCAGCTGAGGTCGTCGAGCCGGCGCAGCAGCGCCGCGGGCGACGACAGCGTGCGGCTGCCGGGCACGGCCTGCCATTCGCGTTCGCCGAAGACCTGGGCGAACGGCCGGTTCGCGAGCCGCTCGAGGCCGCGCGGCGCGACGGAGATCGCCTCGGTCGCGAGGAACCGATCCGGAATCCGCAGGGTCGCGTCGTCGAGCGCGCGCAGGTTCGCCGGCTGCTGCAGCCACTGCCGGAGTTCCTCGCGCAGCGGCGCGCTGGCCTTGAGCTTCGCCACGTCGGGCGTGTTCTCGAGCGGCGCGGCCTCGAAGCGCCCGGCGCCCCCGTTCCAGCGGAAGGCGCGCAGCATGTATTCCGCATGGCCGCCGAGATCGGGCCGTACCGCCGAGGGCCAGCGCACGCTCTGCAGGTTGGTCGTGAGCTGCGCGATGCGCTCGCGCGCGAGGCGCTGGGGCGCGAGCGGACCTTCGGGCGAGACCAGCCAGCGGCCCAGCGCCTCGTCGCCCATGCCCGGCCGCGGCGGCTGCCAGCGCTTCGCCGCGGCGGCGCAGCTGCCCGCCGCGTCGGGGGCGTCGCCGCGCAGCTCGACCGCAAGCGTCATCGGCAGCCGCGACTGCATCGCGGCCGTGCGGTAGGCGAGCCGGTAGACCAGCCGCGTCTCGCCGCAGGCGCCGTCCTGGAACGGCCGGCGGTCCATGCGGTTGGCCACGCCCACGAGCTCGAAGAAGGCGTCCGGGCTCGCGAGCCAGCGCGCATCGAACAGCCGGTGCGGGTACTTCGCGATGCCGACGCCGGCCTTCGGGTCGCGATGCCGGATTGCCGCGAGGCTGGCCTCGATCGGCGTCGCCACCGAGCGCCAGGCGGGCGAGCGCATCAGCGCCTGGTTGCTCGCGATGCCGCCGGCATCGGGCGTGGCGTCGAACCAGCGCGCGAAGCCGGCGCCGGACTGCTCGGCCGCCTGCAGTGCCGCGGGCGCGGTGACGAGCAGCAGCGGCTCGGCCGCCTGCGCGGCGGTGAGGGCGGCGGCCAGCGCGAGGCCGGCGAGCAGGCGGGTGAGCGGGCGGACAGGGGACGGCGGCACGCGGGCGATTGTGCCGTGGCCTGCGGCGGCAAAGGCCCGCATGAGAAACTACGCCCCCCGCCGCCGAATGAGGTCCCTGCGTTGAGTCTCGAACCCAAGGTGCTGTCCGTCGCCCCGATGATGGACTGGACCGACCGCCACTGCCGCTACCTGCACCGCCTGCTGAGCCGCCATGCGCTGCTCTACACGGAGATGGTGACGACCGGCGCGCTGATCCACGGCGACGTGCCGCGGCACCTGCGCTTCAACGCCGAGGAGCATCCGGTCGCGCTGCAGCTCGGCGGCAGCGAGCCGGCCGACCTCGCGCACTGCGCGAAGCTCGGCGAGCAGTGGGGCTACGACGAGATCAACATCAACTGCGGCTGTCCGAGCGAGCGCGTGCAGCGCGGCGCCTTCGGCGCCTGCCTGATGGCCGAGCCGCGGCTGGTGGCCGACTGCGTCAAGGCGATGGTCGACGCGGTGGACGTGCCGGTCACGGTCAAGCACCGCATCGGCATCGACCGCATCGAGAGCTACGAGTTCGTGCGCGACTTCGTCGGCATCGTGAGCGAGGCCGGCTGCGGCACCTTCATCGTGCATGCGCGCAATGCCTGGCTGCAGGGCCTGAGCCCGAAGCAGAACCGCGAGATCCCGCCGCTGCGCTACGAGCTCGTGCACCGGCTCAAGCACGAGTTCCCGCAGCTGCGCTTCTCGATCAACGGCGGCATCGCGGCCAATGCCCAGGTGCACGAGCACCTGCGGCTGCTCGACGGCGTGATGGTGGGGCGCGAGGCCTACCACAACCCCTGGTGGCTGGCCGAATGGGACGCCGAGTTCTTCGGCGCCGCGCCGCAGGCGCTCACGCGCGAGGACGTGGAGTCGGCGATGTGCGACTACATGGAGCGCGAGGCGGCCGCGCACGGCACGCTCTGGCCCTCGATCGCGCGCCACATGCTCGGCCTGCGCAACGGCCTGCCGGGCGCGCGCCGCTGGCGCCAGGTCTGGAGCGACCACCGGCTCAAGAACCGGCCGCCGCGCGAGGTGATGGCGCTCGCGCGCGAAGCCGCGCCCGAACCGGCCTGAGGCCTCAGTTCGCGGCCTCGAGGCCGTTCTTGAAATGCTCGCGCATGCGCGCCGCGGCCGCGGTCGGGTCGCGCGCCTCGATCGCGGCCATCACCGCGCGGTGCTCCGCCAGCGACTCGGCGATCCGGCCGGCCTTGAGCAGCGAGTTGTGGCGGTTGAGCTTCATGACCTTGCGCAGGTCGGCCACCATCTGGTCGCGCCACTTGTTGTTGGCGATCGCCAGGAGCCGCATGTGGAAGCGCTCGTTGACCGCGAAGAAGTGCTCGCGGTCCACCTTGCCGGGCGCCGCCGCGGCCTCGAGCTCGGCGTGCAGCGCCTTGAGCTCGGCGCGCTGGGCTTCGGTGGCGCGCTCGGCCACCACGCCGGCGGCATCGCTCTCGAGCAGCGAGAGCAGGTGGTAGACGTCCGCCAGATCCTGCTCCGACACCTCGGTCACGTAGGCGCCGCGCCGCACCTTCATCGTCACCAGCCCCTCGGCCGCGAGCACCTTGAGCGCCTCGCGCAGCGGCGTGCGGCTGATGCCGTATTCGTCGGCCAGCTTGAGTTCGTCGATCCAGCTGCCGGGCTCGAGCTCGCGGCGGAAGATCCGCTGGCGCAGCAACTCGGCCACCTCTTCGTAGAGGGCGCGCGGGGTGAGGGTGACGGCGGACATGGTGCGGAATGTACCGCAAAAATCGAGTTTGAATTAATAATTATGGATCGGTTAGACTCGCGGCCGGCCTGCAAATCCCTGCGGGCGAACGCGAGCGATCCCGCCTGAGACACTGCACCACGGCCCCTTCATGAGCAGCACACCCGAACCCACCTTCAAGCCCGCCACCCTCGACGACTGGGCCAAGGCGGCTGCCAAGTCGGCGCCCGGCGGCGACCTCGCGGCGCTCGACTGGATCACGCCCGACGGCATCCGGGTGAAGCCGCTCTACACCGCGGCCGACCTGCAGGGCCTGCGCTACACCGACACGCTGCCGGGCTTCGAGCCCTACCTGCGCGGCCCGCAGGCCACGATGTACGCGGTGCGGCCCTGGACCATCCGCCAGTACGCGGGCTTCTCCACGGCCGAGGAGTCCAACGCGTTCTACCGCAAGGCGCTGGCGGGCGGCGGGCAGGGCGTGTCGGTGGCGTTCGACCTGGCCACCCACCGCGGCTACGACAGCGACCATCCGCGCGTGACCGGCGACGTGGGCAAGGCCGGCGTGGCGATCGACTCGGTCGAGGACATGAAGATCCTGTTCGACCAGATCCCGCTCGACAAGGTCAGCGTCTCGATGACGATGAACGGCGCCGTGCTGCCCGTGCTCGCGGGCTACGTGGTGGCGGCGGAGGAGCAGGGCGTGGCGCAGGACCAGCTCAGCGGCACCATCCAGAACGACATCCTCAAGGAGTTCATGGTCCGCAACACCTACATCTTCCCGCCCGGGCCGAGCATGCGGATCATCGGCGACATCATCGAGTACACGGCCAAGCACATGCCGAAGTTCAACTCGATCTCGATCAGCGGCTACCACATGCAGGAAGCGGGCGCGAACCAGGCGCTCGAGCTCGCCTTCACGCTGGCCGACGGCAAGGAGTACGTGAAGACCGCGCTCGCGAAGGGCCTCGACGTCGACGGCTTCGCTGGGCGCCTGAGCTTCTTCTGGGCCATCGGCATGAACTTCTACCTCGAGGTCGCGAAGATGCGCGCCGCGCGGCTGCTGTGGTGCCGGATCATGAAGGAGTTCAACCCGAAGAACCCGAAGAGCCTGATGCTGCGCACCCACTGCCAGACCTCGGGCTGGAGCCTGACCGAGCAGGACCCCTACAACAACGTGGTGCGCACGACGATCGAGGCGATGGCCGCGGTGTTCGGCGGCACCCAGTCGCTGCACACCAACGCGCTCGACGAGGCGATCGCGCTGCCGACCGAGTTCAGCGCGCGCATCGCGCGCAACACGCAGCTCATCATCCAGGAGGAGACGCACATCACGAACGTGATCGACCCCTGGGCCGGCAGCTACATGATGGAGAAGCTCACGCAGGACATGGCCGATGCGGCCTGGGCCATCATCGAGGAGGTCGAGGCCATGGGCGGCATGACGAAGGCCGTCGACAGCGGCTGGGCCAAGCTCAAGATCGAGGCCGCCGCGGCCGAAAAGCAGGCGCGCATCGACTCGGGCAAGGACGTGATCGTCGGCGTCAACAAGTACAGGCTCGCGAACGAGGATGCGGTCGAGATTCTCTCGATCGACAACGTGAAGGTGCGCGAGCAGCAGGTCGCGCGGCTCGCGAAGATCCGCGCCGCGCGCGACGGCGCGAAGGTGCAGGCCGCGCTCGACGCGCTGACCGAGGCCGCCGAGCGCGGCAGCGGCAACCTGCTCGCGCTCAGCATCGAGGCCGTGCGCCTGCGCGCCACGGTGGGCGAGATCTCGGATGCGCTCGAGAAATCATTCGGCCGCCATCGGGCCGACACGCAAAAGGTGACCGGTGTGTACGCTGCTGCCTACGACTCGGCCGAGGGCTGGGACAAACTCAAGGAAGAGATCAACGCCTTCGCGGAGGCGCAGGGCCGCCGGCCGCGCGTGATGATCTCCAAGCTCGGCCAGGACGGGCACGACCGCGGCGCCAAAGTGGTGGCCACGGCCTTCGCCGACCTCGGCTTCGACGTGGACATGGGCCCGCTGTTCCAGACCCCCGAGGAATGCGCGCGCCAGGCGATCGAGAACGACGTGCACGCGGTCGGCGTGAGCACGCTCGCGGCGGGCCACAAGACGCTGGTGCCGGCGATCATCGAGGAACTGAAGAAGCAGGGCGCCGAGGACATCATCGTGTTCGTCGGCGGCGTGATCCCGCGGCAGGACTACGACTTCCTCTACGAGGCCGGCGTCAAGGGCATCTACGGGCCTGGCACGCCGATCCCGGCCAGCGCCAAGGACGTGCTCGAGCAGATCCGCGCCGCGA
The DNA here is from genome assembly GCA_966095775.1 of uncultured Variovorax sp. Taxonomy (GTDB): domain Bacteria; phylum Pseudomonadota; class Gammaproteobacteria; order Burkholderiales; family Burkholderiaceae_C; genus Variovorax. The sequence continues at coordinate 1,927 of CBHTTS010000258.1, read as the reverse complement.
TCTCGGTATGAGCGATCTCTTGTCGCGGCTGTCGCTGCAGCCGGTCGATTCGAGCGACTTCGAGGCCATGCTGGCGCTGCGCATCGACGCGATGCGCCCGAGCCTGGAGCGCGTCGGCCGCTTCGATCCCGAGCGCTCGCGCGAGCGGCTCAGCGCGGGCTTCGTGGTGCCGTACATGCACCACATCGTGCTCGACGCCGACCAGCGCATCGGCTTCGTCACGCTCAAGCCCGAGGGCGCCGACGCGTTGCGCCTCGACCACCTCTACCTGCGCACCGGCTTCCAGGGCCTGGGCATCGGCGAATGGGTGCTCGAATGGGCCAAGTCCGAGGCGCGCGCCCAGCAGCGCGACATCAAGCTCACCGCGCTCGTGAAGAGCGACGCCAACCGCTTCTACCTGCGGCACGGCTTCGTGCTCGAGGGCGGGGAGGGCGTCGACCTGCACTACCGGTGGCGCCTCGCGCCGGAGGGCGCGTGCTGAACTCGGCCGCGGCACTCGAAAGCGCCATCGCCGCCTCGCAGGGCATGGCGCAGCGCCGCGCCATCGCCAAGGCGATCACGCTGCTCGAATCCACCCGCGCCGACCACCGCGTCGCGGCCGACGAACTGCTGACGGCGCTGCTGCCGCGCACGGGCGCGGCCTTCCGCCTCGGCATCTCGGGCGTGCCGGGCGTCGGCAAGTCGACCTTCATCGAGACGCTCGGGCTGTTGCTGATCGACAAGGGGCACCGCGTGGCGGTGCTCACCATCGACCCCTCGTCCACCGTCTCGGGCGGATCGATCCTCGGCGACAAGACGCGCATGGAGCGCCTCTCGGTGCACGAGCGCGCCTTCATCCGCCCCAGCCCCTCGAGCGGCACGCTCGGCGGCGTGGCCGAGAAGACGCGCGAGGCGATGCTGGTGTGCGAGGCCGCGGGCTACGACATCGTGATCGTCGAGACCGTGGGCGTGGGCCAGAGCGAGACGGCCGTGGCCGGCATGACCGACATGTTCGTGCTGCTGCAGCTGCCCAACGCGGGCGACGACCTGCAGGCGATCAAGAAGGGCGTGATGGAGCTGGCCGACCTCGTCGTGATCAACAAGGCCGACATCGACCGCGATGCCGCCACGCGCGCGCAGGCGCAGATCACCTCGGCGCTGCGGCTGTTCGGCCACCAGGGCAATCCCGAGCACGCGCATGCGGCGCACGACGCGCAAAGCGGCGCCGAGGTGCGCTTCTGGCAGCCCAGGGTGCTGCAGCTCAGCGCGCTCGCGGGCACCGGCATCGACGCCTTCTGGGACGCGGTGCTGCAGTTCAAGGCGCTGCAGACCGCCAACGGCAGGCTCGCGAAGCGGCGCGAGAAGCAGGCCACCGCGTGGATGTGGGAGCGCATCGACGCGGGGCTCAAGCAGGCCTTCAGGCAGCACCCGCAGGTGCGCGAGCTGCTGCCCCGGCTCACGCAACAGGTGGCCGAAGGCGCGCTGCCCGCCTCGACCGCGGCGCGCCGGCTGCTCGCCGCGGCGAGCGTGCCGGGCGCGCCATGAATTCACCACAGACCACCCCGGAACCCATCCAGCTTCGGAAGCACACCATGCAAGAACTCATCGAAGAACTCGAAAAGCGGCGCGCCCAGGCGCGCCTCGGCGGAGGGCAGAAGCGCATCGACGCGCAGCATGCCAAGGGCAAGCTCACGGCGCGCGAGCGCATCGAGCTGCTGCTCGACGACGGCACCTTCGAGGAATGGGACATGTTCGTCGAGCACCGCAGCACCGACTTCGGCATGGCCGACAACAAGATCCCGGGCGACGGCGTGGTCACGGGCTACGGCATGATCAACGGCCGCCTCGTGTTCGTCTTCAGCCAGGACTTCACGGTCTTCGGCGGGGCGCTCTCCGAGGCCCACGCCGAGAAGATCTGCAAGGTGATGGACCAGGCGATGAAGGTCGG
>CBHTTS010000257.1:0-7887 GCA_966095775.1 uncultured Variovorax sp. | reverse complement strand
CACGGCTTCGACGACGAGGACATCTGGGACATCGCCGCGATCACCGCCTTCTTCGGCCTGAGCAACCGGCTCGCGAGCTTCAGCGGCATGCAGCCGAACCCGGAGTTCTTCCTCATGGGCCGGCTGCCGCGCGAGAAGAAGTAGCCCGGGTCCTCAGGCGCGGCCCCGGCACGAGGCGAAGGCGTCGAGCGCGGGCTTGTAGGCGGGGTTGCCCACGTCCATCAGGCCCAGCATCGTGTGGAACAGGTTGTCGTGCGTGAGCGGCGCGTCGAGGCCCGCCTCCATGCACGGGCGCGAGAGCCCGCGGCGCTCGCTCATGCCCTGGCCGAACCAAGCGATCATCGGCACGTGTTTCTGCGCCTCGGGCGCGAAGCTGTAGGGCACGCCGTGCAGGAACAGGCCGTACTCGCCGAGCGATTCGCCGTGGTCGCTCATGTAGAGCAGCGCCGGGTCGTAGCGACCCGACTGCGCCTGGAGCCAGTCGATGGTGCGCGCGAGAAAGCGGTCGGTCTGCGCGATCGAGTTGTCGTAGACGTTCTGCAGCTCCGCATGGCCGCACTCGGCGAGCGTGTTGGTGCGGCACTCGGGCAGGAAGCGCTTCACCTCGGGCGCCGAACGCTTGTAGTAGGCCGGGCCGTGGCTGCCCATCTGGTGCATCACGAGCACCACGCCGCGCGCGCGGCGCTCGGCCGGCAGCGCGGCGATGCGCGCATCGAGCCCCTCGAGCATCACGTCGTCGAGGCATTCCTCGCCGTCGCACAGTGCCCGTCGCTGCGCGGGCGTCAGGCTGTCGTAGGCCGAGGCGTTGGGGATGCGCGTGCAGACGTCCTTGCAGCCGGCCTGGTTGTCGAGCCAGAGCACCGCGAGCCCCGCGGCCTGCAGCACGTCGACGAGGTTCTCGTGCTCGTCCTTGCGCGATTCGTAGCCCTGCTTGCCGAGGTGGGAGAACATGCACGGCACCGACGCCAGGGTGTTGGTGCCGCAGGAGTGCACCTCGCGCCAGCTCAGCACGTGGCGCGCGGCGAGTTCGGGCGTGGTGTCGCGCGCATAGCCGTTGAGGCCGAAATGGTCGGCGCGCGCGGTCTCGCCGACCACCAGCACCATCAGCGGCGGCCGGGCCTGGCCCGCGTAGCTCGCGCCCAGCGTGGTGCCGGCGGTGATCGGGACCAGCTTGCGGCTGCGCTTGAACATCGGCTTGAGCAGCGTCGAGCCGGTCGAGTAGAGGCTCGCGACCGGGTTCATCATGTAGCGCAGGTGGACGTTGTTGCGCATCAGCGGCGCGAGCTGGCGGTTCATCGCGACCGCCGCCAGCAGCGCGACCGCGACCGCGAGCAGCAGCAGCGCCGCGTTGCGCCAGAGCTTGCCGAAGGTGCGCATCGGCGCCACCGGAACGCGCCAGAGCAGCAGCGCCGCCGGCAGCGCGACGAGCAGCACGTGGAAGGCCATGCGCCAGCTCAGCAGGTCGCGCACCTCGTTGGGATCGGTCTGGAGCACGTTCGCGATCATGGTCGGGTCCATCACCACGCGGTACTCGATCATGTAGTGCTGCACGAAGGCCGCCAGCAGCACCACCGCGAACCACAGCGGCTTCATCCAGCGCGACCAGGCGGTGAAGGCCAGCAGCGCCACGGTGGCGCAGACCAGCAGCAGCGCCATCACGGCGATCGTCGGCAGGTAGGCGCTGGGCGCGCCGCCGATGCGCGCGAGCTCGTTCCACAGCGGCCAGTTGGCGGTCACGGCCAGGTAGAGCGCGAGCCCGACCACCATCTGCTGCGCCGAGCGCGGCCGCGCCAGCCAGGCCTCGATCGGCGCGCAGCGCGCGCGAAAGGCGGCGAGCCAGGGCGCGGCGGACGCAGGCAGAGCGGGGACCCGCACGGGCGCGGGTTCGATTCTCGAGAAGGACATGCGCCGACTCTAGGCAGCGCAACTGAAGAAAGCCTGAATCCGGCGTTCAGCCGGCGTTCAGCTTCTCAGGCGCGGGCCCGGCGCGCGCGCAGCCGCGGCCGCATCCAGGCGCGCAGCGCGAGGTTCAGCGGCCGCGAGACGCGGCGCTCGACCACGATGGCGACCAGCGCGGCCAGCAGCACGCCGACCACGATGTCGAGCGGAAAGTGCAGCCCGAGGTACACCCGGCTCCATCCGACCAGCACCGCCACCACGAGCGCCGCGCACATCGGCGCGCGCCGCGGCAGGCACCAGAGCGAGAATGCGGCCGCGAAGGTGCCCGCGGCATGCAGGCTCGGAAAGCCCGGCCGCGCGCCCTGCGGCGCCCACTGGACCCCGAGGCCGTAGAAGGCCGGCCGCGGAAACGGCAGCAGCGACCGGAACACGTTCACCAGCACCCAGACCACGAGCACGCTCACGAGCGCGGTGAAGCAGGCGTAGCGCAGGCGGCGGTCGAGCGCCGCCGCGCAGAGGATGGCCGCCGCGAGCAGCCCGGGCAGCTGGTCCGAGGCGAAGCGCGCGAAGGCGATGCTCCACGCCGGCGCCTCCGCCCCCGCGTTGACCAGCTCGAACAGCGCGAAGTCAAGGGCCCGCATGCGCAGCCGCCGGTCCCGTGGCGGGACGTCGTGAGGCCCGCGCGGCGGCGAGCAGTTCGATCGCGAAGCCCACGGTCCAGCAGATCCAGCCGGTCCAGAGCGTGTGGCTCATGTAGTGCGCCCCGCGCAGCTGCTGCGCAATCCCTAGCGCCAGCCCGGCCGCGACCGCGGCCGCGAGCCAGAGCGCCGCCGCGCGTGAAGACACCCGGCGCAGCACGAAGAAGCCGCCCACGTAGGCGAAGGCCGCCGAGGCATGGCCGGCGGGGAAGCAGCCGCCCGGGCCGCCGTCGTAGACCTTCCAGGCCCAGTGCGACACGTGGCTCGCGACGCCACCGAAGGCCTGCAGGTCCCAGGGGCAGCTGGTGTGGCTCGCATGCTTGAGCAGGCTGACCGCCAGCACCGACAGCAGCGCCGAGCAGGCGAGTTGCGCGCGCGCCGCGGCCGTCAGCCGCCGCAGCACGCCGACCGGCCAGCGGATCGCCGCGAACAGCGCGACCATGAAGAGCCAGCTCAGGTTCTTCGCGCCCTCGTGCATCACCTGCACCAGGAAGGCGCTGTGGCGCCACGGAAAGCCCGCGGGCGTGCCCGCGAGCCGCGCGAGCGCGAGGTCGCCGCCCGTGGCGTCCCAGGCCAGCAGCAGCGCCAGCATCGCGAGCGTCGCCCAGGCCGGGCGGAGGTTCGAGGGGGTGGGGGGATTCGTCGCAGCGCGCGTCATGAAGAGCAGAAGAACCAGCAAGCCTGAAAACCTCCCGAGCCTACGGGGCCGGTATGAACCGAGCCTGAAGCGGTCTGAACGAAAGCTGACCCGCGCGGCGGCCTGCCGGGCGCGGCGCTAGACTTCCGTCTGTTTTCCTGTTGGCTCCCCTACCCTGAAAGACGATCGGCATGCGCATCCTGCTTGTCGAAGATGACAGTGCGTTGGCAGATGCGGTCTGCAGCTACCTGCTCGCGAAGGCCTTCGTGGTCGACGTGGCGCCGAGCCTCGCCCAGGCCCGCGCCGCGCTGCTGTCGGTGCAGTACGCCGCGGTGCTGCTCGACCTGCACCTCGGCGACGGCGACGGCCTGTCGCTGCTGCCGCAGGTGCGCGCGCTGCGCGAACCGCCGATCGTGATCGTGCTGACCGCGCGCGACCAGGTCACGGACCGCATCCGCGGCCTCGACGCCGGCGCCGACGACTACCTGATCAAGCCCTACGACCCGGCCGAGCTGCTCGCGCGGCTGCGCGCGGTCGAGCGGCGCCGCAGCGCCGGCAGCGCGCCGGTGCTGCAGCTCGGCACGCTCGAGATCGACCTCGCGCACGACCGCGTGCGCAAGGACGGCAACCCGGTCGTGCTGACGCAGAAGGAATGGGCGCTGCTGCGCGTGATGGCCACCCGGCCCGAGCGCATCCACACGCGCGAGAACCTCGCCGACGCGCTCTACGGCTTCGGCGACGAGGCGGACAGCAACACGCTCGAGGTGTTCATCAGCCGGCTGCGGCGCAAGCTCGGCAAGAGCCACATCCAGACGCTGCGCGGCCTCGGCTACCGGCTGTCGACCTCGGGCGGCGACGAGGAATGAGCGAGGTGCATCCGCGCCGGGGCCGCGACACGCTGGCCGGGCGCCTGACCCGCACGCTGATCGTCTGGGTCGGCGGCGTGTGGCTGCTGTGCGTGCTGGCCGTGGTCTGGTACGTGGACCGCGAGATCAACCACAACTTCGACAACGAGCTGGTCGAGGTCTCGCACCGCATGTTCGACATGGCGGTGCAGGAGCTCGCCAGGCATCCGGGCGGCGAGCAGCCCCGCACGCCGCTGATCGCGCCCAAGCAGCTGTTCTCCGAGGACGCCGTGATGTACCAGGTGGTCGACGTCCACGAGCGCGTGCTGCTGCGCTCGGCCGAGGCGCCCACGGGCGCCTTCGACGTGCCGCTCGCGGCCGGCTTCGCCAACAACCACAGCTGGCGCATCTACACGGTGCGGCATCCGACGCTGGGCCTCTATTTCCAGGTGGCCGATCCGCTCGACGAACGGCGCACCGCGCTGAACCGCACGCTGTTCGGCCTGATCGTGCCGCTCGGCGCGGTGCTGCCGCTGCTCGCGCTCGTGCTGCGCAGGGTGGCGCGCACCGAGCTGCGCGGGCTGCAGCGGCTCGCGAACGAGATCGAGACGCGCAGCGGCAGCGACCTGCGCCCGATCACCCTGCCCGGCCTGCCGGCCGAGCTGCAGTCGGTCGGCGACCACGTCAACCGCCTGCTCGAGCGGCTGTCGCATTCGCTCGACGTCGAGCGCGCGCTGGCCGCGAACGCCGCGCACGAGCTGCGCACGCCGCTCGCGGCCGCGCGGCTGCGGCTGCAGACCGCGCTCGAGCACGAACTGCAGCGCAACGACGTGCAGGCCGCGCTCGACGCGCTGCAGATGCTGAGCCACCGCACCGAGAAGCTGCTGCAGCTCTCGCGCGCCGAGTCGGGCGCCTCGCTCGCGCGCACGCGCGTCGACCTGGTCCGGCTCGCGGGCACCGTGGCCGAGGAGTTCTGGAACGATCCGCGCACCGGCGAACGGCTCGCGCTCAAGGTGCCCGACGACGAGGCTGCGCCGTCCGCCGCCTCGGGCGACGTCGACGCGCTCGCGATCGCGCTGCGCAACCTGGTCGAGAACGCGCTGCGCTACGGCGGCGGCAGCCGCGTGGTGCTCGAGGTGATGGCGCCCTGCACGCTCGCGGTGCGCGACTTCGGCGCGGGCGTGAGCGCCGAACAGCTCCGCACGCTGCAGCAGCGCCACGTGCGCCACAGCTCCGACCGCGCCGGCTACGGCCTCGGGCTGTCGATCGTGGGCACCATCGTCGAGAAGCACGGCGCCCGGCTCGAGCTCGCCTCGCCGCCGCCCGGCGCAGCGAGCGGCTTCGAGGCGCGCATCGTGCTGCGGCCGGCCTAGGCGTCGGGGTCGACGAGCGCCCGCAGCCACTCCGGCAGCGGCATCGCCTTCTGCTTCGGGAAGTCGACCCAGATCGTGGTCGCCCCGCCCGCGGCGCAGACCACCTCGGGCGCCTCGGCGCGCGCCATCGTGGCCCAGCTCTCGAAGGTGGTGCGCGCGGGGTCGCTGACGTACATCTTCAGCAGCACGTCGCCCGGGTACTCGATCTGGCGGTAGAAGTTGCAGAAGGCGTTGACGATCACCATGCCCTCGCCGCCCGGGTCGGGCTCGAAGCCGATCGACCGCATCCAGTCGATGCGCGCGGTCTCCATGTAGCGGAAGTAGGTGCCATTGTTGAGGTGGCCCATGGCGTCCATGTCGCCCCAGCGGATCGGGATCGACGTTTCGTAGACCAGCTTCTTTTTCTCGGGGATTTCGATTCTCATCGGTGGGCCTTGATGGAGGCGAGGATGCCCAGGACGAACAGCAGCGCCGCGAGCAGCTCGGCGGCTTGCGGCCAGCGGCCGTCCCAGAGGAAGGAATAGAGCAAGGCGAACAGCGTCTCGCTCACGATCAGCTGGCCGCAGAGGCTGGCCGACAGGCGCTGACTCGCGACGTTCCAGAGGATGGTCGCGAGCCACGAGGAGCCGAAGCCGCCCGCCAGCGCGAGCCCGACGAACAGCATGCCGTCGGGCCGGGTGCGCAGGGCCTGGACGTCGCTGCCGGCCGCGAGCCACATCAGCAGCGCGCCGATGCCGGTGGCGATGCCGAGCCAGTTGGCCCAGTCGGCCGCGTGCACCTCGGCGTGGCGCTGCAGCCAGGCCGCGTTGAGCAGGCCGTAGACCGTCCAGCTCGCCATCGCGCAGAGCGCGAGCGCGATGCCGAAGCCGAAGCGCGCGCTGTCGGCGCCCGCCGCGCCGCCCTGCTGCGCCGACCAGGCGCCGTGCACCATCAGCGCGATGCCCGCGCCCGTGAGCGCGAGCCCGGGCACGAGCGCGCGCAGCCTGAGCCCCGCGGGCCGGCCCAGCAGCATCATCCACACCGGGATGGTGCCGACGATCAGGCTCGGCACCTCGGTGCCGGCCGCGGCGATGCCGAACGCGAGCAGCAGGTAGTAGCCGCTGAAGCCCAGCACGCTGAGGCCGAGCGCGGCGAGCGCCTGCCGCGGCGTGGGCCAGCGCAGCGCGGCCGGGCGCGCGAACACCGCGAGCGCGGAGATCGCGCCGAACACCGCGAAGCGCGAGGCCGCGATGTCGACCATGCCGAAGTGGCCCACCATGCGCGGCGCCACGAAGACCAGGCCCCAGAGCGCGCCCGCGCCCAGCCCCGCGGCGATGCCGATCCAGGCCCGCGGGCTCAGAGCGCGAACCCGTCGTCGGCGGCGATCACCGCGCCGTTCACGAAATGGCTCTGGCCGGCCGCGAGCAGCACGATGAGGCCGTCGAGGTCCTCGGGCTTGCCCACGCGCTTGCGCGGCAGCATGTTCACGAGCTTGGCGCCGCCTTCGGTGACCCAGTGGTCCTCGTTGAGCTCGGTCTCGATGTAGCCCGGGCACAGCGCGTTCACGTTGATGCCGAAGCGGCCCCACTCGAGCGCCATGGCCTTCGTCATCTGCACCACGGCGGCCTTGCTCATGCAGTAGGTGCCGATCTGCGGCAGCACCTTGAGCGCCGCGACCGAGGCGATGTTGACGATGCGCCCGCCGATGTAGGTGCCCGGCGCCGCGCCCTTGGCGCGCGCGAGCATGCGCTTGCCGACCTCCTGCGCGACGAAGAAGGAGCCCTTGACGTTGGTGTCGAAGATGTAGTCGTAGTCCTCGGGCGCGACGTCCTGCAGCCGCTGGGTGGTGCTCACGCCCGAGTTGTTGACGAGGATGTCGATCGCGCCCACCTCGGTTTCGGCGCGCGCCACCGCGGCGCGGATGCTGCCGATGTCGGTGACGTCGAGCTCGACCACGTGCGCGTCGCCGCCCTCGCCCTCGATGCGCGCGCGCAGCTCCTTGAGCTTCTCGACCCGGCGGCTCGCGAGCACCACGGCGGCGCCGGCGCGTGCGAGGGTCTTGGCGAACTGCGCGCCGAGCCCGCTCGATGCGCCGGTGACGAGGGCCACGCGGCCCGAAAGGTCGATGGTGTAAGCCATGAAGCAGGGTCCTGTTGAGTCGCCGAGGTGACGCCCTGCACTCCACATAAAATGTTTCGCGCCCTCAAGAAGCGTCCGAGCCTCCCATCATTATCGACGAGACCCACATGACCCCCGACGAAATCCTCGCCCAGTTCGGCCCCCGCGAATCCATGGAATACGACGTGGTCGTCGTTGGCGGCGGCCCGGCCGGCCTGTCGACCGCGATCCGCCTCAAGCAGCTGGCCGCGCAGCACGAGAAAGAAATCTCGGTCGTGGTGCTCGAGAAGGGCTCCGAGCCCGGCGCGCACATCCTCTCGGGCGCCATCATGGACCCG
>CBHTTS010000256.1:0-7898 GCA_966095775.1 uncultured Variovorax sp. | reverse complement strand
ACCGGGTGCTGGCCGACGCGCTCTCGCGCGCGCTGGTGCAGTCCGCCCATGCGGTCGACGTGGTCTCGACCGGCGAGGAGGCCGACCATGCGCTCGCGGCCGGCAGCTACGACCTCGCGATCCTCGACATCGGCCTGCCCGGCCTGAGCGGCCTCGAGGTGCTCAAGCGGCTGCGCGCGCGCAAGTCGACCATGCCGGTGCTGATGCTCACGGCCTTCGACACCCTCGCCGACCGCGTGCAGGGGCTCGACCTCGGCGCCGACGACTACCTCGCGAAGCCCTTCGACCTGCCCGAGCTCGAGGCGCGCGTGCGCGCGCTGCTGCGCCGCAGTACGCGTTCGACGCCCTACCTCGAGCACGGGCTGCTGCGCTTCGACACCGTGGGCCGGCGCGTGTTCCACGACAAGCGCCCGCTCGACCTGTCGCCGCGCGAGCTCGCGCTGCTCGAACTGCTGCTGATGCGCGCGGGCCGCGTCGTGAGCAAGGAGCACATGGTCAACCACCTCTACGGCTGGGGCGAGGAGGTCGGCGACAACGCGATCGAGGTCAACGTCTACCGCCTGCGCAAGAAGCTCGAGCCGCTGGGCTGCGAGATCCGCACCGTGCGCGGCATGGGATACCTGATCGACAGCAGCGATGAGGAAGTCTGAGCCCCGTCTGCAGCGCAAGCTGCTCGCGTGGCTGCTCGGGCCGCTGGCCGTGCTGCTGGTGCTCGACACCGGCGCGGCCTACTGGAACTCGCTGCGCTTCTCCAACCTGGCCTACGACCGCGCGCTGCACGAGATCGGGCGCGAGATCGCGATGCACGTCAGGCTCGACGGCGAGCGCCCGCGGCTCGAGCTCTCCAAGCCCGCGGCCGACATCCTGTTCGTCGATCCCGAGGACCGGCTGTTCTACCGCGTGGTCGACGCGAACGGCGCGCACCTGGGCGGCGACGCCGAGCTGCCCGCGCCGCGCAATGCGGCGCCCGCCGGCCCCGACTTCTACGGCGCCGCGGTGCGCGGCGAGCCGGTGCGCATGATGGTCGCGCGCATGCCGATCGGCCCCGATGCCCAGCCGCCGCAGGTGCTGGTGCAGGTGGCCGAGACGCTCAACAAGCGCGACCGCTACACCCTGGAGATGGTGGCCAACGTGGTGGCGCCGCAGCTGCTGCTGATCGTGATGGCGACGCTGGTGGTCTGGTTCGGCGTCTCGCGCGGGCTCGAGCCGCTGCAGCGGCTGCGCCGCGCCGTCTCCGACCGCTCGCACCTCGACCTGAGCCCGATCGACACCCACGACGTGCCCGGCGAGGTGCGCCCGCTGGTGGACGACGTGAACGCGCTGATGGCCCGGCTCGGCCGCACCTTCGACTTCCAGAGCCGCTTCGTGGCCGACGCGGCGCACCAGCTCAAGACCCCGGTCAGCGGCCTCAAGGCGCAGATCGAGCTCGCGCTGCGCGAGAACGACCTGCAGCGCGTGCGCCATTCGCTCGCGCAGCTCTACATCAGCGCCGACCGGCTCTCGCGGCTGGTGCGCCAGCTGCTCTCGCTCGCGCGCAACGAGCCCGGCGCGCTCGACTCGATGCAGCTGCGGCCGCTGGACCTCAACGCGCATGCGCTCGAAGTCAGCATGGAATGGGTGCCGCAGGCGATCAAGCGCAACATCGACCTCGGCTTCGAGGGCGCCGACCATCCGTTGATGATCGACGCCGACCACGACCGGCTGCGGGAGCTGCTCAACAACCTGATCGACAACGCGATCCGCTACAGCCAGCCCGGCGGCCGCGTGACGGTGCAGACCAGCCGGATCGGCAGCGACCAGTGCCGGCTCGCGATCAACGACGACGGCCGCCGCATCCCGGTCGAGGAGCGCGCGCGCATCTTCGAGCGCTTCCACCGCCTGCTCGGCACGCAGGAGGACGGCAGCGGGCTCGGCCTCGCGATCGTGAGCGAGATCGCCACGCTGCACGGCGCGCGCATCACGCTCGAGGAGGACACGGACGGCGTGGGCAACACCTTCAGCGTGTTCTTCCCGCTGCGCCCCGAGGGCGCGGCCTGAGCCGCCCGCGCGCTGTCAGCTTGCTGACCGCTTGCCGATAGCCGGCTGTCAGCCGGCCGGCAGAAAGATGACAGGGCATGCGCCTACGCTCGGGGATGGCGGAGCCGCCCCGGCTCCGGACGTCATTCCCGAGGAGACACCGTGTCGTTTTTATCGAGTCCCGAGTTCTGGATCGCCCTGTCCCAGATCATCCTGATCAACATCGTGCTGAGCGGCGACAACGCCGTCGTCATCGCGATGGCCTCGCGCTCGCTGCCGCCCGCGCAGCAGAAGAAGGCCATCCTGTTCGGCAGCGTCGGCGCCATCGTGCTGCGCGTGGTGCTGACCTTCTTCGCCGTCTACCTGCTGACGCTGCCCTATCTCAAGCTCGTGGGCGCGGCGCTGCTGCTGTGGATCGGCATCGGCCTGCTGCAGGAAGAGGACGACGGCCATGACCTCGAAGGCCACTCCGGCCTCGCCGCCGCGATCAAGACCATCGTGATGGCCGACCTCGTGATGAGCCTCGACAACGTGGTCGGCGTCGCCGCCGCGGCCAAGGGCAACGTGCCGCTCCTGGTGTTCGGCCTCGTGATCAGCATCCCGCTGATCATCTTCGGCAGCACGCTGATCCTCAAGCTGATGGACCGCTTCCCGATCATCATCATGTTCGGCGCCGCGCTGCTCGGCTGGGTGGCCGGCGAGATGGCGATCAGCGACCCCGCGATCGCCGGCTGGGTCGCCGATCGCCACAGCCTGCACAAGGTGGTGCCGGCGCTCGGCGCGATGCTCGTGGTCGCCCTCGGCAAGTGGCTCAGCATGCGCCGCACGCAGCGCCGCGAACGGCTCGAGGCCGAGGCCCAGGCGCGGCAGCAGGAAGCCAAGAACCAGCCCGCCGTCTGAGCGCCGCCATGACGCGCATCTTGGTACCGGTCGACCCGGACCAGCCGGCGCGCACGCGCTCGGCGATCGAAGAGGTGGTGCGCATGCACCGCAGCGGCCGCGTGAGCGTGCGGCTGCTGCGCGTGCAGCCCCGCGTCTCGGGCCATGTCGCGATGCTGTTCGACCGGCAGGAGCTGCTCGACCTGCAGCGCGAGACGGGCGCCGAGGAGCTGCGCTTCGCCGAGCGCCTGCTCGACCTCGCCGGCGTGCCCTACGCCAGCACCGTGCTCGTCGGGCGCACCGCCGAGACCATCGCCGAGGCCGCGCGCGACTACGGCTGCAGCCGCATCGTGTTCGGCCGCGACGCGCCCACGCTCGCGGGCCGCGTCTTCGGTTCGCTCGCGCAGCAGGTGCGCCAGCAGCTCAGCGCGAGCGGGGATTCCCAGGCGCAGGTGATCGTCAGCTTCTGAGCCGGCGCGCTGCTCCAGGTCCGCGAAGGGTGGCATGCTCCGCGGATGATCAGCGAACTCAGAACCTTCATGGCGGTGTGCAAGCACGGCACCTTCGCCGCGGCCGGAGACAGGATCGGCCTGACCCAGTCGGCCGTGAGCAGCCAGATCAAGCGGCTCGAAGCCACCCTGGGCTTCGCGCTGTTCGACAGGACCGGGCGTTCCGCCACGCTCAACGCGGCAGGCCAGGCGACGCTGCCCCGCGTCGAGGAGATCTGCGCGCTGTTCGCCAAGCTCGGCGAACTCCCCGACGCCGCCCGGACCAGCGGACTGCTGCGGGTGGGGGCCATCGCCTCGACGCAGCCCACGCTGATCGCGCGGGCGCTCGAGCAGCTTCGGGCGGCCTACCCGCTGATGCGCGTCCACGTGACGCCGGGGGTGTCGATCCGCCTGATGGACGACCTCGATGCCGGAAAGATCGACGCGGCCGTCATCATCCGCCCGCCCTTCGGCATGCCGCCCGAGTTCTCGTGGCAACCGCTGCTGCGCGAGCCCTATGTGCTGGCCGTGCCCGACGCCCTTCCGGCGACGCGGGACTGGCGGCGCCTGGTCCAGAAGGAGCCGTTCCTACGCTACGACAGGGCCTCGTTCGGCGGCCGGATGGTCGAAGGCTTCCTGCGCCGCGAGGGCCTGCAGGTGCACGACGCGATCGAGCTCGACGAGATCCCCGCGCTGATCCATCTGGTGTCCAAGGGGATGGGCGTCGCGCTCGTCCCCCTGGTCGAGGCCCATCTTCCGCTTCCACCGGGCGTGCGCACCGTGTCGCTGGGCGATCGCACCTTCTCCAGGGAGATCGGCCTGCTCCAGCGCAAGCCTCGCGCCGGCCTTCCCGTCGTGACCCAGTTCGCGCGGTACCTGTGCGAGGCCGCACAGGCGCAGCCGAACAAGGCGCCTCGTCCGAGATCGGCGCGGGCCGCCACGCCGCGGGCGCGGCGGGCTTCCTAGGCGCCGTGCGCCTCAGCGCGCCTCGTAGGCTTCGAGCGGCTTGTCCGACGGCGCCGCCCATGCGGCGCGGGTCATCGCGTTGGCGGGCAGCCCCACCCTCGAGCCGTGGGGCGGGATCGGCTGCATGAACCACTTCTCGTAGAGGCGTGCCACCTCTCCGCTCGCCGCCAGCGCGACGATGCTTTCATCGACCACCTTCTTGAACGCGGGATCGTCCTTGCGGAACATGATCGCGATCGGCTCCACGCCGAGCACCTGGTCGAGCAGCCGGTACCTGCCGGGGTCCTTGCTCTTCGAGATCAGCGTCGCAAGAATCTGACCGTCCGCGACGAAGGCTTCCGCCCTGCCGGCCTCGAGCAGCAGGAAGCCCTCGCTGTTGTCCTTGGAAAGCACTTCGGTGAAATCGCCCCCGTCGCGGTGCAGCTTGCGCATGGCCTGCACGGACGTGCTGCCGGCGGTGGCGGCCACCGTCTTGCCCGACAGCTGCGAGGCCGAGGCGATGCCGGAGTCGGCCTTGACGGCGATGCGGATTCCCTCGACGTACAGCGTCGGCGCGAAGGCAACGTCCTTCTGGCGCGCCGCGTTGTTGGTGGTCGTGCCGCATTCGATGTCCACGGTTCCGTTCTGGACCAGCGGAATCCGGTTCTGCGGCGTCACCAGCTGATACTTCACGTCGATCCTATCGAGCAGCACCGCCTTCCTGAGGCTGGCGATGACGTGCTCGCAGACCTCGACGTGGAAGCCCGTGTACTTCCCCGGGCCGAGCGTGAAGGACATGGCGCCCGACGCATCGCGCACACCCATCGTGATGGCGCCCGAGGCCTTGATCTTGTCCAGCGTGCCGGCCTGGGCCGATGCGTCGGCGCCGACGAGCGCCATCGCTGCCGCGAACGCCGCGGCGCGCATTTTCTGCTGTCTCATGGTGCCTGCTCAGCGTGCGAACAACGCGCTCAGGTCCGCGAAGGACTTCATCTCGATGGCATTGCCCGACGGATCGAGAAAGAACATCGTCGCCTGCTCGCCGGGCTCGCCCTTGAAACGGATATAGGGCTCGATGACGAATTTCGTCCCGCACGCCACGAGCTTGTCGGCCATGTGCTGCCACTGGTCCATCGGAAGGATGGCGCCGAAATGCCGCACCGGCACGTCGTGCCCGTCGACCGAGCTGCTTTGCCGATGGCCGCATTCGTCGGGTGCGAGGTGCGCCACGATCTGGTGGCCGTAGAAGTCGAAGTCGACCCACTCCGGGGCGCTGCGCCCTTCGGGGCACTCGAGGAGGCCGCCGTAGAACGCGCGTGCTTCGGCGATGTCGCGGACGGGAAAGGCCAGGTGGAACGGAATGCGGGGGGTGCTGCGCGTGGTCACGGATCGTCTCGTCAGGGGTTGGGGTGCATGCGACTCTAGGGGGCGCGACCCATCACCGAAAGCGATATTTATTCGCCCTGAGCCCGACGAATTTCGATCAATGCGTCAATCGATCGCGGCGTGAAGACGTGGACCTTTCGGCAACAATGTGAGCTGCAAGGTTTCCGATCGATGTCACGCCACTACCTCAACGTCCCCTTCGCCCAGAAAGACGCCGCCAAGGCGCTCGGTGCGCGCTTCGACGGCGCGGTCAAGCGCTGGTACGTCGAGGCCGGGACCGATCTCGTTCCGTTCGGCGCCTGGCTGCCGGCCGGCGCGGCGCCCGCCGGCAGCACCGGCGACCTCGCGGTCGCGGGCGGCGGCGGCACGGGCGTGGCGCTGCCCAAGGGCGGCATCCCGCTCTCGCGCCTGCTCGGCGGCGTCGCGACCGCGGTGGCCCAGGCCTTCGCGAGCGGGGTCTGGACCCTGGTGGAAGTCAACGAGGCCAGCGTGCGCAACGGCCATGTCTACCTGGAGCTCTCCGAGCGCGACCGCAGCGGCCAGCCGATCGCCCGGGCCCGGGCCATGATCTGGGCCGCGACGGCGGCGCGCATCCTGCCCGACTTCGAGAAGGCCACGGGCGCCGTGATCGGCGCCGGGATCAAGCTGCTGGTGCGGGCGCGGCCGGTGTTCAGCGCACGCTACGGACTGAGCCTGGAGATCGATGCGATCGACTCCGAATACACGCTCGGCGACCTCGAGGCGCGCCGGAAGGAGATCCGCGCGCGGCTGCGGCAGGAAGGTCTGTTCGACCGCAACCGCCAGCTGCCTGCGCCGTGGGACTACGGCCTCGTGCTCGTGGTCGCGCCGCAGGAAGCCGCCGGACTCGGCGACTTCCGCAAGGAGGCCGAGCGGCTCGCGCAGTTCGGCATCTGCCGCTTCGTCTACGCGCACAGCCGCTTCCAGGGCGAAGGCGCGGGGCGCGAGATCGCCGAGGCCGCGGCGGCGGCGCTGCGCGCCATGGCGGAAGCAGACGACGGCCGCCCCGACGCCATCGTGATCATCCGCGGCGGCGGGGCGGTGAACGACCTCGCATGGCTCGACGACTACGCGCTGGCCCGCTTCATCTGCGAGCAGGACGTTCCGGTGCTCACCGGCATCGGCCACGAGCGCGACAACACCCTGCCCGACGAGGTGGCGCACACCCGGTTCGACACGCCGAGCAAGGTCATCGCCGGCATCGAGCAGCAGATCGCGCGCCGCGCGCGGGAAGCCCGCGGCGCCTGGGACGCGATCCTCGCGGCCGCGGCACGCGATGCGCGCGCCGTCTCACTGTCGATCGAGCGCTTCGACGTCGGCATCCGGGCCGGGGCGCAGGCGCATCTCGCCCAGGCCCGGCAGGCCGGCACGGCGGCGCTGCATGCGGTCTCGGTCAGGTCGGTGCAGCGCGTCCACGACGCTTCGCGGCGCACCGAAGCCCTCCTCGGCCAGGCGCGCGGCGACGCCGCCCGGGCGCTGGCAACGGCGAGGCAGCAGGTGCCGGCCTGGATGAACGCGATCCGCGCCGATGCGCTGGCCGGCCTGCACGAGGCCCGCTCGGCCACGCGCCTGGCCCTTCACACCGTGGCCGACCGCACGGGCGCGTCGGCGCGCGCCGCGGCCCGCACGCTCGACGGCCGCATGCAGCAGGTCGCGGAGCGCTCGGGCGGCGCCGTGCAGCGGGCCCGCGACAACGCCCAGGGCCTGATGCGCGAGATCGCCGGCCAGGGCCCGGAGAAGACGCTGACGCGCGGCTTCGCCATCGTGCGCCGCGCCGACGGACGGCCGGTGACCTCCAGCGTGCAGGCGCGCAGCGCGCCGCAGCTCCAGATTCAATTCAAGGACGGATCGGCCGAAGTCCGCACCGTCCCGCCAGAAGGAAGGAAATGACCATGGCTCAACGAAGCTTCAAGGAGGCGTACGGCGTGCTGCAGAAGCACGCCGAGACGCTGCGCGACCAGGACGAACCCAACATCGACGACCTGCTGACCATCGTCACGGAGTCGGTCGAGGCGTACAAGGTCTGCAAGGAGCGCATCGACGCGGTCGAGGCCGCCCTCAAGGCGGCGCTCGACGGCGCGGGCGTCGGCGCGGCGGGGCCCCCCCCCCCCCCCCCCCCCAAAAGCACCCACCCCCCCCCCCCCAACAGCACCCCCCCCGGGCGGG
>CBHTTS010000255.1:0-7925 GCA_966095775.1 uncultured Variovorax sp. | reverse complement strand
GTGCGCGCGGCTCCTGAGCAGCGCGATGGTGTAGGGATGGCGCGGCGCGCGGATCAGTTCGCGCGCGCTGCCTTCCTCGACGATGCGGCCCGCGTACATCACGGCGATGCGGTCGGCCACCTCGACCGCGGCGCCGATGTCGTGCGTGACGAAGATCACCGACAGGCCGAGGTCGCGCTGCAGCTCGCGCAAGAGCAGCAGGATCTGGATCTGCACCGTGGCGTCGAGCGCGGTGGTGGGCTCGTCGGCCAGCAGCAGCTGCGGATGGCAGGCCAGCGCGAGCGCGAGCATCGCGCGCTGGCGCATGCCGCCCGACATCTCGTGCGCATAGGCCGCGAGCCGGCGCTCGGGGCTCGGGATGCGCACGCGCTCGAACAGCGCGAGCGCGCGCTGCCGCGCCTCGGCCGCCGTGGTCCGCGGCTCGTGGCGGCGGATCGCCTCGGCGATCTGCGCGCCCACGGTGTAGACCGGGTCGAGCGCGAGCAGCGGCTCCTGGAAGATCATCGACGCGACCTTGCCGCGGAAGCCGTCGAGCTCGCGCGCCGGCATCGCGAGCACGTCGCGCCCGGCCACCTGCACCAGCCCGCTCATGCGCGTGCGGCGCTCGGGATGCAGCCGCAGCAGCGTGCGCATGGTCACGCTCTTGCCCGAACCCGACTCGCCGATCAGCGCCACCACCTCGCCGCGCCGCACCTCGAGGCTCACGCCGCTGACCGCATGCACCGGCCTCGCGCCGCCCGTGAAGCTGACGCCGAGATCGCGCAGCCGCACCATCGGTTCGTCGCCCGCCGGGCTCATGCGGCGAGCTCCGTGCTCCGCGCGGCGGTGCGGGCGCGCTGCCCGCGCGCATCGGCCAGCGGATGCCCGCTGCCCGGCTCGTGCACGAGGCAGCTGACGGTATGGTGGGCGCCGGTCGCGATGCGCTCGGGCACCACCTGGCTGCACGGCGGCGCGGCGAGCGCGCAGCGCGGATGGAAGCGGCAGCCGCGCGGCGGGTCGATCGGGTTCGGCGGGTCGCCCGCGAGCGCGGCCGCCTCGGTGCGGCGGTCGGGGTCCATCGAGGGCATCGACGACAGCAGCGCGCGCGTGTAGGGATGCGCGGGCGCGTCGTAGAGCGTGTCGGCCGGGCCGATCTCGGCGACCTGGCCGAGGTACATCACCATCACGCGGTCGCTCACGTAGCGCACCACGTGGAGGTCGTGGCTGATGAAGAGGTAGGTCAGGCCGAACTCGGCCTTGAGGTCGAGCAGCAGGTTGATGACCTGCGCCTCGACCGACTTGTCGAGCGCCGACACCGCCTCGTCGAGGATCACCATGCGCGGCTGCAGCGCGAGCGCGCGCGCGATGTTGACGCGCTGGCGCTGCCCGCCCGAGAGCTCGTGCGGATAGCGCCCCGCGAAGCGCCGGGGCTCGAGGCCGACGCGCGCGAGCAGGTCGCGCGCGCGCGCCACCGACTCGCGCCGCGCCAGCCCATGCACCTGCGGGCCGAAGGCGACCGAGTCCTCGATCGTGAGGCGCGGGTTGAGCGAGGCGTAGCTGTCCTGAAACACCATCTGCACCTGGCGCCGGAACTCCTTGAGCGGCAGGTCGCGGCCGCCGACCTCGCGGCCGTCGAACAGCACTTCGCCGTACGTGGGCTCGACCAGCTGCATCAGCAGCCGCGCGGTGGTCGACTTGCCGCAGCCCGACTCGCCGACCACGCCGAGGGTCTCGCCCTTGCGCACCTCGAAGTCCACGCCGTCGACCGCGCGCACCATGCCGCCGCCGCGGCCCAGCGGGTCCTTCTTGAGCGGGAAATGCTTGACCAGGCCGGTGACCGTGAGCAGCGGCTGCGCCGGGCCGCCGACGTCGCGGGGTGCTTCCATGAGGCTCATCCCTTGTTGTCCATCGCGGAACGCAGCCCGTCCGACAGCAGGTTGAAGGAGATCGAGGTGACGAAGATCATCACGCCCGGCAGCGCCGCGACCCAGGGCTGCACGTAGATCGCGGTGCGCAGCGTGTTGAGCATCAGGCCCCACTCGGGCTCGGGCGGCTTCACGCCGAGGCCGAGGAACGAGAGGCCCGAGGCCAGGATCATCGAGACCGCGATCAGGCTCGTGGCGTAGACGAAGATCGGCCCGAGCACGTTGCCGAGCACGTGCACGCGCACGATCGTGAACGGGTTCGCGCCCGAGGCGCGCGCCGCCTCCACGTAGTCGCGCGTGCGCACCTGCGTGGTCACGCTCTCGGCCACGCGCGCGATCTGCGGCACGAACACGATGGTCAGCGAGATCAGCGAATTGACCACCCCCGCGCCCAGCGTGCCCGACAGCGCGATCGCGAGCAGCACCGAGGGGAAGGCATAGAACACGTCGATGGTGCGCATCACCAGCGTGTTGGTCAGCCCGCCCGCGTAGCCCGCGACGATGCCGATCGCCGCGCCGAGCACGAAGGCGCAGAGCACCGGCGTGATGCCGATGAACAGCGACAGCCGCGCGCCCACGATCAGGCGCGAGAGCATGTCGCGGCCCTGCTCGTCGCTGCCGAGCCAGAGCCCCTCGGTGCCGACGGGCTTGAGGCGCTTGAGCATCGAGGCCGCATAGGGATCGTTCGGCGCGAGCCAGGGGCCGAACACCGCGAGCGCGAGCAGCAGCAGCACCACGGCGGCCGCGCCCATCGCGACCGGGTCGCGCGCGAAGCGGCGCAGCACCGAGCGCCAGTAGCCGTGCGAGCGCTCGGCGGCGGGCGCTTCGGGCAGGACGGCGGGAGCGAGCAGGGCGGACATGGGTTCAGGCCCGCGCGATGCGCGGATCGAGCAGCGTCTGCAGCACGTCGACCAGCAGGTTGAGCACCACGAAGAACAGCGCGAGCACCAGGATGGTCCCCTGCAGCAGCGGCAGGTCGCGCTGGAAGATCGCCGAGTTCAGCAGGAAGCCGGTGCCGGGCCAGGAGAACACCGTCTCGATCAGGATCGAGCCGCCCAGCAGGTAGCCCAGCTGCAGCCCCATCACCGCGAGCGCCGTGGGCGCGGCGTTCTTCACCACGTGGCGGAACACGCCGCGGTGGGTGAGGCCCTTGGCGCGCAGGCCGACGATGAACTCCTGCGCGAGGATCTCGGCCACCAGCGCGCGCACGGTGCGCGCGACGATGCCCATCGGGATGACCGACATCGTGAGCGCCGGCAGCACCAGGAACTGCAGGTGCGCCCAGTCCCAGGCCCAGTCGCCCGAGCCGCCCGGGCCCGCGCCGGTGGCCGGCAGCCACATGAGCTGCGACGAGAACACGATCACCATCACCATGCCGAGCCAGTAGTGCGGCACGCTCACGCCGAGCACCGAGAGCATCGAGGCCGCGCGGTCGACCCACGAGCCGCGGAAGTAGCCCGCGACGAAGCCGAACAGGCAGCCGAAGACGAAGCCGATCACGGTCGCCACCACCGCGAGGCGCAGCGTGTTGCCCACCGCGGTGAACACCTCGCCCGCGACCGCGCGGTTGCTCGCGATCGACACGCCGAGGTCGCCGTGCAGCGCGCGCCACAGCCACATCGCGAACTGCTCGGGCAGCGAGCGGTTGAAGCCGTAGAGCTCGCGCAGCTGCGCCTGCAGCTCGGCCGAGGCGTCGGGCGGCAGGATCGACACCAGCGGGTCGCCGGGCGCGATGTGCACCAGCAGGAAGCACACGAGCGCCACGCCGACCATGATCGGCACGGCATAGACCACGCGGCGCAGCAGGTAGGCGAGCATGGGCCGTCAGTCCATCGCCATGGTGGCGATGTCGATGAACCAGCTGCGCGGCTGCACCACGTTCTTCACCTTGGCCGAGAGCGCGCGCGGACCCACGTCGTGCGCGATCCAGACGAAGGGCGCGTCCTCGACGATGTGCGCGTGCAGCTTCGCGAGCGCGGCGTCGCGCGCCTTGTCGTCGAAGCTGGTGCGCGCATCGGCCACCAGCCGGTCGACCTCGGCGCTGCCGTAGTAGCCCCAATTGTTCGACACCGGCGGGAAGGCCTTGGTGCTCACGAAGCGCACCATCGCGAAGAACGGGTCCATCGCCGCGAAGCTCACGTTGGTCGCGTTGGCGCCGTTGGCCGACGGGTCCTTGGCGCCCTTGCGCCAGTTGGTGAACAGCGTGTTCCACTCGATCACGTCGAACTCGACGTCGAAGTAGCACTGCTTGAGCGACTGCTGCGCGAACTCGTTCATCGGCAGCGGCTGCATCTGGCCCGAGCCCGAGGCCGAGATCTGCACCTTCACCTTGATCGGCTTGGCGGCCGAGTAGCCGGCCTGCGTCATCAGCGCCTGCGCGGCCTTCACGTCGTAGCGGATGTCGAACTTCGGGCTGCCCCACCACGGATGGCCCGGCGGCACCGTGCCCTTGGGCTCGGCCATCATGCCGCCGAGCAGCTGCTTCATGCCGGCGCGGTCGATGCAGAGGTTGGCCGCCTGGCGCACGCGCTTGTCGAGCCAGGGCGAGCCTTCGGCGAACGAGAGCTGCCAGGGCCAGACGTGCGGCTGCGCGTTCGAGTAGATCTTGAAGCCGCGCTGCGTGATCTGCGGCATCGCGTCGGGCGCGGGGGCCTCGATCCAGTCGACCTGGCCGCCGAGCAGCGCGGCGGTGCGCGCATTGGCCTCGGGCATCGGCAGCAGCACCACCTTTTCGATCTTCGGCACGCGCTTGGCGTCCCAGTAGCCCTTGTAGGCCGCGAGCTCCAGCCGCTCGCGCGCCACGAAGCGCGTGACGCGGAACGGGCCGGACCCGGCCGGGTCGGCCGCGAAGGCGGTCCATGCGGCCTTGGCCTTGTCGGCCGGCGAGGCGCCCGCGGCCGCGTCGAACTTCTTCTGCCAGTGCGCGGGCGAGGCCATGAACAGGTTCGTGAGGTTGATCGGCAGGAAGGCGTCGGGCTCGCTGGTCGTGAGCTCGACCGTCATGTCGTCGACCTTGCGCGCGCTGCGCAGCGTGGGCATGCGCGAGGCGGTCACGCCGACCTGGCTCGGGTCGAAGTGGGGCGCGTCCTTGTCGAGCACCTTCTGCACGTTCCAGACCACCGCGTCGGCGTTGAAGGCCGAGCCGTCGTGGAACTTGACGCCCGGGCGCAGCTTGAACACCCACTTCGTCCGGTCCTTGGCATCGACCGCCCAGGCGGTCGCGAGCCCGGGGATCAGCACGCTCGGCGCGTCGGCCTTCGACAGGTCCCACTGCGTGAGCGCGTCGTAGATCGGGATGCCGGTGAAGCGGTTGCCCTCGAAGCCCTGGTCGGGCTGGCCCAGCGTGCGCGGGATGTCGGCCGCGGTCATCGCGATGCGCAGCGTCTTTTCCTGCGCCAGCGCCGGCGCGGCGGCGCAGGCGAGGGCGGCGAACGCCGCGCAGGCGGCCAGGGACTTCGTCAGGGGCGGGGCGGATGCGGCACGCTTCACATTGGACTCCGTGGATTGAGGACCGGTGGCCCCAAGCACGACATGTGCCAGCAGGCGCGCCCGTCCCGCCTATGCCGTCCGGCGGATTTACGCGCCGGAGGGCGGTTTCCACAATCCGAGCCACCGCCGCATCCCGACGGCGAAAGCAGGAACCCCCACGATGACCGTACTCAAGCAAGGCTCGCGCGGCGAGCCGGTGCGCCGCCTGCAGGAGGCGCTGAACCGCAAGCTCGTGCCCTCGCCCGGGCTGGTGCCCGACGGCGACTTCGGGCCGCGCACGCGCGCCGCCGTGGTGCGGCTGCAGGCCGCGCACTGGCTGGTGGAGGACGGCGAGGCCGGCCCCTGCACGCAGAACGTGGCCTTCGACACCGAGGGCAACGCGCCGATCCTGCATGCGATCTCGCTGATCCCGCAGCCCACGCCGACCCAGTGCTGGGCCGCGAGCACCGCGATGATCACGCGCAGCACCGTGGCGGCCGTGGTCGCGCGCACGCCGCCGGACCTGATCGCCGCCGACGGCGGGCTGCGCAACTTCTCCGAAACCGGCGACGCGATGACCGGCGGCCGCCGCTACGCCGCCGCGCACGGCCTGACGGTGCGGCCGCCGATCTCCTGGACGGTCGGCATGCTGCGCGACGCGCTGCGCGCCGGCCCGCTGATGTTCGACATGCTCTGGCGCTCGAACGAGTACGCCGCCGGCACCGGCAGCCCGGGCCACATGATCGCGGTCGTCGGCATCCGCGGCGACAACGACCCGAGCGGCCGCGGCACCACGCTGCGCATCCTCGATCCGTGGCCGCCGAACGTGGGCGCACGCTACTCGGTCGGCTACTTCAAGTGGATCCAGGAGGTGCCCACGCGCACCTACCGCGTGTTCCAGCGATAGGGGGCGCCGGAGGGCGGTGCGACAATCGCCCTCCCATGACAGACACCCTCACCATCACCCGGCCCGACGACTGGCACCTGCACGTGCGCGACGGCGCCGCCCTCGAGGCCGTGGTGCCGCACAGCGCGCGCCAGTTCGGCCGCGCGTTGATCATGCCCAACCTGCGTCCGCCCGTGACCACGGCGGCGCAGGCCGAGGCCTACCGCGCGCGCATCCGCGCCGCGCTGCCCGCGGGCAGCGACTTCGAGCCCGTGATGTCGCTCTACCTGACCGACCGGCTCGCGCCCGAGGAGATCGCGCGCGCGGCCGCGGCCGGCGTGCGCGCGCTCAAGCTCTATCCCGCGGGCGCGACCACCAACAGCGATGCCGGCGTGACCGACATCCGCCACACCTACAAGACGCTCGAGGCGATGCAGAAGCACGGCCTGCTGCTGCTGGTGCACGGCGAGGTGACCGACCCGGCCGTCGACCTGTTCGACCGCGAGGCCGTCTTCATCGACCGCGTGATGATCCCGCTCAGGCGCGACTTCCCCGAGCTCAAGGTGGTGTTCGAGCACCTCACGACGAAGGAGGGCGCGCACTACGTGCGCGATGCGGGCCGCTTCACGGCCGCCACCATCACCGCGCACCACCTGCTGTACAACCGCAACGCCATCTTCACCGGCGGCATCCGCCCGCACTACTACTGCCTGCCGGTGCTCAAGCGCGAGACGCACCGCGTCGCGCTGGTCGAGGCCGCCACCAGCGGCAGCGACCGCTTCTTCCTCGGCACCGACAGCGCGCCGCACCCGGCGCACCTGAAGGAGCATGCGCTCGGCTGCGCCGGCTGCTACACCGCGCTGACCGCGCTCGAGCTCTATGCCGAGGCCTTCGACCAGGCCGGCGCGCTGGACAAGCTGGAAGGCTTCGCCAGCTTCCACGGCGCCGACTTCTACGGCCTGCCGCGCAACAGCGGCACCGTCACGCTCCGGCGCGAGACCTGGACCGTGCCCGAGACCGTGCCCTACGGCGACGCCACGCTCAAGCCGCTGCGCGGCGGCGAGACGGTGGCCTGGAAACTCGCGTCATGACGCCCGCGCTGCGGGTGATGCTGCTGATCGACGCCGACAACGTCTCGGCCGACGTGATCGAGCAGGCCGTGCAGCGCACCCTGGCCGAGTACGGCGCGGTGCACGTGCGCCGCGCGTACTGCAACGCCGAGACCGCGCTCAAGCAGCAGGCGCTCTTCAAGCGGCTGTCGGTGCGGCCGATGGTCAATCTCTCAGCCGGCAAGAACAGCACCGACATCGCGCTGGCGGTTGACGCGATCGACCTCGCGATCGCCGAGCGGCCCGACGTGGCGGTGCTGGTCTCGTCCGATTCCGACTTCGCGCCGCTGGTGATCCGCCTGCGCGAGAAGGGCTGCCGCGTCTGCGGCCTCGGCCAGCAGGGCAAGACGGGCGAGGAGACCGTGGCGGTCTACGACGCGTTCACCGACCTGCGGCACCAGGGCGCGCCGGTCGCGCCGCGCACCGCGCCGGCGAGGAAGACGGCCGCCAAGCGTGCGCCGGCCAAGGCGGCCCCTGCGCCGGCCGCCCCGGCCGCGAAGGCCGCGGCCAAGGCGCCCGCCAAGACAGCGGCCCGCAAGGCCGCCCACCCGGCCGCCG
>CBHTTS010000254.1:0-7938 GCA_966095775.1 uncultured Variovorax sp. | reverse complement strand
CAGGCCATCGCGAGCGGCGGCTCGGTCGCGGTCGCGAACGGCACCGTGACGCTCATGGCCGACGGCCGGCTGCGCTTCACGCCCGCGGCGAACTTCAACGGTCCTGCGCGCTTCGGCTACACGGTCGAGGCCGGCGGCCGCCTCGAAAGCGCCGAGGTGCGGCTCGATGTCCTTGCCGTCAACGACCTGCCCGTGCCTTCCGAGCCGGAGGGCGCGACGCCCGGCCAGACCTTCGACCCGGCCACGGGCAGCTACACCGTCGGCACGCGCCAGGAGGTGCCGGTCGACGGGCAGGTGGACGCGCGCGATCCGGACGGCGATCCGCTGGCCTATGCGCTCGGCGAGCCGCCGCGCCACGGCACGGTGACCGTCGATCCCCTCACGGGGCGCTACACCTACACGCCGGCACCGGGCTTCCACGGCGACGACAGCTTCGTGGTCACGATCGACGACGGCCGGGGCGGCGTGGTGCGCGCCACGGTCCGGGTGCGCGTCACCGCGGCGGCTTCGCCGGCAGAGCCGGCGCCTGCGCCGACCGGGCCGGCCGCACCGGCCGAGCCGCCGCCGCGCCGCGACCAGCCCTTCGTGAACCCGCCGGGCCCGCGCCCGGGTGAACCGGCGCGCGACGATGGCGGCCTTCCGCGCGTGCACGCCGAGCCGGCGGTGCTCGAGGCCGTCGGCGCCGCGCGTTCGCTGCAGGGCATGGCGTCGCTCGAGGGCCGCGGCGCCGTGGTGCAGGCGGTCAACGGCGTGGGTTCGCTCGGCAGCATCGCGCCGCCCGAGGTCCGGGGCGTGGTGCTCGAAGCGGTCAACCGGATCGATCCGCTCGACGGCGGCGATCGAAGCGACAAGGATCGGTTCTCCTCGTGGCGGCTGCATCGGTGGGAAGACGGCAGCGTGTTGCCGGCGGCCGTCTCCTCGCTCGTCGTCGGCGGCGGGATGGGGCTCGAACTCGGCATCGAGGGCGACCGTGCATGGCTCACGACCGCGGCCGACGATGCGGTGCGCGAGATCCGCGTCACGCTGCCCGACGGCGGGCCGGTGCCGGACTGGGTGCGGGTCGATGCCAGGGGCTTCGTGGCCATCGACCGACCCGCGGGCGTGGAGCAGCTGCGCCTGCGCGTGATCCTCGTGGACTCACGCGGCAACGTCCGCAGCGAGGCGATCGAGATCGACTTCGACGCGGGCCAGCTGCGCCGTGCGCCCGGGCACGCCGAGCCCGCCGCGCCGGCCGGCGGCCCCTCGGCGCACGCACCGGCGGCGCCCAGCTTCTCGCAGCAGCTCGAGCAGGCGCTGCGGGCCCGGACGCCCGACGCGGAGCTGCTCGAACTGCTGGGCTGAGCCGGCTCAGCGGTGGGTCAGCAGCGGCCCTTCTTGGCCTGGCCGGGCGGGCAGTGGCCGCCGCCGGGGTGGTCCTGGTGCGGCCGCTCGGCACGGCGCCAGTCGCCCTCGACCCAGCGCCAGCCGCCCTCGGCCTGGATCCAGCGGCCCGGGGCGTAGGTGTAGTCGGGGCGGGCCGTCACCCAGTGGCCGGCGCGCCAGACGTAGGCGCGGTCGTTCCAGTGCCAGCGGCCCGGCACCCAGACGTAGCCGGCGCGCGGGCCCGGCATGGCCTCGTAGCGCGGCGCAGGGGGCGCCACCTGCACGATGCCGGGCACGTTGATGTTGATCGAAACCTGCGCGGCAGCGGGCAGGGCGGATGCGGCGAGCGCGATCGATGCGGCGAGCACGGCTGTTGTTCTCATGGAAACCTCCTTGGACATGTGAACGGATCTGCACAACGCGGACCGGCGCGAAGTGTAATCAGCACATTCCTGCTCGGGTTTCCGCCCGATCTGTGCTAGCCGTGCTCACACCGCGCCGACGCTCCCCGTCACCGGCAGCACGATGCCCGTGATGTAGCTCGCGCAGCTCGGCGCCGCGAGGAACACGTAGGCCGGCGAGAGCTCCTCGGGCTGGGCGGGCCGCTGCATGTCGGTGGCCTTGCCGAAGTCCTTGACCTTCTCGGGCGGGCTGTCCGCGGGGTTCAGCGGCGTCCAGACCGGCCCCGGCGCGACCGCGTTCACGCGGATGCCCTTCTGGAGCAGGTTGCTCGCGAGCGACTTCGTGAAGGCGTGGATCGCGCCCTTGGTCGTCGAGTAGTCGAGCAGGTGCGCGCTGCCCTCGAGCCCCGTGACCGAGCCGGTGTTGATGATCGAGGCGCCGCGCCCCAGGTGCGGCACCGCCGCGCGCGCCATCTGAAAGTAGCCGAACACGTTGGTGCGCAGCGTGAGCTCGAAGCGTTCGTCGGTGATGTCCTCGATCGCGTCCGCATGCAGCTGGAAGGCCGCGTTGTTCACGAGGATGTCGAGCTTGCCGAAGGCCTGGACCGTCCGCTCGACCGCATCGCGGCAGAAGGCTGGGTCGCAGACGTCGCCCTTGATCGTGATGCAGCGCGCGCCCTCGGCCTCGACGTGGCGCCGGGTCTCCTCGGCGTCCTCGTCCTCGTCGAGGTAGGCGATCGCCACGTCGGCGCCTTCGCGCGCATAGAGCACCGCCACGGCGCGGCCGATGCCGGAGTCGCCGCCGGTGACGAGCGCGGCCATGCCTTCGAGCTTGCCGCTGCCCTTGTAGTCGGGCGCCTCGAAGCGCGGGCGCAGCGCGAGGTCGGCTTCGTCGCCGGGCTTCTCCAGGTGCTGGGCCGGCATCGGGTTCGCGGGCTGGGCGCGCTTGCCCGTCTGGGCCGGCTTGCTGGTCTTCTTGGCGGCGGGCTTGGCGCGGTCCTTGGCGTCCTGCTCGTCCTGGACCGCGCGGTGCTTCGCCGCGGTGTGGGCCGCGCCGCGCGACTTGGTGGAGCGGGCGGCCGGTGCGGTGGTCGATTTCATGGTGTGGTGGCTCCTGTGTCTGAAAGGCCACCGTAGACCGGCGCCGGCGCGGCGGCGTAGGAATGCGTCGCGTATCCAGGCCCGCCGTGTCGCGCGAATGCCGCCGCGCTTGCAAGCAGTCACGATGCCCACCTACGCGGCGCCGGGCCGGGCCCCCGCATGCTCGGGCTCCCGACTCTGGAGCCACAGCGATGGAGCCCGACAGCAAGGACAAGGACACCCGAAGACCCCACGGCAACGGCAACAACGGCAACAACGGCAAGGCGCGCCACCCGACCCGGCGGCGGCATCCCTCGCTGCAGGCGCTCACCCACCGCAACATCGAATCGATCCTCGAACTCGAGGAGGAGAACCGCCGCGCCAAGCCGCTGCTCTACCGCGCGGTCGCGCGCGTCGCGGGCTTCTGCGGCACGGTGAGCTTCCTCTGGTGGAACCTCGCGTTCTTCGCCGCCTGGATCGCGCTCAACGAGCTGGTCTGGCGGATCGACCCCTATCCCTTCACCTTCCTGCTGTTCCTGGTGTCGATCGAGGCGATCGTGCTCGCGATCCTGATCCTGATCAGCCAGAACATGTCGGCCGAGGCCAACGAGCGCCGCCACCACCTCGACCTGCAGGTCGACCTGCTCAACGAGCGCGAGATGACCGCGTTGCTGCGCCTCGTCACCCGCATGGCCGAGAAGATGGACCTGCCGCCCGACTCCCACAACGAGGTCCGGGCGCTGACCGAACGCGTCGACCCGGGCAAGGTGCTGCACCAGATCGTCGAGGCCGAAGCGACCCACGGCACGAAGTGAGCCGCTCGGGGGAGGGCGCCTAGAACTCCGCGCCTTCGACCAGGAAGCGCAGGCGCCGCACGCCCTGCCATTCGTCGGCATCGAGTCGGAACGCGAGCTTCACGCGCGGCGGCAGCGGCTCGGTGTGGCCGAACCAGATGCCGTCGACCGGGTGTCCCTGGTGGCGCAGCTTGAGCGCGAGGTGCTTCTCGCCGACCAGGCGCTGCGACACCACCTCGACCTCCTCGCTGAAGGTGGGCGGCGCGAAGCCCTGGCCCCAGACCTCGCGGTGCAGCGTGTCGACCAGGTCGATGCGCATGTACTCGCGCGCGATCGGGCCGTCGGTCTCGATCTGGCGCGTGAGCGCCGAGGCCGCGAGCCATTCGCCGGCGACCTGGGCGAAAGCGCGCTCGAACACCTCGAACTGCTCGCGCGCCACCGTGCAGCCCGCCGCCATCGCATGGCCGCCGAAGCGCAGCAGCACGCCCGGATGGCGCTTGGCCACGAGGTCGAGCGCGTCGCGCAGGTGGAAGCCCGGGATCGAGCGGCCCGAGCCCTTGAGCTCGTGCTCCTTGCCCGGCGCGCCGCTCGCGGCGAACACGAAGGTGGGCCGGTGGAAGCGGTCCTTGATGCGCGAGGCGACGATGCCGACCACGCCCTCGTGGAAGTCGTCGTCGAACACGCTGATCGCGGGCGGCGGCGTGCCGGCTCCGTCGGCGTCGGGCCCGAACAGCGATTCCGCGAGCAGCAGCGCCTGCTCGCGCATGCCGCCCTCGATGTCGCGGCGCTCGCGGTTGATGCCGTCGAGCAGCCGCGCGAGCTCGTCGGCGCGCGCCGCGTCGTCGGTCAGCAGGCATTCGATGCCCAGCGTCATGTCGGCGAGCCGGCCGGCGGCGTTGATGCGCGGGCCGAGCGCGAAGCCGAAGTCGAAGGTGGTGGCCGCCGCCGCGTTGCGCCCCGCGGCCTTGAACAGCGCCGCGATCCCGGCCGGCATCGCGCCCGCGCGGATGCGCCGCAGGCCCTGCGCGACCAGGCGCCGGTTGTTGGCGTCGAGCTTCACCACGTCGGCCACCGTGCCGAGCGCCACCAGCGGCAGCAGCACGTCGAGCTTGGGCTGCGACGCCGCGCTGAAGACGCCGCGGGCGCGCAGCTCGGAGCGCAGCGCCAGCAGCACGTAGAACATCACGCCCACGCCCGCGATGCTCTTGCTCTCGAAGCCGCAGCAGGGCTGGTTGGGGTTCACCAGCACGTCGGCCGCGGGCAGCGCGGGGCCGGGCAGGTGGTGGTCGGTCACCAGCACCTGGAGGCCGAGCGCCTTCGCGGCGGCCACGCCCTCGACGCTCGCGATGCCGTTGTCGACCGTGATCAGCATGTCGGCGCCGCGCGCGGCCACGCGCTCGGCGATCGGCGTCGTGAGGCCGTAGCCGTCCACCACGCGGTCGGGCACCAGGTAGTCCACGTGGGCGGCGCCGAGCAGGCGCAGGCCGCGCACCGCGACCGCGCAGGCGGTGGCGCCGTCGCAGTCGTAGTCGGCCACGATGCACAGGCGCCGGCCGGCGGCGATCGCATCCGCCAGCAGCACCGCGGCCTCGCGCGTGCCGTGCAGCGTGTCGGGCGGCAGCAGCCGCGCGAGCGCATCGTCGAGCTCGTCGCGCGCGCGCACGCCGCGCGCGGCGAACAGGCGCGCGAGCAGCGGATGGATGCCGGCCTGCTCGAGCGCCCAGGCGGTGCGCGGCGGAATCTCCCTCGCGATGATCTTCATAGCGCCTCGAGCACGCTGGCGGCCTGCGTGCGGTCGAACAGGCCGCGCGCCCAGTCGAGCAGGCCACGCGACTGCACGGCGTAGCGCCGCGCGGCGCGGTCGCCGCAGAGCGTGAGCGTGATCTCGGCGCCCGCGGTGTAGGCGGCCTTGAGCTCGGCGAGCGGACCGGCGTCGAGCGCCTGCCAGGCTTCGGCCCAGCCCGGGCCGTCGTCGCGCAGTGCCGGCAGGCGCAGCGCGTCGGCCACCTCGGGTGCGGGCGTGGGCGCGGCGGCGGGGGAGGGGGCGGCGTCGGGCAGCGCGCCGGTGCCGCTGAGCCAGAAGGAGTTGATCGGCGGCACGCCGCGCGCGGCGCGGTCGTCGTTCACGCGCTGGGTGTAGAGCAGCATCTGCATTTCGTTCTGGAGCCGGCGCAGGGGCCGGGCGGCCTCGGCGAGCGGCGACCACTGGGAGATCGGGTGGCCCACCGCGCGGTCGATCGAGGCCGTGGCGAGGCCCCCGAAGATGGGCCCGCGCGCGAGCCAGCGGCCCGGCACCGGCGAGGCGTGCAGCGCGATGCCGTCCTCCTCGAAGAAGGGGCGGGCGGCGGCCAGCAGCGCGGCCGACTCGGCGGCGTCGATCTCGATCGCGGCCGGATCGCCCAGCACCACGTCGTCGATGCCCACCTGCCAGTGGCACAGCGTGACCAGGCCCCAGGCCTCGCGGTCGCCGGGCGCGGCGAGGCCGGCGTCGGGCGCCGCGCGCGCGGCCCCGGGGATGCAGCCGTCCGCGGCCGCGGTGCCCCGCGCGGGCGCCCGCGCCCGGGCGGGCGGCGGCGAGCGCGTGTCTTCGTCCTGGGCGTCGGTGTCGGCGAGGGCGAGCCGGGACAGCAGCGACTCGAGGTTCGGCAGCCGCAGCGCCGGCAGGGCCGCGCGGCAGGCCGGGGAACCGCGCCCGGCAAAGGGAATCAACAGGTGGCGGGGGGATGAGGCCATCCCCCGTATTCTCCGGGATGCCACAATCCCGTGCGAACGCCCCGGAGCGCGGCGAACCATCTGACATATGCGACTTCCCTACGAACTACAGCTCGGCTGGCGCTACACGCGCGCGGGCCGGGCCACGCGGCGCAACGGCTTCATCTCCTTCATCTCCGGCGTATCGATGCTCGGCATCGCGCTCGGCGTGGCGGCGCTGATCATCGTGCTCAGCGTCATGAACGGTTTCCAGAAAGAGGTGCGCGACCGCATGCTCGGCGTGGTCTCGCACATCGAGATCCTCTCGCGCGACGGCCAGGCGCTGCCCGAGCTCGACGCCATCATGGCGGCCGCGCGCAAGAACCCCGAGGTGGTCGGCGCCGCCCCCTTCATCGCCACGCAGGCGCTGATCGCGCGCGGCGAGGACATGAAGGGCACGCTGGTGCGCGGCATCGTGCCCAGGCTCGAGCCCGAGGTCACCGACATCGCCACCACGGCGCAGAAGGGCACGCTCGACAAGCTGGTGCCGGGCGAGTTCGGCATCGTGCTCGGCGGCGAGCTCGCGCGCTCGCTGTTCGTGCAGCCCGGCGACCAGGTCACGCTGGTGGCGCCCGGCGGGCAGGTCACGCCGGCCGGCGTGGTGCCGCGGCTCAAGCAGTTCACCGTCGTCGGCACCTTCGACTCGGGCCACTACGAATACGACTCGGCGCTCGCGATGATCCATGCCGAGGACGCGCAGCGCGTGTTCCGGCTCGAGGGGCCGACCGGCATCCGCATCAAGCTCAAGGACCTCAACGAGGCGCGCGAGGTGGCCGACCAGATGGCCGTGACGCTGCCGGGCCAGTTCCTGATCCGCGACTGGACGCGGCAGAACAAGACCTGGTTCGCGGCGGTGCAGGTCGAGAAGCGCATGATGTTCATCATCCTCACGCTGATCGTGGCGGTCGCGGCCTTCAACCTGGTCTCGACCCTGGTGATGACCGTGACCGACAAGCGCGCCGACATCGCGATCCTGCGCACCCTCGGCAGCTCGCCGCGCAGCATCATGGGCATCTTCGTGGTGCAGGGCGCGATGGTGGGCATCATCGGCACCGTGGGCGGCCTCGTGCTCGGCCTCACGGTCGCCTACAACATCGACGTGATCGTGCCCTTCCTCGAGCAGCTGTTCCATGCGAGCTTCCTGCCCAAGGACATCTACCTGATCAGCAAGATGCCGAGCGACCCGCAACGCAGCGACATCATGCCGATCGCGATCATCTCGCTGGTGCTGGCCTTCCTGGCCACGCTGTATCCGAGCTACCGCGCGAGCCGCGTGAACCCCGCGGAGGCGCTGCGCTATGAGTGAATGGACCCCCACGCTCGGTACTGGCGTGTCCTCGCTGCCCCCCGAGGGGGCCGTCATTGGCTCGGGGCGGCCCGTCGCCAATGAAACCGTATTGCGCGCCCGCGGCCTCACCAAGCGCTTCCACGAAGGCCGCATCGACCTGACGGTGCTGCACGGCGTGGATCTCGACGTGCACGCCGGCGAGACGCTCGCGATCGTCGGCGCCTCGGGCTCGGGCAAGAGCACGCTGCTGCACCTGATGGGC
>CBHTTS010000253.1:0-8034 GCA_966095775.1 uncultured Variovorax sp. | reverse complement strand
GTCGGGATCGAGATGATCATCGTCGTGATGCCGAAGAAGGAGTTCACGCTCGCGCCCGAGCCCATGGTGAAGAAGTGGTGCAGCCACACCAGGTACGACAGGATGGTGATCGCCGCCGTCGCGTACACCATGGACGCGTAGCCGAACAGGCGCTTGCGCGAGAAGGTGGACACCACTTCCGAGAAGATGCCGAACGCGGGCAGGATCAGGATGTAGACCTCGGGGTGGCCCCAGATCCAGATCAGGTTCACGTACATCATGGCGTTGCCGCCGAGGTCGTTCGTGAAGAAGTTCGTGCCGACGTAGCGGTCGAGCGAGAGCAGCGCGAGCACCGCGGTCAGCACCGGGAAGGCGGCCACGATCAGCACGTTGGTGCACAGCGACGTCCAGGTGAAGACCGGCATCTTCATCATCGTCATGCCGGGCGCGCGCATCTTCACGATCGTGACGAGCAGGTTCACCCCCGACAGCAGCGTGCCCACCCCCGCGATCTGCAGCGACCAGATGTAGTAGTCGACCCCCACGTCCGGGCTCTGCAGGATGCCCGACAGCGGCGGATAGGCGAGCCAGCCCGTCTTGGCGAACTCGCCGACGAACAGCGACGCCATCACCAGGCCGGCGCCGAAGGTGGTCATCCAGAAGCTGAAGTTGTTGAGGAACGGGAAGGCCACGTCGCGCGCGCCGATCTGCAGCGGCACCACGTAGTTCATCAGGCCCGTGACCAGCGGCATCGCGACGAAGAAGATCATGATCACGCCGTGGGCCGTGAAGATCTGGTCGTAGTGGTGCGGCGGCAGGTAGCCCATGTTGTCGCCGAAGGCGATGGCCTGCTGGGCCCGCATCATGATCGCGTCGGCGAAGCCGCGCAGCAGCATCACGAGGCCGAGCACGATGTACATGATGCCGATCTTCTTGTGGTCGATGCTGGTGAACCAGTCGCGCCACAGCGTGCCCCAGAGCTTGAAGTAGGTGAGCGCGCCCACGACGGCGAGGCCGCCCAGCACCACGGCCGCGAAGGTCGCGATCAGGATCGGTTCATGCAGGGGAATCGCCTCCCAGCTGAGGCGGCCGAAGACGAGCTTCGTGAGGTCGAGGTTGTCGGGCATCGTCATTCTTCGGTGGTGCACATCGCCGTGACGTACTTGCGCCGGGGCGAATCGGTGAGGAGGTCGTCGGCCTGCCAGGCCGGCTTGGTGGCGACGTTGAAGGCGCCGGGCTTGCCGAGGCCGCCGCTCGCGTCGATGGCCATCATTTCCTTCATGCACATCTTGTTGCGGTCGACGCACAGGTTGAGGATGGCGTCGTACAGGTCGGGCGACACGGCGCGGTAGTGGCGCACCGGCTCGCGCTCGCTCGGGGCCTCGAGCGTCTTCTGGAACAGCTCGCGCGTGAGCTCGCCGTCCTTGCCGGCCTTGACCTTCTGCACCCACTGGTCGAAGCCGTCATGGCTGAGTCCGTGGAACTTGAAGCGCATGCCCGAGAAGCCCGCGCCGCTGTAGTTGGCCGAGAAGCCGTCGAACTCGCCGGGCTTGTTGATCACCGCGTGCAGCTTGGTCTCCATGCCCGGCATGGCGTAGATCTGGCCCGCGAGCGCCGGGATGAAGAAGGAGTTCATCACCGTCGAGGCGGTGATCTTGAAGGTGATCGGCCGGTCCACCGGCGCGGCCATCTCGTTGACCGTGGCGATGCCCTGCTCGGGATAGATGAAGAGCCACTTCCAGTCGAGCGCCACCACCTGCACCTCGAGCGGCTTGACGTTCTCGGGCACCGGGCGATCGGCGTCGAGCCGCGCGAGCGGGCGGTAGGGGTCGAGCGTGTGGGTGCTGATCCAGGTGATCGCGCCGAGCGCGATGATGATCAGAAGCGGCGCGGCCCAGATCGCGAGTTCGAGCTGGGTCGAGTGGTCCCAGTCGGGCTTGTACTCGGCGTCCTTGTTCGACTGGCGGTAGCGCCAGGCGAAGAACAGCGTCAGCGCGATCACCGGGACGATGATGATCAGCATCAGCACGGTGGAGACGACGATCAGGCGTCCCTGCTGGTTGGCGATGTCGCCGGACGGGTTCATCAGCACCGTGTTGCAGCCCGCGAGCAGGGCCAGCGGGAGCAGGAGGAGCCATCGGCGAAGGGTTTTGGAGGTAGGCATGCCGAAAGAAGGAAGTGCGGGGGCTGCGCAAAGACCCCACAATCTACGACCAAAGGCGGCGGCCGACCATTGGACGTTTTGTCCTATGGCGGGAAAGTCCGTTCGGTGAGACCCTTGGAGCCTCCGTTCCATGGCCTACCCCTGTCACGGCCCCGTGACCCCGAATTAAAGAACGCAATGACGACGACGTCCAGCCTCAGTCCGCAAGGCGCACAGCCTGTGCCGAACACGTCTGTAAACGATGCCCGGCAGGGTGACGAACATTCGCACATTGCGCCCGGCGAGATTGCCGTCGGCGTGGTGATCGGGCGGGCCTCGGAGTATTTCGACTTCTTCGTCTACGGCATCGCCTCGGTGCTGGTGTTCCCGGCGGTGTTCTTCCCGTTCGAGAGCCGCCTCGAGGGAACCCTTTGGGCCTTCGTGGTCTTTTCCTTCGCGTTCATCGCGCGGCCCTTCGGCACCGTGATCTCGATGATGATCCAGCGCCGCTTCGGGCGCGAGACCAAGCTGACCATCGCGCTGTTCCTGCTCGGCACCTCGACCGCGGGCATCGCCTTCCTGCCGGGCTACGCGAGCATCGGCTTCAGCTCGATCGTGCTGCTGTCGGTGTTCCGCTTCGCGCAGGGCCTCGCGCTCGGCGGCTCGTGGGACGGCCTGCCGTCGCTGCTCGCGCTCAACGCGCCGCGGAACCGCCGCGGCTGGTACGCGATGCTGGGCCAGCTCGGCGCGCCGCTGGGCTTCTTCGTGGCCAGCGCGCTGTTCGCCTACCTCTACGCCAATCTCTCGCACAAGGACTTCCTCGACTGGGGCTGGCGCTACACCTTCTACGTGGCGTTCGCGATCAACGTGGTGGCGCTGTTCTCGCGCCTGCGCCTCGTGGCGGCCGACGAGTATTCGCGCCAGCTCGAGGAGCGCGAGCTCGAGCCCACGAGCGTGGTCGAGCTGATCCGCTCCTCGCAGGGCGCGAACCTGCTGATCGGCGCCTTCGCGGCGCTCGCGAGCTATGCGCTGTTCCACCTGATCACGGTGTTCCCGCTGTCGTGGATCACGCTGTACTCCGACCAGTCGATCACCGAATTCCTGGTGGTGCAGATGATCGGCGCGGTCCTCGGCGCCGGCGGCATCGTGGCCTCGGGCCTGATCGCCGACCGCGTGGGCCGGCGCTTCACGCTCGGCGGCCTGGCGGCGCTGATCGCGGTGTTCAGCGGCTTCGCGCCGACGCTGCTCGACGGCGGCCGGATCGGCCAGGACGTCTTCATCCTGCTGGGCTTCGTGCTGCTGGGCCTCTCGTACGGCCAGGCCGCGGGCGCCGTGACCTCGAACTTCGCGCCCAAGTACCGCTACACCGGCGCCGCGCTCACGGCCGACCTCGCCTGGCTCATCGGCGCCGCCTTCGCGCCGCTGGTGGCGCTGGGCCTGTCGGCCAACTTCGGGCTGGCCTACGTCAGCGTCTACCTGCTGTCGGGCGCCGCGGGCACGCTCGCGGCGCTGGGCCTGAACCGGGCGCTGGTGCGCGACTGATCGGCCGCGCTTAGGATGGCGGCCATGTTCGCCGCCGCCATCTTCGACATGGACGGGCTGCTGATCGATTCGGAGCGGCCCATCATGGCCGCCTGGATCGAGGCGGCCCGCACGCTCGACATCGAGCTTTCGCACAGCCAGTACCTCGAGGTCGTGGGCCTCGCCACGGCGGAGTCCGAGCTGATCCTCGCGGGCCTGCTCGGCGGGCCCGAGGCCTACCGGCACGCGGTCGCGCACGTGCGCCGGCTGCTGCAGCTCGAGCGCACCGACGGCACGCCGCTCTTTCCGATCAAGCCCGGCGCGGGCGAGCTGCTGGCCGCGCTGCGCGCCCGCGGCACGCGCTGCGCGGTCGCCTCGTCGTCGACCAGCGCGCAGATCCGCGCCTGCCTCCAGAGCATCGACGTGCTCCACCATTTCGAGGCCTTCGCGGGCGGCGACGAGGTCGCGCGCGCCAAGCCCGACCCGGCGCTCTACCGGCTCGCGGCCGAGCGCCTCGGCGTGGCGCCCGCCGACTGCATCGCCTTCGAGGACAGCGA
Organism: uncultured Variovorax sp.; assembly: GCA_966095775.1. GTDB lineage: Bacteria > Pseudomonadota > Gammaproteobacteria > Burkholderiales > Burkholderiaceae_C > Variovorax. The sequence goes on along the minus strand of CBHTTS010000253.1, from coordinate 3,834 downwards.
GAACGGCGCCCGCGCCGCGCTGGCCGCGGGCCTGCGCGTGGTGATCGTGCCGGACCTCAAGCATCCGCCGGCCGCGGTGATCGAACAGGCCTTCCACGTGCTCGAGTCGCTGCACCAGGCCATGGACCACCTGCCGCGCTGGTTTCCCGAGCCGCCTCAGAGCACCTCGTCGCGCAGCTGCGGGAACACCTTCGACACCTTGGCGAGCAGGTAGTCGCCGTAGCGGCCGTTGAAGGCGTGCACGTTCGCGCGGTCCCAGCGCTCGGCGCTGTCGTCGCGCGCGGCCGCGCCCGCGAGGCCCTCGATGCGCTGCACGCGCGCCTCGAAGTTCGGGTCGAAGAACAGCGGGAACGACAGCCGGTCGCGCCCCGAGGTGTTGCGCTTCACGCGGTGCGGCGTCGACTTGTAGAGGCCGCCCGTCATGCGGTCGAGCATGTCGCCGATGTTGCAGACGAAGGTGCCTGCGATCGGCGGCGCGTCGATCCAGCCCGCGGGCGTGTGCACCGCGAGGCCGCCGACCGCGTCCTGGTGCAGGATCGTGAGCAGCCCGTAGTCGGTGTGCTCGCCCACGCCCCACTGCACGTCCAGCCCCTCGGGCACCGGCTGCGAGGGGTAGTTGAAGAGCCGGAACAGGATCAGCGGATCGGCCGTGTAGCGCGCCGCGAAGTAGTCCGCCGGCAGGCCCAGGCTCAGCGCGATGCCTTCCATCAGCCGGTGGCCGAGCCGCGTGACCGCGTCCATGTAGGCGAGGATGGTGGCGCGGAAGTCCTCCAGCCCGGGCGCGTCGGGGAACAGGTTCGGCCCGTGCACCGGCGTCCTCGCCTCGACGAGCGGATGCGAGGGCGGCAGCTCGGTGCCGAGGTACAGGCCCTCCTTCCAGTCGGGCCGGCCCGAGGTGAGCTCGCCGCCGAGCGGGAAGTAGCCGCGCCAGGCGCGGCCGCCGAGCGCCATGCGCCAGCGCATCTTGGTCGCTTCGGGCAGCGCGAAGAAGCGGTGGCTCAGGTCCTCGAGGCGCTGCACCAGCCGCGCATCGACGCCGTGGCCGCGCACGTAGAAGAAGCCGTGCGCGCGGCAGGCGGCGCCGATCCGCGCGGCCACGTCGTCGCGCCCGGGCGCGCCGGCCACGAGCGCGGCGACGTCGATGACGGGGAGGGATTGCGGGTCGGTCATGGCGTCGGCTCCAGCATGTCAGGCATCGCGCGAGAAGGGCGAGCGGATGTCGGAAAGGAACTGCTGCGCACGCGGATGCTGCGGGCGGTTGAAGAAATCGTCGGGCGTGGCGCGCTCGAGCACCTTGCCCTCGTCCATGAACAGCACGCGGTCGGCGACCTCGCGCGCGAAGCCCATCTCGTGCGTCACGCAGACCATGGTCATGCCGTCGCGCGTGAGGTCGCGCATCACGAGCAGCACCTCGCCCACCATCTCGGGGTCGAGCGCGCTCGTGGGCTCGTCGAACAGCATCAGCGGCGGCTGCATCGCGAGCGCGCGCGCGATCGCCACGCGCTGCTGCTGGCCGCCCGAGAGCTCGCTCGGCCAGGCGCGCGCCTTGTTCGCGAGGCCCACGCGCGCGAGCAGCGCCAGCGCGCGCTCCTCGGCCTCGGCGCGCGTCAGGCCGCGCAGCTGCATCGGCGCGAGCGTGCAGTTCTGCAGCACCGTGAGGTGCGGGAACAGGTTGAACTGCTGGAACACGAAGCCGATGCGCGAGCGCAGCGCGTTCACGTCGATGCCGGGCGCATGGATGTCCTGGCCGTCGATCAGGATGCGGCCGGACTGGATCGGCTCGAGCCGGTTCAGGGTGCGGATCAGCGTCGACTTGCCCGAGCCCGAGGGCCCGCACACCACGACCACCTCGCCCTTGGGGATGGTTTCGCTCACGTCCACGAGCGCGTGGTAGCTGCCGTACCACTTGTCGACGTTCCGGAGTTCGATCATGCGGACACCTTGGGGGCCGTGTCGGGGTCGGCCACGGCCATGCCGCGCCGCGCGAGGCGGCGTTCGAGCGCATAGGCCAGGCGCGACAGCCCGAAGCAGAGGATGAAGTAGGTCAGGCCCAGGATCAGGTAGATCTGGGCCGGCTTGGTGAACACCTGGGTGTTGATCTGGGTCGCGATGAACGAGACCTCCGCGAGGCCGATGATGTAGCCGAGCGAGGTCTCCTTGATGGTCGAGACGAACTGGTTCACGAGCGAGGGCAGCATGCTGCGCAGCGCCTGCGGCAGCACCACCAGGCGCATCGCGGCGCCGTAGCCCAGGCCGAGCGCGCGCGCCGTCTCCATCTGCCCGCGCGGCAGGCCCTGGATGCCGGCGCGCACGATCTCGGCGAGGTAGGCGGCGTCGAAGACCACCAGCGCGATCAGCATCGTGGTGAACTGGTCGGTCTTCACGCCCGTCACGCTGGGCAGGAAGAAATAGGCCCAGAAGATCACCATCAAGAGCGGCAGCCCGCGCACCACGAACACGAAGCCCGTGACCGGCCAGCGCAGCCAGCGCCAGGGGCTCACGCGCGCCAGCCCGAGCACGATGCCCAGCGGCAGCGCCAGCACCAGCCCGCACGAGGCCAGCAGCAGCGTGAGCACCAGCCCGCCGAGCGGCCCGTTCGGGTACTGGCCGATCAGGAAATAGACCCAGTAGTCCTGGACGACTTCCAGCATGTTCAGAGCGTCCGCACCGGAAAGCGATGGTGGTACCAGCTCGCGAGCCCGGTGATCGCGAGCGAGACCGTGAGGTAGGCCGCGCTCGCGAACGCGAAGGACTCGAAGCTGCGGAAGGTCGCGCTCTCGACCTGGCCGGCCTGGTACATCAGCTCGGCGACGCCGATCACGGTCGCGATCGAGGTGTTCTTCCAGAGGCTCAGCGTCTGCGAGATCAGCGGCGGCACCGTCACGCGCAGCGCCTGCGGCAGCACGATGCGGCGCATGGTGCCCAGGAAGCCGAAGCCGAGCGCGCGCCCGGCCTCGAACTGCACCGCGGGAATCGCGCGGATGCCGCTGCGGATGTCCTCGGCCATGAAGGCCGCGGTGTAGAGCGAGAGCGCCACGATCGCGCTGTAGGCCTCGATGCGGCCTTCGTAGAGCCGCTGCTTCACCGCCTCGGGCAGCAGCTCGGGCGCGCCGAAGTACCAGAACAGCATGTGCGCGAGCAGCGGCACGTTGCGGATCGATTCGACGAACGCGAAGCCCAGCCAGCGCAGCGGCGCCGCCGGCGCGAGCCGCAGCAGCGCCACCACGAGCGCGATCGGCAGCGCGCAGGCGAGCGAGGCGACGAGCAGCTGCAGCGAGAGCCACAGGCCCGCGACGAGCATGTCGTGGTACTGGCCGCCGAGCAGCAGGGAATAGTCGAACAGGGGCATGGGGGCGACAGTATCGCTGCCGCAGGCGGGCTTGGCTCCCTCCCCCGCTGGGGGAGGGTTGGGGTGGGGGCGCCGGCGGTCGATGTGCTCGGGCCTTGCGAAGGCCGCGCGCCCCCATCCCGGCCTTCCCCCAGAGGAGGAAGGAGAAAAAAGCGCGGATCAGTCGATCTTGTCGCTTTCCAGTTTGAAGTCGCGCGTCTGGAAGCCCGAGGCCGTGTTGGGCCCGTACCACTTGACGAAGATCTTCTGCGCCTCGCCCGAGGCCTCGAGCTCGCGCAGCGTGTCGTCGACCACCGCCTTGAGCGCGGTCTCGCCCTTCTTGATGCCGATCGCGAGCGATTCGGTGCTGAGGTTCTGCTTGAGCACCACGTACTTCGCCTTCTGCGGCCCGAGCTTGGCGTAGCTGCGCAGCAGCGCGGCCTCGTCGTCGACGTAGCCCACGCCCTTGCCCTGCTGCAGCGCCTGGAAGGCCTGCTGGCTGGTGT
>CBHTTS010000252.1:0-8045 GCA_966095775.1 uncultured Variovorax sp. | reverse complement strand
GCTCGCCAGCGCGTGCAGCCGCGCGAGCGCATCGCGCCCCGCGCCGGCCGGCAGGCGTGCCAGCTTGCCCGGATGCGCCACCGCGTCGAGGGTGCTGCGCACCGCGCGCAGGTCCGCCGCGCGTTGCCGCGCCAGCGCCACGTGTTCGCGCACCGCGCCGTCCTGCGACTGCATCGCGAGGGCCTGGAAGGCCGGATCGCCGCCTTCGGGCGCCGAGGCGTCCTCGATCAGCCGCGCGAGCGCGCGCGTGAACAGCGCGCCGGCCTGCGCGGGGGGCGGCGCCTGCCGCTCGACCGCGTCGCGCGCCTGCTCGATCGCGAACGCGAGCGCCGTCGCCGCGCCGGCCGCCGCGGCGGCCTCGGCATCGGCCGGCAGCGGCGGCAGGCGGAAGCGCCGCGGCGCGGATCGCAGCGCGGCAAGCAGAAGGGCGTCGGGCGATGGCGGCGGGTTCACGCGGGACCTGTGGCGAGGGCGGCGCGCCGATTCTGCGCCTCGGTGCGAAGCGCGGCGGGCCAGTTCCGGCATGAAGCCATTTTGGCTACACTGCGCCGACCCATGCGCGCGCGCCGACCGTTCCTCCACCGCCCGCTGACCGTGTTCCTCATGGTCGTGTCGCTGCTGTTCGCACAGCTGGCGATGGCGGGCTACGTCTGCCCGATCGAGACCGCGGCCGCGGCGGCGCCGATGGCGATGCCCGAGGACGCGCCCTGCCACGGCGCCGACACCGCGCAGCCGGTGCTGTGCCACCAGCACGCCGCCGACATGTCGCTGTCGTTCGAGCCGGTGAAGCTCGCCACGCCGTCGCTGCCGGCCATCGTGCAGGTGCTCGCGCTGCAGCTCCTGCCCGCCTCCGAGGCTCGCGCGCTGCCGCCGCAGGCCCGCCCCGAGCGGCAGCATCCACCGCCCGATCCCGTCTTTCTCGCGACCCGCAGGCTGCGGGTCTGATCCCTCCACCGACCGACTGGTGCCGGCGCCGCGTTGACGCGCGCCGGCGATGGCCTCGTTCGTCCGTGGAGTTGTCATGTTCCCTGTCTTCCCGCGCGCAGCCGTCTCGGCGCTCGCGCTGCTGCTGCCGCCGCTCGCGGCGGCGGCCCCCCTGTCCCTGGAGGCCGCGCTCGCGCTGGCCACGGGGCGTTCGCTCGCCGCGCAGGCGGCACAGGCCGGTGCGCTGAGCGCCCGCGAAGCCGCGCGTGCGGCGGCGCAGCTGCCCGATCCGGTGCTGAGCCTCGGGCTCGAGAACCTGCCCGCGACCGGCGAAGAGCGCTTCCGCACCTCGGCCGAGCCGATGACGATGAAGCGCGTCGCGATCCGCCAGACCTGGCTCTCGGCCGAGAAGCGCACGGCGCGGCAGGCCGCGGCCGACGCGGCGGTCGAGCGCCAGTCGGTGCGCTGGCGCATGGCCGATGCCGACACCCGGCTCGGCACCGCGCTCGCCTACGTCGACGCCTTCTATGCCGGCGAGGCGCTCAGGCTGGCGGTGCGGGCCGAGGACCACGCGCGCGAGGAGCTCGCGACCGCGCGCGCGCGCCTGTCGGCGGCCGCGGGCAGCGGCGCCGAGGTGCTCGCGCTCGCGGGCGCGCAGGGCACGTCGGAGGACGAGGCCGCCGAGGTCCGGCAGCAGCAGAGCGCCGCGCGCATCGCGCTGCAGCGCTGGATCGGCACGGCGCCCGATGCGCTGCAGCCGCCGCCCGCCATGCCGCTGCCCGACGAGCAGGCCTACGTCGCGCGGCATCCGCAGGTGGCGGCGCTGCGGCGCGACGCCGAGCTCGCCGCGCGGCAGGCCGACGTGACCGCCAGCGAGCGGCGGCCCGACTGGAGCTGGGAAGTGGCCTACGGCCAGCGCGCCGGCCGCTCGGACATGGTGTCGCTCGGCGTGAGCATCCCGCTCTACCTCGCGCCCGGCGAGCGCCAGGACCGCAACACCGCCGCCAGCCTCGCGCTGGCCGCGAAGGCCGAGGCCGAACTGGCCGAGGCCGAGCGCGTCGCCTCGGCCGAGTACCGCGCGCTGCAGAGCGACGCCGAGCGGCTCGACCAGCGCATCGCGCGCTACCGCACCGAGGTGCTGGCGCCGGCCGGCCAGCGCACGGCCGCGGCGCTGGCCGCCTACCGCGCGGGGCAGGGCGGCCTGGTCGCGCTGTTCGAGGCGCGGCATGCCGAACTCGGCGCCGAGCGCCGGCTGCTCGCGCTGCAGCGCGAACGCGCCCGCACCCATGTCCAACTGGCCTTGCGGCCGCTCCAGTCCGAGGTGGCACCATGAACCGGCATCTCACCGCGACCCTCGCCCTGCTGGGCGCGCTGCTGCTCGCGGGCGGCACCTTCTACCTGGGCCGCCGCACGGCGCCGCCGGCCGAGGCCGCGTCGGCCGCCGCGCCCGCCACCGGCGGGACCGAGACCGGCGAGCGCAAGGTGCTCTACTGGCACGACCCGATGGTCCCCGGCCCGCGCTTCGACAAGCCCGGCAAGTCGCCGTTCATGGACATGGAGCTGGTGCCCGTCTATGCCGATGCAGCGGGCGGGCAGGGCGGCGGCGTCAGGATCGATCCCGGCGTGCAGCAGAACCTCGGCATCCGGCTCGCCGAGGTGCGCAGGGCGCAGGCCGCGGTGCCGTTCGACGCGGTCGGCACCGTGCAGTTCGACGAACGGCGAACCGTGGCGGTGCAGACCCGCGTGGCGGGCTACGTCGAGCGGCTGCCGGTGCGCGCGCCGATGGAGCGCGTGCGCAAGGGCCAGCCGCTCGCCACCGTGTTCGCGCCCGACTGGCTCGCGCCGCAGGGCGAATGGCTCGCGCTGCGGGGCGCGGGCGCGTCGGCCGAGCTCGTGGCGGCCGCGCGCGAGCGCATGCGCGCGCTGTCGATTCCCGATGCGCTGATCGCGCAGAGCGAGCGCGCCGGCACCGCCCAGGCGCGCTTCGTGCTCGCGGCGCCGATCGACGGCGTGGTGGCCGAGCTCGGCGTGCGCGACGGCGTCGCGGTCACGCCGGGCATGACGCTGTTCCGCATCGCGGGCCTGGGCAAGGTCTGGGCCGTGGCCGAGATCCCCGAGGCGCAGGCGCTGCGCCTCGCGCGCGGGCAGCAGGCGCGCGTGGCGCTGCAGGCCGATCCCTCGCAGCGCTTCGACGGCACGCTCGACGAGATCCTGCCCGAGATCCAGCCGGCCACGCGCACGCTGAAGGCGCGCTTCGAGGTCGACAACGCCGAGGGCCGGCTCACGCCCGGCATGCTGCTGCGCATCGAGGTCGCGGGCCCCGCGGCGAGCCGGCTGCTGGTGCCCGCCGAGACGCTGATCCGCACCGGTCGGCGCGCGGTGGCGATCGTGCGCCGAAGCGACGGCGGCTTCGAGCCGCGCGAGGTCGTGCCCGGCGCCGAGATCGGCGACGACGTCGAGATCGTCTCGGGCCTGGCCGAAGGCGAGCAGGTGGTGGCGAGCGGCCAGTTCCTGATCGACTCCGAGGCGCGGCTGCGCACGGTGCTCGGCGGCATGGCCGCGGCGCCCTCCGGAGGCGCGCGATGATCGCGGCGCTGATCCGCTGGTCGGTCGCCAACCGCTTCCTGGTGCTGATCGCGACCGCCTTCCTCGTGGCCGCGGGATGGTGGTCGGTCGCGCGCACGCCGCTCGATGCGCTGCCCGACCTCTCGGACACGCAGGTCATCATCCGCACGCCCTATCCCGGCAAGGCGCCGCAGGTGGTCGAGGACCTCGTCACCTATCCGCTGACCACCACCATGCTCAGCGTGCCCGGCGCGAAGACCGTGCGCGGCTACTCCTTCTTCGGCGACTCCTTCGTCTACGTGCTGTTCGACGACAGGACCGATCCCTACTGGGCGCGCTCGCGCGTGGTGGAGTACCTCAACCAGGTGCAGAGCCGGCTGCCCGAGGGCGCCAACGCCACGCTCGGCCCCGATGCGACCGGCGTGGGCTGGATCTACGAGTACGCGCTGGTCGACCGCAGCGGCACGATGGACATCGGCCAGCTGCGCGCGCTCAACGACTGGTTCCTGAAGTTCGAGCTCAAGACCGTGCCCGACGTGGCCGAGGTCGCGAGCATCGGCGGCATGGTGCGCCAGTACCAGGTGGTGCTCGATCCCGACCGCATGCGCGCATCGAACGTGACGCAGGCGATGGTGGCCGAGGCGCTCCGGAAGGCCAACCAGGCCGCGGGCGGCTCGGTGGTCGAGTTCGCCGAGGCCGAGTACATGGTGCGCTCGCTCGGCTACCTGCGCTCGCTCGAGGACTTCCGCAACGTCCCGGTCGCGCTGGCCGGCACCACGCCGGTGCTGCTGCGCGACGTGGCGCGGGTGCAGGTCGGGCCCGAGATGCGGCGCGGCATCGCCGAGCTCGACGGCGAGGGCGAGGTGGCAGGCGGCGTGGTCGTGATGCGCTCGGGCAAGAACGCGCGCTCCACCATCGAGGCCGTCAAGGCGCGCCTCGAGGCGCTCAAGCCCGGGCTGCCGCCCGGGGTGGAGATCGTCACCACCTACGACCGGTCGCTGCTGATCGACCGCGCGGTCCGCAACCTGCGCGGCAAATTGCTCGAGGAGTTCGCCGTGGTCGCGCTGGTCTGCGCGGTGTTCCTGTTCCATCTGCGCTCGGCGCTGGTGGCGGTGGTGGCGCTGCCCGTGGGCGTGCTGGCGGCGGCGATCGTGATGCACTGGCAGGGCGTCAACGCCAACATCATGTCGCTCGGCGGCATCGCGATCGCCATTGGCGCGATGGTCGACGGCGCGATCGTGATGGTCGAGAACGTGCACAAGCACCTCGAGGCCTTCGAGGCCGCGCACGGGCGGCAGCCCACGGGCGCGGAGCGCTGGCAGCTGGTGGCCGACGCCTCGGTGGAGGTCGGGCCGGCGCTGTTCTTCTCGCTGCTCGTGATCACGCTTTCGTTCGTGCCGGTGTTCTCGCTCGAGGCGCAGGAAGGGCGGCTGTTCTCGCCGCTGGCCTTCACCAAGACCTACGCCATGGCGGCGGCCGCGGGGCTGTCGGTCACGCTGATCCCCGTGCTCATGGGCTACCTCGTGCGCGGACGCATCCCGCACGAGGCATCGAACCCGGTGAACCGCGTGCTGATGGCGGCCTACCGGCCGGTGCTCGAGGCGGTGCTGCGCCATCCGAAGGCCACGCTCGCGATCGCGGCCCTGCTGCTCGCCTCGACCGCGCTGCCGCTCGCGCGCCTCGGCGGCGAATTCATGCCGCCGCTCGACGAGGGCGACCTGCTCTACATGCCGACCGCGCTGCCCGGCCTCTCGGCCGCGAAGGCGTCCGCGCTGCTGCAGCAGACCGACCGGCTCATCCGGACCGTGCCCGAGGTGGCGCGCGTGTTCGGCAAGGCGGGCCGCGCCGACACCGCCACCGACCCCGCGCCGCTCGAGATGTTCGAGACCACCATCCGCTTCAAGCCGCGCAGCGAATGGCGCGCGGGCATGACGCCCGAGAAGCTGGTGGAGGAACTCGATCGCGCGGTCCGGGTGCCGGGGCTCACCAACGTGTGGGTGCCGCCGATCCGCAACCGCATCGACATGCTCGCCACGGGCATCAAGAGCCCGGTCGGCATCAAGGTCGCGGGGCCGGAGCTCGCGACCATCGACGCGCTCGCGACGCAGATCGAGGCCGCGGTGCGCGCGGTCCCGGGCGTGTCGTCGGCGCTCGCCGAGCGGCTCACGGGCGGGCGCTACATCGACGTCGAGGTCGACCGCCTCGCGGCCGCGCGCCACGGGCTCTCGGTGGCCGAGGTGCAGGCGATCGTCTCGACCGCGATCGGCGGCGAGAACGTGGGCGAGGTGATCCAGGGGCGCGAGCGCTACCCGATCAACCTGCGCTATCCGCGCGAGGTCCGCGACTCGCTCGAGCGGCTGCGCCAGCTGCCCTTCGTGACCGCGCGCGGCGCGCAGCTGCCGCTCGGCGAGGTCGCGCGGATCACGCTCGTCGAAGGGCCGCCGATGCTGCGCAGCGAGAACGCGCGGCTGTCGGGCTGGGTCTACGTCGACGTGCGCGGGCGCGACCTGCGCTCGGCCGTGGGTGCGATGCAGGCCGCGGTCGCACAGGCGGTGACGCTGCCCGCGGGCTATGCGCTGTCGTGGTCGGGGCAGTTCGAATACCTCGAGCGCGCGACCGGGCGGCTGCAGCTCGTGGTGCCCGCGACGCTGGTGGTCATCTTCGTGCTGCTGTATCTGCTGTTCCGTTCCTTCGGCGACGCGGCACTCGTGATGGCGGCGGTGCCGTTCTCGCTGGTCGGCGGCTTCTGGCTGGTCTGGGCCATGGGCCATGCGATCTCGGTGGCCACCGCGGTGGGCTTCATCGCGCTCGCGGGCGTGGCGGCCGAGTTCGGCGTGGTGATGCTGGTCTACCTGCAGAACGCGCTCGCGCGGCGCATCGCGGCCGGCGAGCCGATGAACCGCGAGACGCTGCTCGCGGCGATCCGCGAGGGCGCGGTGCTGCGCGTGCGGCCCAAGGCGATGACCGTCGCGGTCGTGATGGCGGGCCTGCTGCCGATCCTCTGGGGCAGCGGCACCGGCTCGGAGGTGATGACGCGGATCGCGGCGCCGATGGTGGGCGGCATGGTCACGGCGCCGCTGCTCAGCATGCTCGTGGTGCCGGCGGCCTGGTACCTGCTGCGCCGCCGCGCCATCGGCTGCGCCGAGCGGCTAGACCGCGCCGTGCGCCTCCACATACAGCGCGTAGAGTGAATGGCTGCTCGCCATGTAGAGCCGGTTGCGCTTCGGCCCGCCGAAGGCGAGGTTGGCGCAGCGCTCGGGCAGGCGGATGAAGCCGATCGGCTTGCCCTGCGGATTGAAGACCTTCACGCCGTCCATGTCCTCGGACCTGCCGAGCGGCAGGTGGGCCTTCATGCCGCCGCCCACGTCGGTGGCCTCGGGTGAGAAGGCGCCCGTGAAGCCCCAGCCGCACCAGAGGTTGCCGTCGCGGTCGACGCGGAAGCCGTCGAGCGCGCCCGGCCCGTCGGCGTCGACGAGCTTGGTCTTGTTCGACACGCCGGTGCCGTCGGGCGCGACGTCGTAGCTCCAGATGCTGCGGTTCGGCGTGCCCTTCCATTCGACCACGTAGAGCTTCTTCTCGTCGGGCGAGAACGCGAGGCCGTTGGGGTTCACGAGGTCGGTGATCACGGCCGAGATCCTGCCGTCGGGCGCGATGCGGTAGACGTTGGTCGTGGGCTGCTCGGGCGCGGCCTTCGAGCCTTCCCATTCGCCGTTGATGCCGAAGGTCGGGTCGGTGAACCAGACGCTGTCGTCGGAGCGCACCACCACGTCGTTGGGCGCGTTGAGCCGCCGGCCCTCGAAGCTGTCGGCGAGCACCGTCGTCTGGCCGTTCCGCTCCGTGCGCACCACGCGGCGCGTGACCGAGTGCTCGCAGCTGACCAGCCGGCCCTGGCGGTCGCGCGCGTTGCCATTGGTGTAGTTGACGTTCTGCCTGTGCACCGTGAACTTGCCGGTCCGCTCGTCGTACTTCATGAGCCGGTTGTTCGGGATGTCGCTGCACAGCAGGTAGCCGCCCTCGGGAAAGTAGACCGGCCCCTCGGCCCAGCGCATGCCGGTGCCGAGCTGCTCGACGGTGCTGCTGTAGATGCGGTACTTCGCGAAGCTCGGGTCCAGGATCAGCACCGAGGGGTCGGGGTAGCGCTGGCTCGGCCTGAACTCGAAGGACTGCGCGAGCGCGCCGCCCGCGAACGCGGCGAGGCCGGCGCCCGCGGCGGTGCGCAGGAAGCGGCGGCGCGCAAGAGGAAGAAAGTTGTCGTCGTCGTTCGGCATGGGCGGTCTGTCTCCGTTCGTGTTGTGGATCGGGCCGCGGGCTGCGGCCGCCGCGATCTTAAGGAGGGTGCGCGCACGGCATTGCCAAATCCGCCGCGCGGCGCAGAATGCCGTGGCGCGCGGTCGGGCGCTGCGCCTACGCGGCCAGGCCGCGGTGCATGCGATGGTCGTGTCGCCCGGGTCGGGATGCAACGGAAAGGTACAGCTGCATGGATGCCCTCCTGCTCGCGAGAATCCAGTTCGGTTTCACGATCTCGTTCCACATCGTCTTCCCCGCGCTGACGATCG
>CBHTTS010000251.1:0-8045 GCA_966095775.1 uncultured Variovorax sp. | reverse complement strand
TCATCGTCTGCGACGAGCCGGTCTCGGCGCTCGACGTGTCGGTGCAGGCGCAGGTGGTGAACCTGCTGATGGACCTGCAGGCGGAGTTCGGCATCGCCTACCTGTTCGTCGCGCACGACCTCGCGGTGGTGCGCCACATCAGCCACCGCGTCGCCGTGATGTACCTCGGCCACATCGTGGAGATCGCGGACCGCGACACGCTGTTCTCGGCGCCGCGCCATCCGTACACCGAGATCCTGCTCTCGGCCGTGCCGGTGCCCAACCCGCGAACGCCCGCGCGCCGCCTGCTGCTGCAGGGCGATCCGCCGAGCCCCGCCAATCCGCCCACGGGCTGCCGCTTCCACACGCGCTGCCCGATGGCGCAGGCCGTGTGCCGGGAGCAGAAGCCCGAACTCGGCGAACGCGCCGCGTCGCCCGGCGGCGGCCACTGGGTGGCCTGCCACTTTCGCTGAAGGAGCTGCATCGATGACCGACCGTCCCGCACACTACGACCTGCTGATCCGCGGCGGCACCGTGATCGACGGCACCCGCGCGCCACGCTTCGAGGCCGACGTCGGCATCGCGGGCGGCCGCATCGCCGCCATCGGCGCGCTCGCGGGCCACACGGCCGAGCGCACGCTCGACGCCACGGGCCGCATCGTCGCGCCGGGCTTCATCGACTCGCACACGCACGACGACCAGGCCGTGCTGTCGCAGCCGCGCATGCCGTTCAAGGTCTCGCAGGGCGTGACCACCGTGGTGGCGGGCAACTGCGGCATCAGCGCCGCACCGCTGCGCGCCGACATGGACCTGCCGATGCCGCTGAGCCTGCTCGACACGCCCGCCGAGGGGCGCTTCACCCGCTTCGCGGCCTACCTCGACGCGCTGCGCGCCGCGCCCTCCTCGGTCAACGTGGCCGCGATGGTGGGCCATTCGACCCTGCGCGCGGTCGTCATGCCCGACCTCGACCGGCCCGCGAACGGCGAGGAGATCGCCGCGATGCGGGCGCTGGTCGAGGAGGCGATGCAGGCCGGCGCGATCGGCATGTCGACCGGCACCTTCTACCCGCCGGCCGTGAAGGCGACGACCGAGGAGATCATCGAGGTCGGGCGCCCGCTCACGGCGCGCCGTGCGCTGTACGTGACCCACATGCGCGACGAGAGCGACCAGGTCATGGAATCGCTCGAGGAGACCTTCGCCATCGGCCGCGCGCTCGGCATCCCGGTGGTGGTCTCGCACCACAAGGTGCAGAACGCGCGCAACTTCGGCAAGACCCGCGTGACGCTGCCCTTCATCCGCGAGGCGATGCGGCACCAGTGCATCGGCCTGGACTGCTATCCCTACACCGCGGGCTCGACCATGATCCGCACCGACCGCGGCATGATGGACGGCCGCGTGCTCATCGCCTCGAGCGTGCCGCATCCCGAGTGCGCGGGCCGCGACCTGAAGGACATCGCGGCCGAATGGGGCGTCCCGGGCGAGGAAGCCGCGCGGCGCCTGCAGCCGGGCAGCGCGATCTACTTCATGATGGACGAGGACGACGTGCAGCGCATCCTCGCCTTCGAGGAGACCATGATCGGCTCCGACGGCATCCCGCTCGGCGACAAGCCGCATCCGCGGCTCTGGGGCACCTTCCCGCGCGTGCTCGGCCACTACAGCCGCGACGTCGGCCTGTTCCCGCTCGAGACCGCGGTGTGGAAGATGACCGGGCTCACCGCGCGCAACTTCGGGCTGCACGAGCGCGGCACGCTGAAGCCGGGGCACCACGCCGACGTGGTGGTCTTCGATGCCGCGACGGTGCGCGACACCGCGAGCTACGAAACGCCGACCGAGCCCGCCGAGGGCATCGACGCGGTGATCGTGAACGGCGCCCTCACCTGGGCGCACGGGGCGCACAGCGGGGCGCGCAACGGACAGGTGATCGTGCGGCGGGAGGCGTAGCGCCGGCAGGTCCGGGCTCAGTCGGGCGCGTTGATCACGCGCGCGAACTCCTCGTCCGCGGGCACGTTGTCGGCGTCGAGCGCGCTCGCGTCCGAGAGGTCGATGCCGGTCGCCGACAGGTCGTCGTCGTCCTCCAGATCCGCTTCCTCGAAGTCGTCGACGGGCAGGTCGTCGTCATCTTCCTTCGATGGCGGGGCGGAACGCTTGTGGGCGTCGACGTGATTCATGATCGGCTCCTCGGCGAATTGGAATGGGCGAAACACTCGCGAGCCCCCCGATGTTGCGCCTCTTTCGGCCGTCGTGCCGCAATCCCCCTCGCGGCGTCGGTTTCGGAACGTATCCGGCTCAGTCCTTGTGCGCCGCGGCACCCTCGCCCTCGTGGGCGTGGCCGTGGTCCGCATGCCCCTCTTCCGCATGGCCATGGCCCGCATGGTCGTGCCCGGCATGGCCGTGCGCCGCCTCCCCCGCGTGGTCGCCGTGCGCATGCCCGTGCTCGCCGTGCGCGAGCCGGCTCACGAGCGCCACCAGCAGGATGCCCACCGCGAGCCACGCGACCTGCGCCACCGTCTGCCGCGCGGCCAGGCGCTTCTGCAGCTGCGGGATCAGGTCGGCGAGCGCCACGTAGACGAAGCTGCTGCTCGCGAGCACGAGGAAGTACGGCAGCCAGCCGTGCAGCCGGTCGACCAGCCACCAGCCCGCGATGCCGCCGAGCATGGTCACGGTGCCCGCGAGCGAGACCTTGACCAGCGCCGCGCGCTGGTTGGCCGAGCTCTGGCGCAGCACCACCAGGTCGCCGATGTGGTGCGGCACCTCGTGCGCGAGCACCGCCACGGCCGCCACGAGCCCGAGGCGGATGTCGGCGACGAAGGCCGAGGCGATCAGGATGCCGTCGCCGAAGCAGTGCACGCTGTCGCCCGTGAGCACGGCCCATCCGCCGCCGCCCCTGGGCGCATGGGCATGGCCGTGGTGGTGGGCGTGGTCTTGGTGGGCATGGTCTTGGTGGGCATGGCCGTGGTCGTGCGCATGGCCCGCATGCGCGCGGCCCACCGGGCCGGGCTGCGCCTCGCCGTGGTGATGCTCGTGGCCGTGGTGCCAGAGCTCGGCCTTGTCGAGCAGGAAGAAGAACACGATCCCGAACAGCAGCACGCCGAACAGCAGCGCGGGCTCGACGCGGCTCTCGAAGGCCTCGGGCAGCAGATGCATGAAGGCGGTCGCGAGCAGCGCGCCGGCGGCCAGGCTCAGCAGATGCTGCGCGTTGACGCCGCCCGAGCCGCTGCGCACGCCCACGCGCAGCAGCAGCGCCGCGAGCCATACGCTTCCGATGCCGGCAACCAGGGTCGCCACGATGATCACTATCAAATTCATAGCTGCTTGCGCAATGTCGGCGGGCACCAGGCCCGGGATCGTTCCAGTAAGAATGCGAAAAGGCCGTCACTCGGACGGCCTTCGGCGAGGGTGTCGGCTATCGCGCCGTCTCAGACGACGCCATTGGCTTTGAACCAGGCCGTGGCGCGCTGCCAGCCGTCCTCGGCCGCGCTCTTGAGGTAGCTGGGGCGATAGTCGGCATGGAAGGCATGGCCTGCTTCGGGGTACACGACGAAGCTCGAGGCCTTGGCGGCGGGAGTGCCGTTCGCCAGGGCCGCCTTCATCTTATCAACCGTGTCAAGGGGGATGCCCTGGTCCTTGCCGCCGTAGAGGCCGAGCACGGGTGCCTGCAGGCTCGCGGCCACGTCGACCGGGTGCTTCGGCGTCAGTTCGCTCGCGTTGCCGACGAGGCGGCCGTACCACGCCACGCCCGCCTTGACCTTGCCCGTGGCCGCATAGAGCCAGACGATGCGCCCGCCCCAGCAGAAGCCCGTGATGCCGGCCCTGGCCGTGTCGCCGCCGTTGGCCCTGGCATAGGCGAGCGCGCCGTCGAGGTCGGCCATGACCTGCGCGTCGGGCACCTTCGAGACGATCTCGGCCTGCAGCTTCGGGATGTCGGTGTAGCCGCGCGGGTCGCCCTGGCGCGCGTAGAGCTCGGGCGCGATCGCGAAATAGCCGAGCTGGGCGAAGCGGCGGCAGGTGTCGGCGATGTACTCGTGCACGCCGAAGATCTCCTGGACCACGAGGACCACCGGCAGGCCCGTCTTGCCGGCCGGCGCGGCCGCGTAGGCCGGCACCTCGAAGCCGTTGACGGTGTACTTGACCGGGCCGGCCTTCAGGCCCTCGGCCGAGGTGCTGATCGCCGTCTGCGCCATCACCGGCAGCACGGCGGCGGCATAGCCCGCGCCGATCGCGGCCTTGAGCGCCGTGCGGCGCGTCGCGCCCTGCTCGGTGCTCTGGCCGGGGCGCAGCGAATCGAAGTCGGATCGGAAGTCGGAACGGCTGTCGTCGCGAAGGGACATGGGAGGGCTCCAGTGGGTTCGTCGAACAAGGGGATGCGTCGGGGAGAAACGCAGGCCGCAATGTAGGCGAAATCCACGCGGCCCGCCCGGCCGCCGCGTCGCGATCAGGGTCGTGCGTCGCGGTAGGCGCGGCGCGCGAGCGCGTCGGCCAGCACCTGCGCCGGGTCGACGAGGTCGAGCCCCGCCACCGCGGCCGAGCCCTGCAAGCCGAGCGGCACCTCGGTGCAGCCCATGATGATGGTGACCGGGCCGTGGCGTTCGGCGAGCCGCAGCGCCACCTGCGAGAAGCACGCCTCGGCCAGCGGCATGTTGCCCGCCTTGACGCCGTCGAAGATGCCGCGCGTGATGATGCGGCGCTCCTCGGCCAGCGGCACGTGGCATTCGAGCCCGGCCTCGGCGAGCGCCTGTTCGTAGAGGCGCACGCGGTAGGTGCCCTCGGTGGCCATCAGCGCGACGTTGCCGCCGCCCTGGGCGGCCAGGTGGCGCGCCACCTCGCGCGCCATGTGCAGCAGTTCGACCTGCGGGAAGCGTTCCTGCAGCTTCGCATGCCAGGCATGCGCCGTGTTGCAGGCGATCGCCACCGCCTGGCTGCCGAGCGCGGCGAGCCGGCCGAGCGCCTGCAGCATCGGCTCGAGCGGCTGGTGCGCGCCGTTCTCGGGCGCGCCGAGCGCCTGCGTGCGGTCGGGCACCGGCACCTGCGCGAGCCAGTGCTCGGGGAAGGACTGGTCTCGCACCGGCACGCCGCGCGCGCGCATCTGCGCGGCGCAGGCCTCGACGAAGAGCCGCACGAAATCGGCGCCGGCCGCAGGGCCCATGCCGCCGAGGATGCCGACCACGCTGGTGGAGACCATCGAACTTCCTTCTTCCTCTTTCAGCCTGCGCGCGATCAGGTCGCGGGCTTGTCGCTCGGGTTCTTGATGTTTTCCTTGAGCTGCTCGCTCATCGGCAGGTTCAGCGGCACGTTCTTCGGCGGGATCGGCGACATGAACCACTTGTTGTAGAGCTTCTCGAACTCGCCGCTCTTCATCAGGCCGGTGAAGGTGTCGTCCACCAGCTTCTTGAACGCCGGATCGTCCTTGGGCAGCATGCAGGCGTAGGGCTCGACCTGCAGCGACTCGCCGACCACCTCGAAGTCGGCCGGGTTCTTGGCGTTGGCGATCAGGCCGAACAGCAGGATGTCGTCCATCGCGAAGGCCACGGCGCGGTCGCTCTCGACGAGCAGGAAGGCGTCGGCATGGTCCTTGCCGAGCACGATGTCCATGTCGAGGTTCTTCTCGGCGTTGTACTTGCGCATCACGAGCGCGTTGGTGGTGCCGGTGGTGCTCGCGACCGTCTTCTTGGCGAGGTCGGCGTAGCTCTTGATCTTCGAGGACTTCTTCACCAGCAGGCGCGTGCCGGTGTAGAAGTGGTTGACCGCGAAGGCCACGTCCTTGCCGCGTGCGGTGTTGTTGGTGGTGGAGCCGCACTCGAGGTCCACGGTGCCGTTGGTGATCAGCGGAATCCGGTTCTGCGAGGTGACCGGCATCAGCTGGACCTGCAGGTTGGGCTTGTTGAGCTTCTTCTTGACCGCCTCGACCACCGCGTTCGAGAGCTCGACCGAGAAGCCGATCGGCTTGTTCGGGCCGTCCAGGTAGCTGAAGGGCACCGACGACTCGCGGTAAGCGAGCGTGATCTTGCCGGACTCGGCGATCTTGGCCAGCGTATCGGCGGCCTGGACGCCGGTGGCGGTGAGCAGCACCGCGGCGGCGGCCATCAATGCGGAGAGTTTCATGCGTGCCTTCTTCAGTTGGGTTGAACGGAGCGGCCAGTGTAAGAAGGAGTGACACATCGCGACAATTCCAAATGAACCCTGGCCCATACCCAAAGGTTATAGGTGCCTGGCGGCGGTGAGCGGGCCCCATGCGCTTTGGCTATGGGCCACGGCGCTTTTGGCATTTCCGGCGCGGCACGCCCGCGCCTACATTCGCCGTACTTTTTTCCCCTCCCTCCTTTTTCCGGAAGTTGCCTCGATGCATGTGTGTGTGCTCGGCGCCGGCATCGTGGGCCTGGCGACCGCCTGGCAGCTCGAGCGCCGGGGCCACCAGGTCACGGTGATCGACCGCGCCGCGCCGGGCGCGGGCGCGAGCGGCGGCAACGGCGCGCAGCTGAGCTACTCCTACGTCCAGCCGCTGGCCGACCCGTCGATCTGGAAGCAGCTGCCCAAGCTGCTGCTCTCGCCCACCTCGCCGCGCAAGCTGCGGCCGCAGCTCGACCCGCTGCAGTGGCGCTGGGGCTTGGCCTTCCTCGCGGCCTGCAACGCGCGCACCTCGCGCGACACCACCGCGCAGCTGCTCGCGCTGGCCGCGCTGAGCCGCGCCGGCTTCGAGGCCATGCGCGCCGAGGTCTCGCCCGACTGCGACTTCTCCGCCACCGGCAAGCTCGTGCTCTACGCGAGCGCCGCCTCGCTCGAGGGCGCGCGCGCCCAGCTCGAGCTGCAGCGCGCCATGGGCAGCGAGCAGCGCATCGTCTCGCCCGAGGAATGCGTCGCGATCGAACCCGCGCTCGCGGGCTACCGCGACCGGATGGCGGGCGCGGTCTACACGCCGAGCGAATGCGCGGCCGACTGCCTCAAGGTCTGCGCCGAGCTGATGCGCGTGCTCAGCGCGCGCGGCGTGCGCTTCCTGCTCGGCACAGAAGCGCGGGACTTCGTGCGCAGCGGCGGCCGCGTGGCCGCGGTGCGCACCGCGCAGGCCGGCGAGGTCGAGGCCGACGCCTTCGTGATGGCGCTCGGCTCGGCCTCGCACAGGCTGGGCCGCGCGCTCGGCACCTACCTGCCGGTCTACCCGCTCAAGGGCTACAGCATCACGGTCGACGTGGACCCGGCGCCCGGCGCCGCGCCGCGCGTGAACGTGACCGACAGCGCGCGCAAGGTGGTGTTCGCGCGCATCGGCTCGCGGCTGCGCGTCGCGGGCATGGCCGAGCTCGTGGGCCACGACGCGAGCATTCCCGCCACGCGCATCGAGACGCTCGCGGCCGCCACGCGCGCGCTGTTCCCGCATGCGAGCCGGCTCGAGCAGCTGCACCCCTGGACCGGCATGCGGCCGGCCACGCCGCGCGGGCTGCCGATCATCGGCCGCCTGCCGCGCGCGCCGTCGAACATGCTGTTCAACACCGGGCACGGCGCGCTCGGCTTCACGCTGGCCTTCGGTTCGGCGCAGCAGATCGCGCAGACGCTCGAGGCGCCGCTGATCTGAGCTTGCGGCCCAGCCGCCGCCAGCCGATGACCACGCCGGTCAGGCTCAGCAGCGTGCCGCCCGCGCTCAGCGCGATCAGGAGCAGGTCCCACGCGGGGCGGCGCTCGAGCAGCGGCAGCCAGTCCCAGCTGTGCAGCAGCGCGAAGAGCCAGCGGCTCAGCCGGCGCCGGCTGTCGCTGCGCTGGATCACCGCGCCGGTGGCCGGGTCGACGTGGACCCAGGTCGCGTGCGCGTCGTCGAACACCACGCGCCAGACCGGCAGCGGCCTGTCGCTGCCGCCGGTCATGGTGTGGGGCGCGCGCGCGTAGTAGTGGCTGTCGTAGGCGCCGAGCACCTCGATGCGCCGCACCGCGTCGGGCAGCAGCCGGGCGACCGCGCCGCGCAGCGCCCCGGGGTCGATCGGCCGCAGCGCGCCGCTCGCGGCATCGCGCACCTGCGGCCGGCCGCCGCGGCCGCTCGCGAGCACCAGCGAGCGGGCCGCGGCGCGCCCCCCCCCCCGCGCGCG
>CBHTTS010000250.1:0-8061 GCA_966095775.1 uncultured Variovorax sp. | reverse complement strand
GTGCGCCCCCCGGGGGGCCCCCCGTCGCCGCCCCCGCGCCCCCCCCCCGGGGGCCCCCCCGGGCCTGGTCAACGCGCTCGACGTGCTGGAGACCTCCTCGATCCTCGCCACCACGGCCCTGCTCGAGGCGACCGACATGGTGTCGGTGCTGCCCTCCGGGGTGGCGGCGCACTATGCGCGCTACCGCATGCTCCGGATCCTTCCGGTCGCGCTGCCGCTGTCGATGGCGCCGCTGGGCATCATCACGCGCGCCGGCCGCAGCGCCTCGCCGGCCTTGCAGACGGTGCTGCGCTGCCTGCAGGCGGCGGCCGCCTCGAGCGCCACCTTTGCGGGGCGGCCTCAGCTCCCCGTCGACGCATAGCGCCGCAGGCCGAGGCGCCAGGCCCCGAACGCCGCCGCGAGGAACACGAACCCCGCGAGCGGCGACACCCATCCCGCCCAGCCCGGCGCACCGAGCGGGTCGGCCTTGCCGAGGATCGCGAGCACCGGGTAGTACGCCACGCAGGCGAGCGGCACGACGAAGGTCAGCACGCGGCGAAACCAGCGCGCGTAGAGCGCGAGCGGATACTGCGCCGCCTGCACGCCGCCGTAGGTCAGCACGTTCGCGATCTCGAGGCTCTCGACGGTCCAGAACGACAAGGTGCCCTGCAGCACGAGGATGCCGAGGAACAGCGCCACGCCGCCCGCGAGCGCGAACAGCGCGACGGCGACGGGCTCCGGCCCCCACGCCAGGCCGGTCTGCGCGGTGCCGAAGCCCAGCACCAGCAGGCCCTGCAGCAGGCGTCCGAGGCGGCTGATGCGGAAGTCGTGCCCCATGAGCTGCAGCGCGAGCGGCCGCGGTCGCAGCAGCAGCCGGTCGAAGGTGCCGGTGCGCAGGAATTCGGTGCCCAGCACGTCGAAGCCGCGGCCGAGCGCGTCGGCGATCGCGAACATGCAGTTCACGAGGCCGTAGAAGATCGCCACCTCGCCGAGCGTCCAGCCGCCCACTTCGCCGAAGCGGTGGAACAGCGCCCACACCGCGATCACCTCGATGCCGGTGCCGAGGAACTGGCCGGCGGTCAGCATCAGCGCCGAGGCCGGATAGCGCATCTGGCCGCCGAGCGAGGCCTTCACGAGGCGCAGGAAGAGCGCGAGCGAGCCCATCTCAACCGCCCTGCACTTCGAGCCGCCGCATCGTGCGGCCCATGAACACATGCCCGAGCGCGACCAGCAGCGCGATCCACGCGCACTGCAGGCCCAGCGCGGCCAGGGCCTGGGGGCCGCCCAGCAGTCCGAAGTACAGCCGGGCCGGAATGTCGACCACGCCCGCGAAGGGCTGCAGCAGCAGCGCCGTCTGCCATGCGTCGGGCAGCAGGGCGAGCGGCAGCAGGTTGCCCGAGAACACGATGACGACCGGCGCCACCAGCGCATTGATGCCGCGCTCGTTGAGCGCCGCCGCGGCCGCGATGTTGAGCAGCATCACCATCGAAGCCGAGAGCAGCAGCGCCAGCACGCAGGAGGCCGCGAAGGCGAGCGCCGCGGCCGCGTTCGCGGGCGGCCGCCAGGCCCAGTCGCCCAGCCCCGCGAGCGGCAGCGCGACGGCCGCGAAGCCGGCCATCAGCGCCACGCGCGGCAGCACGCGCGCGGCGATCCAGCCCGCGCTGCGGGCGAACCAGAGCGCATAGGCGTCGACCGGACGCAGGCGGTCGTAGGCGACCGCGCCGGTGCGCACCGCCTGCGCGACCTCGGGATCGCCGAGCCAGGGCAGCAGCGCGAGCAGGCCCTGCGCGAGCCAGGTGTAGGTGACGGCCTCGGCCAGCGACATCGGCGCGCCGCCCGCCGCCGACGCGCCCGCGCCGTAGAAGGCCGCCAGCACCATCACCTTGATCCCGCCCCACCAGCACTGGGTGGCGAAACCCGCGAGCGCGGCGGTGCGGTACTGCAGCATCTGCAGGAAGCGCGAGGCGAAGGCCGCCGTGTAGGGGCGCAGCCGTTCACGCGGGCTCATGGCCGTCACGCCTCGGCCGCGCCGTGCAGCGCGTAGAAGCGCGCGATCACGGCCTCGATCGCGAGGCCCTCGAGGCGGATGTCCTCCACCGCGTGCGCGGCCGCGATGCGCGCGATCAGCGCGGGCGCCGCGGTCTGCGCGGGGTCGAAGTCGAGCACCAGCGTCTGGCCGTCGCGCGAATGCACGCGTGCGCCATCCACCTGCGCGGGCAGCTCGGCGCCCTGCGCGAAGTCGACCACGAGCCGCCGCTCGGCCATCACCTGCGCGCGCAGCGCCTCGACCGCGCTGTCGGCCAGCACGCGGCCGTGGCCGATGACGATCACGCGCCGGGCCAGCGCCTCGATGTCGTGCATGTCGTGCGTGGTCAGCAGCACCGTGGTGCCGCGCTCGCGGTTGGCACGGCGCACGAAGTCGCGCACCGCGAGCTTCGAGGGCGCGTCGAGGCCGATGGTCGGTTCGTCGAGGAACAGGATGTCGGGCTCGTGCAGCAGCGCGGCCGCGATCTCGGCGCGCATGCGCTGGCCCAGCGAGAGCTGGCGCACCGGCTGGTCGAGCACGCGCTCGAGCTGCAGCAGCGCCACCAGTTCGTCGCGCGTGCGGCGGTAGCGCGCGGGGTCGACGCGGTAGATGTCGCGCAGCAGGTCGAAGCCGTCGCCCACGGGCAGGTCCCACCAGAGCTGGGTGCGCTGGCCGAAGACCACGCCGATGCGCGCCACGTGCCGCTCGCGGTCGGCGAACGGGTCGCGCCCGTCGACCGCGACGCGCCCGCCGTCGGGCCGCAGGATGCCCGCGAGGATCTTGATGGTGGTCGACTTGCCCGCGCCGTTCGGCCCGATGAAGCCCAGCAGTTCGCCGCGGTCGAGCGCGAACGACACGCCCGAGAGCGCCTCCACCGTGCGGTGCCGGCGCTGCACCAGGCCGCGCAACGCGCCCATCACGCCCGGGTCGCGTTCCGAGATGCGGTAGGTCTTGCGGAGTTGATCGACGACGATGTGGGGCATGGGATCGAGGCGCCGCGCCGGCGCCGATGGCGCGGCGGGGGCGGGATGCTACACGAAAGCGCCGGTACGATCATGGCTTGCCACCGATCTCCGTCATGCAACCGCCGCCTCCCCTGCCCCCTTCGCCCCACCACCTGCTGCCGCTGGCCCACTGGCCCGCGGCCGCGCGCGCCAACCTGGTCGGCGTGTTCACCGACATCGACGACACGCTCACCACCGAGGGCGCGATCACGCCCGATGCGCTGCAGGCGCTCGCGGACCTCAAGGCCGCCGGACTGCACGTGGTGGCGATCACGGGCCGCCCCGTGGGCTGGAGCGAGCCCTTCGTCACGGCGTGGCCCGTGGACTCGATCGTCGCCGAGAACGGCGCGGTGGCGCTGCTGCCGCTGGCGGGCGGCAGGCTGCAGAAGCGCTACCAGCAGGACGCGGCGACGCGCGCGGCCAACTTCGCGCGCATGCAGGCCGTGCTCGCGCGCATCGAGCGCGAGATCCCGGGCGCGCGCCGCGCCACCGATTCGGCCGGCCGCGAGACCGACATCGCGATCGACCACAGCGAATTCACCGAGCTCGGCGAGGAGACCATCGCCCGCGTGGTGGCGCTGATGCGCGGCGAGGGCATGCACGCGACCGTGAGCAGCATCCACATCAACGGCTGGTACGGCGACAACGACAAGCTCGAGGGCGCGCGCTGGATCACGCGCGAGCTCTGGGGCCGCACGCTCGACGAGGAGATCGACCGCTGGGCCTACGTGGGCGACTCCACCAACGACCAGCTGATGTTCCGCAGCTTCGCGCACAGCATCGGCGTGGCGAACGTCGCGCGCTTCGTGCCGCAGCTCGAGCACCTGCCGCGCTACGTGACCGAGGGTGAGCGCGGCGCGGGCTTCGCGCAGGCCGCGCGCGCGGTGCTCGCGGCGCGCTGAGCGCTCGCGCTCCCCGGCGGACCGCGGACGAAAAAAAGCCCGCGCGAGGCGGGCGAAGGGACCGGCTCGACGACCTTGGAGAACTGTTTTCGGCCTTCGCCTGCGGCAGGGCCACCGCGCCGCCGCTCACGCGTGCGGCCGCATGGGGTCCAGGCGCGCCTGCAGGAAGAAGCGCCGCACGAGCCCGTAGAACACGGCCTGCACGCCCCCGGAGTGAATGAGGGCGCACTGGATGAGCTCGCAGCGCAGCTTCCCGAAGCTCTGCTGCGTCACGACGCGCAGCACGAGCCGGTTCTGGGTGCTCGCGGCCAGGTCCACGCCCACCATCCGCGGCTCCGTGCCCGTCGACACCCCGCGCGCCACGCGCAGCGTCATCCGGGGCAAGGACTCGCGAAAGCACTGCGGCAGCATCTGGCCCAGGCCGGCGACGATCTGCGCCTGTTCGGTGTCGGCGGTCAGGTAGATCACGAGGTTGTCCGACCGGATCGACATCTCGTGCATCGAGTCGCAGAACTTGAAGGACGCGACCGTCGCGCGGTTCAGCAGCACCCTGAACACGCCCTTGAGCCCCGAAGCGCAGTGGCTCGGACTGAGGTTGACATAGATGCGGTGGGTGACGGGTGCCGTGAGCGGGATCGCGCGGGTGAACACGCAGTAGCCGGGCATCGCGGAGCGCGTGAAGCTGCCGCTGAACTGACTCGCGAGCCGCCCCACCATGGGATCGAAGAACTGGCTGCCCTGGTCGACCGCCTGGCTGTGGTTGCCGTAGAGGCGGTAGATCTGCACCAGCCGCCCATCGCTGTGGTCGGCGTACGTCGGTCCGTACGCTTCCCACACCAGCTTGAGCAGTTGCAGGAAGCCCTCGTTGCAGACCGGTCCCAGCGCGAACCTCAGTTGATTGATCTCGTCCAGGAGATTGCGCAGCTGCAGTTCGGCATCCGAGGGAAACCCGATGCCACTGACGATGGGGAGCCGGCCCACCTGCTGCAGGTTGCGCGACAGCGGCTGGGAGCGGCCGCAGGTGCGGTGCGCGCAGCGCACCTCGCCGCGCGGGAACCGGTCGCGGACGATCTCGCGGATTTCATGATCGCTCCACGCCGGGCCCCGATCGGGGTTGGCGTACAGCGTGAAGTTGGTGCCGCAATGCTGGCACCGCATGAGGATTTCGCGCATGGTCCCTCCTCCGATGTGTTGAATAGGCCGATGGACGGCTCTGACACACGATCTCTCCCGCCGGCAGGCGTGGCGAGGGTAAGCCCGGGGCCGCCTGCGTGGCAAGCCCCGGTGCGGCGAAGGACGCAGGCGCGGCGGCGGCCCCGGCTCAGTTCGGCTTCGCGAGCCCCAGCTTCTCGATCAGCGCCTTCTCGCGCGCGAAGGTCTCCTGCGCGAACTTGGTGTAGCCCTCGGAGCTCATGTAGTTCGGCAGCATGTCGTAGCGGCCGAGCGCGGCCACGTAGCTCGGCTCCTCCATCGCCTGCTTGAAGGCGTCGTGCAGCTTCTTCACCACCTCGGGCGGCGTGCCCTTGGGCGCGCCGATGCCGAACGGCGAGTTCTGCACGATGTCGATGCCGAGCTCCTTGAGCGTCGGCACGTTGGGGAATTTCTCGAGCCGCTTCTCGCCCCAGGTGTTGAGCACGCGCAGCTTGCCGGCCTCGACCTGCGGCGCGAAGCCGGTGCTGTCGGCGGCCGCCATCAGGTGCCCGCCGAGCAGCGCCTGCTGCAGGTCGGCGCTGCCCTTGTAGGGCACGTGCTGCAGCTGGATGCCCACCGTCTGCGCGATGCGCTCGGTCGTGAGGTGCGGGCTGGTCAGCGTGCCGGTCGAGCCGTAGGTGAGCTTGCCCGGGTTGGCCTTGGCATAGGCGACGAAGTCGGCCCAGGTCTTGAGCGGGCTGTCGGTCGGCACCACGATGCCGAAGGCATAGCCCGTGAGGTTGATCACGTACGTGATGTCCTTGAGCGGGTCCCAGTTGATCTTCGTGGTGTAGCCGAGGCGGAACACGCCGAGCGGGATCTGCGCGACGGTGTAGCCGTCGGGCTGCGAGGTCTGCAGCGCCTGCGCGGGCAAGGTGCCGCCGGCGCCGGGCTTGTTGTCGACGATCACGGGCTGGCCGAGGATCTTGCTCGCGTTGTCGGCCAGCTGGCGCATCGTGATGTCGGTCGGCCCGCCCGCGGGGAACGCGATCACGAGCTTGATCGGCTTCGACGGAAAGGCCTGCGCGAAGGTCGACAGGGGTGCGAGCGCACCGCATGCGGCGAGCGCGGCGGCGCAGAGAAGGGATCGGCGGAACATGGCGGATTTCCTGAATACGTAGACGAAAGCGCGCATTGGGCCCGGCCCCTCGCGCGGCGGCAATCGGTGCTCACCCGACTGCTGTCGCGCACGCGCCAGACCGTTCGCTTCGCGGCCTGCGCGAATCGCCGCAGTCCGCGGGTGCTCAGGCCGCACGCCGCAGCACCGCGCGGCGCCGGCCCGAGGCCGTGAGCCCGAACAGGTCCTTCGGATCGTCGAGCTGGGGCACGAGCGCGATCTGCTGCCCGATGCCGCGCTCGAGCGCGAGCCGGCGGATGTAGCGCAGCGCGGTGTAGTCCTCGAGCGCGAAGCCGACCGAGTCGAAGAGCGTCACCTGGTCGGCGCGCTCGCGGCCCGGCACCTCGCCGCCCAGCACGCGCCAGAGCTCGTGCACGGGGAAGTCGCTCGCGAGCTGCTGGATCTCGCCCTCGATGCGGGTCTGCGGCTCGTATTCGACGAACACGCGCGCGAGGCCCAGCACGCCGGGGTGCAGCTCGGTCTTGCCGGGCGAATCGCCGCCCACGGCGTTGATGTGCATGCCGGGCTCGATCATCTCGGGCGTGAGCACCGTGGCCCGGCCCTGGTACGCAGTGACGGTGGTGACGATGTCCGCGCCGCGCACCGCCTCGGCCACCGAGCGCGCGCGCACGACGCGCATCGGCGTGCAGGCCGTGAGATGGCGCACCAGCTTGTCGGTGGCGCGCGCGTCGATGTCGAACACCCGCACTTCCTCGATGCCGAGCAGCGCATGGAAGGCGAGCGCCTGGAACTCGCTCTGCGAACCGTTGCCGATCAGCGCGAGGCTGCGCGCATCGGGCCGCGCGAGCGCCTGCGCGGCCATCGCCGAGGTGGCCGCGGTGCGCAGCGCGGTGGTGAGCGTGAGCTCCGACAGCAGCACCGGGTAGCCGGTGTCGACCTCGGCCAGCACGCCGAAGGCCATCACCGTGGGCAGGCCGACCTGGGTGTTGTGCGGATGGCCGTTGACGTACTTGAAGGCATAGGCGCCGTCGTCGGCCACCGGCATCAGCTCGATCACGCCGAAGTGCGAGTGGCTCGCCACGCGCGCCTTCTTGTCGAACTCGCGCCAGCGCCGGAAGTCGTCGCGCAGCGCGCCTGCGAGTTCGACGAGGAATTCCGGAACGCCGGTCTCATCCACCAGGCGGACCAGGCTGTGGACATCGATGAAGCGGGTCATGGCATGGCTCCTTGCGTAGCCTGACACGGCGCTTCATCCTGTCACACGTTCACACCCCCATGGCCGATCCAGGATGCGCCTGTGCCAGGGTCTGAGCCCATTCTGCGCCTGCTTTCATCAACGCGCCAGCACCGGCTTCAGCGCCGCGCCGGTGTGGGTACCCAGGCGCACCACCTCCTCGGGCGGCGCGGCCGCGACCACGCGCCCGCCGGCGCTGCCGCCCTCGGGGCCGAGGTCGATGATCCAGTCGGCTTCGGCGATCAGGTCGAGGTCGTGCTCGATCACCACCACGCTGTGGCCGCCGTTCACCAGCCGGTGCAGCACGTGGATCAGCCTCTCGACGTCGGCCATGTGCAGGCCCACCGTGGGCTCGTCCAGCACGTAGAGCGTGTGCGGCGCCTTGTTGCCGCGGCGCGTGACGTCGTCGCGCACCTTGCTGAGCTCGGTCACGAGCTTGATGCGCTGCGCCTCGCCGCCCGAGAGCGTGGGCGAGGGCTGGCCCAGCGTCAGGTAGCCGAGCCCCACGTCCTTGAGCAGCTGCAGCGGATGCGCGATGTTGGGCATGGCGGCGAAGAACTCGACCGCCTCGTCGACCTCCATCTGCAGCACCTCGCCGATGCTCTTGCCGCGCCAGCTCACGGCCAGCGTCTCGGGATTGAAGCGCG
>CBHTTS010000249.1:0-8072 GCA_966095775.1 uncultured Variovorax sp. | reverse complement strand
GCCGGAGCTCGTCGCCTCGCTGCCCGCCTCGGGCGTGGACGGCACGCTGCGCAAGCGCGCCCTGCGCTCGGGCGGCGCGGCGCACCTGAAGACCGGCTCGCTGCGCGACGTGTCGGGCGTGGCCGGCTACGTGCACGGCGCGAGCGGGCGGCGCTACGTGCTGGTGGCGATCGCCAACGCCGAGAACGCGGGCGCCTCGCGCGCGGCCTTCGATGCCTTGATCGACTGGGCCTCCCAGGACAACTGAGGCCCGGCGCGCGCGGCGGCGCCGCGCCGTGTACTGAAAACTTCTCCAGCGGCATGCGCCGCTTGCGCGTGGCAGGGCGGGTGCACAGAATCGGACGCTCGTTCGATTCCCGCACCCATTCCTCCAGGAGACACGCCTTGAAAAAACCACCCCGCCTCCGCTTTGTCCCGATGCCCCGCAGGGCCGTGGCGATCACCGCCACGGCCGCCCTGCTTCTTGCGGCCTGCGGCGGGGGCGGCGGTGGTGGCGGCGGCATCGGCATCGTGTTTCCGCCGCCGGGCGGCGGCAGCGACACCGGCCGCGGCTCGGTCGTGACCGACCCGCCCGAGCAGACGGCCAAGCTCTCGACCGACCAGTTCCGCGGCGCGCTGCAGGCCACCGATCAGGGCAGGGCGCTGCTGCAGGTGGCCGGCTCGCCCAAGTGCGGCGTCGAGCTGCGCTACCTCGAGTACCGCACCGTCGGCGGCAAGGGCGAGGCCACCAACGCGACCGCGGCGATCATGCTGCCCTCGGGCACCGACCTGGCCTGCAACGGCGCGCGGCCGCTGGTGCTCTATGCGCACGGCACCACGGCGGCGCGCAACTACAACCTCGCGAAGTGGACCGACACCACCCAGCCCGCCGCGGGCGAAGGCCTGATGGTCGCGGCCATGTTCGCGGCCCAGGGCTACATCGTGGTGGCGCCGAACTACGCGGGCTACGACAAGTCCACGCTGCCCTACCACCCCTACCTCAACGGCGACCAGCAGGGCAAGGACATGGTGGATGCGCTCACGGCGGCGCGCAAGGTGCTGCCGGGGCTCGACGCCACCGACGCGGGC
The DNA here is from genome assembly GCA_966095775.1 of uncultured Variovorax sp. Lineage (GTDB taxonomy): Bacteria > Pseudomonadota > Gammaproteobacteria > Burkholderiales > Burkholderiaceae_C > Variovorax. The sequence goes on along the minus strand of CBHTTS010000249.1, from coordinate 7,004 downwards.
TCGCTGCTGATCACGGGCTATTCGCAGGGCGGCTACGTGGCGCTCGCGGCACACCGCGAGATGCAGGCCAACGGACGCGCGGTGACGGCCTCGGCCCCGCTGTCGGCGCCCTCGGCGATCGGCCTGCTGGCCGACTACACCTACCAGGGCTGGCCGACGCTCGGCAGCACGCTGTTCACGCCGATGCTCTCGACGAGCTGGCAGCAGCAGTTCGGCGACGTCTACGCGAGCACCAGCGACATCTACGAGGCGCAGTACGCGAGCGGCATCGACACCCTGCTGCCGAGCCTGACGCCCGTGGCGCAGCTGTTCGCCAGCGGCCGGCTGCCGCAGCTCGCGCTGTTCCCGGCCGGCGCCACGCCGGGGCCGGTGAGCCCGGAGCTCTCGATCTTCTACGGCGCCAACAACCTGATCCGCCAGAGCTTCCTGACGCAGGCCGCGAGCGACATCCAGGCCAACCCCTGCCCCGGCAACGCGCTGCCGCCGACGGCCGCCTCGCTGGGCACGAGCGCGCCGCTCGACTGCCGCCCCAACGTGGGCTTCCGCAAGGCCGCGCGCGCCAACGACCTGCGCAACTGGCTGCCGACGCGGCCGGTGTTCCTGTGCGGCGGCGCGAACGATCCCACGGTGAACTTCATCAGCACGCGCGCCACGGCCGGCTACTTCCGCGCCCGCGGCATGCCGGCGGCCGCGCTCACGGTGGTGGACCTCGAGGACACGGGCGCGACCGACGCCTACGCGGCCGCGCGCGCCGGCTTCGCGCAAGCCAAGAGCACGCTGGCGCAGAACACGCCCGGCAGCGACGCCGACAAGGCGCAGGCGGTCACGCTGGCCTACCACGGCACGCTGGCGCCGCCGTTCTGCCTGGCCTCGGCGCGCGGCTTCTTCCAGGGCGTGCTGGCGGCGGGCGGCTGAAGGGCCGCGCGACGGAAGAAGGCGGCCTTCAGGCCGCCGAGGCGCGCTGCAGGCGGTCGCGCACGCCCTCCCACTCGGGCGTGGCGGGCGGGGTCTCGACCCAGATCAGCTTGACGCCCTGCGCATCTAACTCGCGCAGCACCGCGAACAGCTGGTGCGCGGTCGCCACCGCGTCGTCGGGCATGCGCCGCAGCAGCACGCGCTGCGAGCGGCTGCGCACCTCGGCGCGGGTCCACACCGCGATGTGCGCCGCGCCGGGGCCGAGCACGTCGAGCCCGGTCTGGATCGCCTTGGCGTCCATCAGGCGCAGCTTGGCATCGGGCGCGTAGTGCGCCTCGAGCGTGCCCGAGGCGCGCGGCTCGGGGGTCTCGAGCACCTCGCGGTCGCGCAGCCGCTCGCCGAGCGCGGCTTCGATCTGGGCCCGGGTGATCAGGCCCGGGCGCAGCAGCACCGGCGCGCCGCGGCTGCAGTCGACGATGGTCGATTCGATGCCCACCTCGCACGGCCCGCCGTCCACCACCGGGATCGCGCCGCCGAACTCGTCGACCACGTGCTGCGCCGTGGTCGGGCTCACGCGGCCGAAGCGGTTGGCGCTCGGGCCCGCGAGGCCGGGCACGCCCTGTTCGGCGCAGGCCTCGAGCAGCGCCTGCGCCACCGGGTGCGACGGACAGCGCAGGCCGATGGTGTCCTGCCCGCCGGCGGCGGCGCCCGCCACGCCGGGCTGGCGCGTGACGATCAGCGTCAGCGGACCGGGCCAGAAGGCCTGCACCAGCTTCTGCGCGAAGGCCGGCAGCGGCTGCGCGAAGCGCGACAGCGCCTCGCCGCCCTTGAGCCCGGACGCGACGTGGACGATCAGCGGATGGTCGGCCGGCCGCCCCTTGGCCTTGAAGATGCCGGCCACCGCCATGTCGCTGGTGGCGTCGGCGCCGAGCCCGTAGACGGTCTCGGTCGGGAACGCGACCAGCCCGCCCGCGCGCAGCACGCGCACGGCTTCGGCGATCGCCTCGGGGGACTGGCCGTCGAGGATCATGCGAGATCGGCGGCCGAGAGCGCCGGCAGGCCGAGCAGCTGCGCCGCCTGCGCGGCCGCGGCGCGCACGCCCTCGAGCGTGGCGCCGGTGAGCGTGAGGTGGCCCATCTTGCGGGCGCGGCGCGGCTCGACCTTGCCGTACAGGTGCAGGTGGGCGCCGGGCAGCGCGAGCACCTCGCTCCAGCGCGGCGTCACGGGCTTGTCGGCGCCGCCGGGGAACCACAGGTCGCCGAGCAGGTTGAGCATGATCGCGGGGCTGTGCTGGCGCGGCGCGGCGAGCGGCAGGCCCGCGAGCGTGCGCACCTGCAGCTCGAACTGCGAGACGTCGCAGGCCTCCATGGTGTAGTGGCCGCTGTTGTGCGGCCGCGGCGCCATCTCGTTCACCACCAGCGAGCCGTCGGCGAGCGCGAAGAACTCGACGCAGAGCACGCCGACGTACTCGAGCCCGGTGGCGATGTTCCGGGCCGAGTTGATCGCCGCCTGCGCCACCGTCTTGGGCATGTTCTGCGCATGCACCTCGGTCACGGCGAGGATGCCGTCGCGGTGCAGGTTGCGCTGGGGCGGGAAGTGCACCAGCTGGCCGTCGCGGCCGCGCGCGACGATCACCGAGCATTCGAATTCGAGCGGCAGCAGCTTCTCGAGCACGCAGGGCACGCAGCCCACGGCCTGCCAGGCGTCGATGAGCTCGGCGCGCGTGGACACGCGCAGCTGGCCCTTGCCGTCGTAGCCCAGGCGCGCGGTCTTGAGGATGCCGGGCAGCAGCGCATCGTCGACGGCCGCGAGCTGGGCCGCGGTCTCGACCACCGCGTAGGGCGCGCAGGCCACGCCGCAGCGCGTGAAGTGGGCCTTCTCGGCGATGCGGTCCTGCGCGATCGCGATCGCCGCGGCCTCGGGCGCCACGGGCCGCGCGACCGAGAGCTTCTCGAGCGAGGGCGCGGGCACGTTCTCGAACTCGGTCGTGACCGCGTCGGCCAGGCCCGCGAGCCGCGCCAGGCCGTCGACGTCGGCGTAGTCGGTGTGGATGTGGTGGTGGCTCACGCGGCCGGCAGGGCTGTCGGCGTCGGGATCGAGCACCGCGGTGAAGTAGCCCATGCGCTGCGCCGCATGCACGAACATGCGGCCGAGCTGGCCGCCGCCGAGCACGCCCAGCGTGGCGCCCGGCAGGATCGGAAAGCCGTTGCCCGCGCTCACAGCGCACCCCCGCCCTGGGGCGAGAACGGCGAGACGGTCCCCGGCTCGGCCGGCGGCAGGGCCATGGCCTCGGCCGCGGCCGTCTGGCGGGCGCGGAAGGCGTCGAGCTGGCCGCGCAGCGCCGGATTGCCGACCGCCAGCATCGCGACCGCGAACAGCGCCGCGTTGGCGGCGCCGGCGTTGCCGATGGCGAAGGTCGCGACCGGCACGCCCTTGGGCATCTGCACGATGCTGTAGAGCGAATCCACGCCCTGCAGGTGGCGGCTCGCGACCGGCACGCCGAGCACCGGCACCGTGGTCTTGGCGGCCAGCATGCCGGGCAGGTGCGCCGCCCCGCCGGCGCCGGCGATGATGGCCGTGAGGCCGCGCCCGGCGGCGCTCTCGGCATAGGCGAACAGCTCGTCCGGCATGCGGTGGGCGGAGACCACCCGTGCCTCGTGGGCGATGCCGAATTGCTGGAGAATCTCGACCGCGTTGCGCATCGTCTCCCAATCGGAGCTCGAGCCCATCACCACGCCGACCTGAATGGCTTGCTTCATGGTTTCAATTTTACGTTTCACCCCCACCTGCCCGCGATGATCGACATCACCCTCGAAAACTTCCAGACCGAGCTGATCGACGGCTCGATGACCACCCCGGTGCTGCTCGACATCTGGGCCGAATGGTGCGGCCCCTGCAAGCAGCTCGGGCCGGTGCTCGAGAAGCTCGAGGTCGAGTACGCCGGCCGCTTCACGCTCGCCAAGCTCGACGCCGACAAGGTGCCGCAGATCTCGTCGCAGCTGTCCGAGATGTTCGGCGTGCGCAGCATCCCGTTCTGCGTGATGTTCAAGGATGGCCAGCCCGTCGACGGCTTCGTCGGCGCGATCCCGGCCGACAAGATCCGCGAGTTCCTCGACAAGCACGTGCCGGGCGCCGAGCAGGTCGAGGCGGCCTCCGAGGAAGCCGCGGCGCAGGAGGCGCTCGCCGGCGGCGACACCGAGGGCGCGCTCGAGCGGCTGCAGCATGCGGTCGCGGCCGACCCGGCCAACGACGACGCGCGCTTCGACTACGTGAAGCTGCTGCTGCAGGAAGGCCGCGTGGACGACGCCAAGGTGGCGTTCGCGCCGGTGATCGGCAAGACCTCGGTGGTGCGGCGCTTCGACGCGCTGCAACGCTGGATGGACGCGATCGATTTCGCCGCCCCGGCCACGGGTGCCGCGCCGGCGCTGGCCGATTTCGACGCCAGGATCGCGGCCGGCAAGCGCGACTTCGAGGCCCGCTTCGGCCGCGCGCGGCTCCTGATGGCGGCCCAGCGCTGGACCGACGCGATGGACGAGCTGCTCGAGATCCTGATGCGCGACAAGAGCTGGAACGAGGACCTCGCGCGCAAGACCTACATCGCGATCCTCGACCTGATCGAGCCGCCCAGGGTCAAGGTGGCCGATGGGCAGATCCCGCCCGACGATCCGCTGGTGGCGACCTACCGGCGCCGGCTCAGCAGCGTGGTGCTGAGTTGAGCAGCCGAAGCGCCTTTTGATGCGCATTTTTAATAAAAAGCGACTTTTAAGTCGCTTTTTTGTTTTGCGCTCGGATTCGATAGACTGTTCAGCAGCCCTGTGATAGCTATCATTACTACTCAAATCGATAGAAAAGAGTAGCCAAATGATCCATCTCGTCGAGGAACTCCAGGGCGCCCGCAAGGCTGCCGGCCTGAGCCAGGAACAGCTCGCGACGCAGGCGGGGCTCTCGCGCATGACGGTGCAGCGCATCGAGAGCGGCCAGATCGACCCGCGGCTGTCGACGCTGCTCGAGATGGCGCGCGTGCTGGGGCTCGAACTCATGACCGTGCCCGCGGCGCTGCGCCCGCAGCTCGAGGACTTCGTGCGCGCGGGCGGGCGGCTGCTCGGCCAGCCGCCGGGCGCGGGCGCGCCGCCCTCGATCGCGCAGAGCCTGGCCGACGGGCGGCGGTGAGCACCGGCGTCGCCTTCCACACCGGCATCCGCTACCTGCGGATGTACCTGCACGCCCCGGGCGGCGGTCGGCGCGCGATCGGCTACCTCTCGCAGTACGGCGACATCCTGCGCGTCTCCTTCGACGAGGCCTACGTCGCCGACCCGGCGCGCCCCACGCTCTCGCTCGCCTACCGCGGCGCCGACGAGGCCGCCACGCGCGCGATCCTGACTTCGGCGCGCGACGCACGTGTCTCGCGCGGCGACGGCCACTGGCCGAGCTACTTCCAGAACCTGCTGCCCGAGGGCCACAACCGCGAGCGCCTCGCCGCCCAGCGCGGCTGCAGCGCCGATGACGAGTTCGAACTGCTCGCCGCCGCCGGGCACGACCTGATGGGCGCGCTCGAGGTCGAGCCCGTGCCCGCGGCCGAGGGCATCCCGCAGGCGGTGCGGCACTGGCACACCGCGCTCGGCCTCGACGTGCTCGAGCCCGGCTTCGTCGAGCTGCCGGTGGAGGACGCGGCCGCGATCCCCGGCGTGGTGACCAAGTTCTCGGCGGTGCAGGACGGCCGCCGCTACGTGGTGCGGCGCCGGGGGGCGGCCGGGTCGTTCATCCTCAAGCTGCCGACCACGCGCCACCCCGACCTGGTGGCCAACGAGCACACGGGCTACCGCCTCTGCGGCGCGCTCGGGCTCGACTGCGCCGAGGCCAGCGTGATCGACCGCGCCGACGCCGAGCTGCCCGAGCAGGTGCCGTTCGGCCAGATCCTCGCGGTGCGCCGCTTCGACCGTACGCCCGAGGGCGGGCGCATCCACATGGAGGAATTCGCGCAGGTGCTGCAGTACGAGCCGCGGCAGAAGTACGGCCGCGGCCTCGCGGTCGACTGGCCCGCGATGCTGCGCGTGCTCGACCGACTGTCGCCGAACCCGGTGGCGGACGTGCGCGAGTGCGTGCGGCGCCTGGTGGCCTTCATCCTGCTCGGCAACAGCGATGCGCACCTGAAGAACTGGGCGCTGCGCTATCCCGACGGGGTCGCGCCGGTGCTGGCGCCGCTGTACGACCCGGTCTGCGTCGCCGCCTTCTTCGAGGACGTTCCCGCGCGCGACTATGCGATCAACCGTGCCGTCGACGCGAAGCTGCGCGCCTTCGACTGGGCCGCGTTCGATGCGCTGCTGCGCGCGGCCGGGCTGCTGCGGCCCGCGCGCCTGATGGCGATCGCGCGCGACACGGTGCGCCAGGCGAAGGCCGAATGGCCCGCGCTGCTCGACGACGAAGCCACGCCCCCCAGCGTGCACAAATGCGTGCGCGAGCGGCTTGCGGGCGGCGTGGCCTTGGCGGCCTGAGCACCCGTCGCATACGATGATGCCGATTCAACTTGTTGCATTTGAGAGAGAAGGAAAACCGGCCATGCCTTTCTTCGCCCGCCCCGTCCTCGCGACCCTGTTCCTGAGCGCCGCCCTCGCCGGCTGCGGCAGCGGCATCAGCCTCGACGAGCCGATCGAGGGTCCGGCGTGGCGCCTGGTGCAGCTCGGCAACGAGCCCGTCGCGCCGGGCGGCGAGGCGCAGGTGCAGTTCGACCGCTCGAGCGGCCGCCTGAGCGGCTCGGGCGGCTGCAACCGCGTCTCGGGATCGTTCACGCGCAGCGGCATCAACCTGCGCATCGGTCAGCTCGCCTCGACCCGCATGGCCTGCGCCGACCCGGTGCGCGCCGCGACCGAGGCGCAGTTCATCTCGGCGCTGCAGAACACCGCGAGCTACCGCCTCGCCGGGCCGGGCCGGCTCGCGCTGCTCGACGCGAGCGGCCGCACGGTGGCGACGCTTCATTCGACGACGCGGTAGCTATCGTCATTGACGTCGATTAATAGAACGGGGCGGCCAACCCAGTGCACCCGCGGAACCGGCTTCGCCGGGCCGCCGGGTGCGCCCCCCCGTGGGGGGAG
>CBHTTS010000248.1:0-8093 GCA_966095775.1 uncultured Variovorax sp. | reverse complement strand
TGATGTAGGCGTCGAACTGCTCGGGCTTGAGCGTCCAGGCATCGGCGCCGAGCTTCAGGAAGCGCTCCTTGACCTCGGGCGAGGCCAGCGCCTTGGCCACCTCGTCGTGCAGGCGGTTGACGATCTCGCGCGGGGTCTTGGCGGGCGCCATCATGCCGATCCAGAAGTTGAATTCCGAGCCGGGCACGCCGGCTTCGGCGGTGGTCGGCACGTCGGGCAGCGCGGCGGCGCGCTTGGGCGAGCCCACGGCGAGCGCGAGCAGCTGGCCTTCCTTGATCTGGCCGATCACCGGCGCGATCGGCGAGAAGTAGTAGTCGACACGGCCCGACAGCACCTCGGTCACGGCCTCGGCCGAGCCCTTGAACGGGATGTTGGTGGCGTCGATCTTGGCCGCGAGCTTGAACTTCTCGGCGTTCAGGTGGGTGGCGCTGCCCTGGCCGGCCGAGGCGAAATTGATGGTGCCGGGCTTGGCCTTCGCCGCCCCGACGAGCTCCTGCAGCGTCTTGATGCCCTTGGCCGGCGAGATCACGAGCGCGTTGGGCAGCGAGGAGATCGGCGTGACGCCCGCGAAGTCGTGCACGGTGTCGAAGGGCAGCTTCGCGAAGGTTGAGGGGCTGACCGTGTGCGACGACGAGTGGATCATGATCGTGTAGCCGTCCGGCGCGGCCGTCGCCACGGCCTGCTGGCCGATGGTGCCGCTGGCGCCGCCGCGGTTGTCGACCACCAGCGTCTGGCCCATGCTCTGGCCCATCTTGTCGGTGATGGCGCGCGCAATGATGTCGGTGGTGCTGCCGGCCGCGAACGGAACGATCACGCGGATCGGCTTGTTGGGGTAGCCGTTCTGCGCCGAGGCCAGCCCCGGCATCAGGGCGGCGAGGCAGGTCAGCGTGGCCAGTGCGGTGGTGCGTGCGAATAGCTTCATGGTTTGTCTCCGTGCGGCCGGGCGGCCTGTGTTAATTCACCATTGGGTGAATAGCGGATTCTAGAAAGGCCACTGGCGCGGCGCAATCGCTGCGCATCGGTAGATACCCGGGGAGGCGCCGCCGCCGCGGCGCGGCACTCAATGCAGCACGTAGCCCAGGACCAGGTCGGTCATGTGCGAGAGCCGCTGGGCCATCGCCTTGGGCGCACGCAGGTCGCGGCCGAACACGGCGGAGAGCGTGTGGTTGTTCGAGAGATAGAAGTAGCAGAGCGAGGCGATCGAGATGTACAGCTGCACCGGATCGACGCCCGCACGGAACAGGTTGTCGCGCCGGCCGCGCTCGAGCACCTTGTCGAGCAGCTGCACCAGCGGCGAGTTCATCTCCTGGATGCGCGCGGAGCGCTTCAGGTGCGAGGCGCCGTGGAGGTTCTCGCTGTTGAGCAGCGTGATGAACTCCGGATGCTCGAGGTAGTAGTGCCAGGTGAACGAGATCAGCTGGCGGATCGCCTCGACCGGATCGATCTCGTCGAGGTGCAGCCGCTGCTCGGCCTCGCGGATGTCGGCGTAGGTGCGTTCGAGCACCGCGAGGAACAGGTCGTCCTTGCTGCCGAAGTAGTAGTAGATCAGGCGCTTGTTGAGGCCCGCGCGCTCGGCGATGCTGTCCATGCGTGCACCGGCCAGGCCTCTTTGCGCGAACTCGTCGCGCGCCGACGCGAGAATGGCGAGCTGCGAGCGGTCGGCGTCGCGCGAGCGCGGCTCGAGCGTTTCGGAGGGAACTTCCTTGGGGGCCTTCATGGCAAGAATTTAACCAATTGGTGAATTAAGGCAAGCCGTCCGGAGGGGCGCACATAATCGCCGCAGACATTTCAACCAGCTTCGACTTCTCATGAGTACATCACAACCCGCAGGCCACCTGATCGTCGAATGCCTGATCGAGCAGGGCATGGAGATCGCGTTCGGGGTGCCGGGCGAGAGCTTCCTCGCGGTGCTCGACGGCTTCCACGCCTACCGCGACCGCGCGCGCTTCATCGTCAACCGCCAGGAAGGCGGCGCCGCATTCATGGCCGAGGCGCACGGCAAGCTCACCGGGCGGCCGGGCGTCTGCTTCGTCACGCGCGGGCCGGGCGCCACCAACGCCTCGATCGGCGTGCACAACGCGTTCCAGGATTCCACGCCGATGGTGCTGTTCGTCGGCGACGTGGGCAGCGACTTCCGCGACCGCGAGGCCTTCCAGGAAGTGGACTACGCGAGCTTCTTCGGCCCGAGCACCAAGGGCTTCGCCAAGCGCGTGGAGCGCATCGACGAGGCCGACCGCATTCCCGAATACGTGTCGCGCGCCTTCGCGACCGCGATGAACGGCCGGCCCGGTCCGGTGGTGCTGGTGCTGCCCGAGGACATGCTGCGCCGCGAGACCGCCGCGCGTCCGCTGCCGCGCGTGGAGGCCGTGCAGCCCTGGAGCGACCCGGGTGCGCTGCGCAGCCTGCGCGAACTGCTGCTGCAGTCGCGGCAGCCGCTCGTGATCGCGGGCGGCGGCGGCTGGACGCCGCAGGCCGCGCAGGCGCTGCAGCGCTTCGCCGAGAACTGGCGGCTGCCCGTGGCGAACGCCTTCCGCTTCCAGGACACCTTCGACAACCACCATCCGCTCTATGCCGGCGACGTCGGCATCGCGATCAACCCGAAGCTCGCGCAGCGCGTCAGGGACAGCGACCTCGTGATCGCGATCGGCCCGCGCCTGGGCGAGATGACCACCGGCGGCTACACGCTGCTCGAGGCGCCGAGGCCGCGGCAGAAGCTGGTGCACATCCATGCCAGCGCCGAGGAGCTGCACCGCGTCTACCACGCCGACCTCGCGATCAACGCCGGCATGAGCGCCGCCGCGCGCAGCCTCGAGGTGCTGAGCGCGCCGCCGACGCTGCCGTGGGAGGCCTGGACGCAGCAGGCGCATGCCGAATACGAGGCCTGGCTCGAGCCGCAGCCGCTCGCCGGCATGCCGGCCGACACGCCGCGCGGCGCGGTCGACATGGCGGCCGTGGTCGCGGTGCTGCAGAAGCACCTGCCGGCCGATGCCGCCATCACCAACGGCGCGGGCAACTTCGCGAGCTGGGTGCACCGCTACTTCCGCTACCACGGCCTCGCCAAGGGCGCGAAGACGCAGCTCGCGCCCACCAGCGGCGCGATGGGCTACGGCGTGCCGGCGGCGATCGCCGCCAGCCTTTCGGACGGACGCGTGGCGTTCACGATCGCGGGCGACGGCGATTTCCTCATGACCGGCCAGGAGCTCGCCACGGCCGTGCAGCACGGCGGGAAGAGCATCATCGTGCTGCTCAACAACGGCATGTTCGGCACCATCCGCATGCACCAGGAGCGCGAGTACCCCGCGCGCACGAGCGGCACGGCGCTGCGCAACCCCGACTTCTGCGGTCTCGCGCGCGCCTACGGCTATGCGGCCGAGCGCGTGACCGAGACCGCGCAGTTCGTGGCCGCGCTGCAGCGCGCGCTCGCGGCCGACACCGGCACGCTGATCGAGATCCCGCTCGATCCCGAGGTCATCACGACGCGCGGCACGCTGGGCTCGATCCGGCAGGCGGCGCTGCAGCAGGCGAAGGGCTGAGCGACGCGCGCAAAGACGGGACGAAAAAAAGCCGGCTCTCGCCGGCTTTCCTGATCGACCCGGGCACCTGCGGCACGCGGGTCTTTCGGAGTGGTGCGCTTACTTGACGTGCTTGCCGATCAGCGCGGCCAGTTCGAACATCGACACTTGAGGCTTGCCGAAGATTTCCTTCAGCTTGGCGTCGGCGTTGATGTTGCGCTTGTTGGCCTTGTCCTGCAGGTTGTTCTTCTTGATGTAGTCCCACAGCTTGCTCACGACGGCGGTGCGCGGCAGCGGCGTCGAGCCGACCACGGCGGCGAGTGCCGGGCTGGGGGTCAAGGCCTTCATGAACGCGGCGTTGGGCGTGCGCTTCTTGGCGGGAGCGGCCTTCTTCGCGGGGGCCTTCTTCGCAGGAGCAGCCTTCTTCGCCGGTGCGGCCTTCTTCGCAGGAGCGGCCTTCTTGGCCGGTGCGGCCTTCTTCGCGGGAGCGGCCTTCTTGGCCGGCGCGGCCTTTTTCGCAGGAGCTTTCTTGGCCGGAGCCTTCTTTGCAGTTGCCATGGTTGATTTCCTTTTTTGGTTGAACGTTCACCAATGAAAGACTGTCGTCTCCAGTGGCACTGCGGATGCTAAAGGAGAAAAAACGCGTTTCCAAGGGAAAAAGCGCTTTTTTCATTGGGAGCTGTTGTTTTTTCAGAGGGGCGCGTGCGTCTTTTCCCTCTGGCGAGCGGGCCAGGTGGCGAGCATCACGCCGAGCAGGGCCAGCGCGAACGCGACGAACTGCACTGCCGAGAGGCTTTCGCCGAGCACCAGCACGCCCACGAGCGCCGCGCTCACCGGCAGCATCACGGCGAACACGCCGGCCTGCGCGGCAGGCACATGGCGCAGTCCCGTCATCCAGAGCCACACGGTCCAGATGCTCGCGGCGAGCGCATAGGCCACGAGCAGTACCCAGAGTTCGAAGCGCACGGCGGCGAAGTCGAAGCGCAGCGCGAACCAGATGCCCAGCGGCGTCGACAGCGCGAAGCCCCAGAGGTTGATCAGCGAGGAGATCCGCTTCGGGCCGAGCCGACCCGTGAGCGACTTGCCGATCACCGCGTAGGCGGCCTCGCAGAGCACCGCGCAGAAGACGAGCAGGTTGCCGAGCCAGGGCAGCGAAGGCCGCGCGGCTGCACCCTCAGCGGCCGCCGGTGCGTGCGCGGGCGTGAGCGCCAGCAGGCCGATGCCGAGCGCGGCGCAGCCGATCGCGAGCGCGATGCGCACCGTGATGCGCTCGCGCAGGAACAGCCAGCTCGCGACCGCGACCGCCGCGGGGATGGAGGCCATGATCACGCCCGCCGAGACCGCGCTCGTCATGCTCACGCCGAACAGCATGCAGATCGAGAACAGGAAGTTGCCGAGGAAGGACTCGAGGAACACGAGGCCGCGCGTGCGGCGGCTCATCGGCGGCTCGTCGGGCGCGCGGCGCAGCCAGTGCGGCATCGCGAGCGCGGCGATGCCGAAGCGCAGCCATGCGAGCAGCAGCACCGGGAAGGCGGCGGTCAAAGGCTTGGACAGCGCGACGTAGGCGCCGACGAGCGACATGCTCAGGCCCAGGCAGCCGTAGGCCACGAGACGGTGGGATGAGGGTGCGGCGGCGTTCAATAGACTGTGCGGCGGGTTGAGAAAAGGAGTCCGATGATGCCCCAGCCGCTCGAGCGCGACAGCGCGCCGGCCGCGCGCGCCGACGCGCGCCATGTCTTCGTCTACGGCACGCTGCGCCGCGGCGGGCGCAACGACATCGCGCGCTACCGTCCCGCGCCGGCCCACGTGGCCGATGCCTTCATCGCCGGAACGCTCTACGACCTCGGCGCCTATCCGGGCGTGGTGCTCGGCGGCAGCGCTCGCGTGGCGGGCGAGATCTACCGCATCGATGCCGAGGTCGAGGCCGCGCTCGACCTGTTGGAAGCCGTGGCCGAGCACGACGGCGGCGAGTACCTGCGGCGCCATGTGGAGGTCGAGGCGGGCGCGCAGCGCATCCGGTGCCTGGTGTACGAGATCCATCCCTCGCGCATCGCGGGGCGGGCGGTGATTGCCGGCGGCGACTGGATGGCACATCTCGCCGCCCGGTGAGCGCCCCGTTTTTCACAGTGGAAGAGCCGTTGCACATTGCGGAAAGGCGGGCTGCTGCGCCGCAATATTTTTTCTCGATACGAGAAAAATAATTTTGCATTGAGAAATCTGCGTGTAAGTCGTTGATTCCGCTGCGATAAAAATATGTCTTCTATAAGACATAAGAGTGGTGCTGCGGTTTAGAGTGGATGCCAAGCCAGACGGCGATCCTTTCAACAACCTCACGGAGTGACCATGCCCCAGACCCTCACCGAACAACTGAGCCGCGAACAGCAGATTGCCGCCCTCGAAAAGGAATGGGCCACCAACCCGCGCTGGAAGGGCATCAAGCGCGGCTACAGCGCCGCCGACGTGGTGCGTCTGCGCGGCTCGTTCCCGATCGAGCACACGCTGGCGCGCCGCGGCGCCGAGAAGCTCTGGGAGCTGGTGAACAACGAGCCCTACGTCAACTGCCTCGGCGCGCTCACCGGCGGCCAGGCGATGCAGCAGGTGAAGGCCGGTGTGAAGGCGATCTACCTGTCGGGCTGGCAGGTGGCGGCCGATGCCAACAGCTACGCCTCGATGTACCCCGACCAGTCGCTCTACCCGGTGGACTCGGTGCCGCAGGTGGTCGAGCGCATCAACAACACCTTCCGCCGCGCCGACGAGATCCAGTGGTCGAAGAACGTGAACCCCGGCGACGCCGGCTACGTCGACTACTTCGCGCCGATCGTCGCGGACGCGGAGGCGGGCTTCGGCGGCGTGCTCAACGGCTTCGAGCTGATGAAGGCGATGATCAAGGCCGGCGCGGGTGGCGTGCACTTCGAGGACCAGCTCGCCTCGGTCAAGAAGTGCGGCCACATGGGCGGCAAGGTGCTGGTGCCGACCACCGAGGCGGTGCAGAAGCTGATCGCCGCGCGCATGGCGGCCGACGTCTGCGGCACGCCCACGCTGGTGATCGCCCGCACCGACGCCGAGGCGGCCGACCTGCTGACCAGCGACTACGACGAGAACGACAAGCCCTTCCTCACCGGCGAGCGCACCGCCGAGGGCTTCTACAAGACCCGCAAGGGCATGGACCAGGCCATCAGCCGCGCCGTCGCCTACGCCCACTACGCCGACATGGTGTGGTGCGAGACCGGCACGCCGGACCTCGACTTCGCGAAGAAGTTCGCCGACGCGGTCCACAAGGTGCACCCGGGCAAGCTGCTCGCGTACAACTGCTCGCCGTCGTTCAACTGGAAGAAGAACCTCGACGACGCGACCATCGCCAAGTTCCAGCGCGAGCTCGGCGCCATGGGCTACAAGTACCAGTTCATCACGCTCGCCGGCATCCACTCGATGTGGTTCAACATGTTCGACCTGGCGCAGGACTACGTGCAGCGCGGCATGTCGGCCTATGTCGAGAAGGTGCAGGAGCCCGAGTTCGCGGCGCGCGACCGCGGCTACACCTTCGTGTCGCACCAGCAGGAGGTGGGCACCGGCTACTTCGACGAGGTGACCACGGTGATCCAGGGTGGCAAGTCCAGCGTCACCGCGCTGACCGGCTCGACCGAGGAAGAACAGTTCCACTGAAGCCGGCGTACCCCCTCGACAGGCGATCCGCCGTCGTCTCCGAGCCCGGCCGCGCGCCGGGCTTTTTTTCGCGCCGGCCGGGCGGTAACCGCGCCCCGGCGGTGCGCGCGGGCAGCGGATAGAATCCAGCCCTCTGCATCCAACAAGAGCGAGAAAGGCACCTTGGTTATGACACCGCGAACTACCCCGCAAGGAACGAGCGGCTTTTTCTTCGAGGAAAAGCGCCGGTAGCCCGCGCGCGCTGGTTTCGTCCAGCATCCGAACCAGGCAAAGCGCGGCATCCACCGCGCTTTTTTGTTTTTCTCCAGAGGTTTTCCATGATCCAGATCACGCTTCCCGACAACTCGCGCCGCGAGTTCCCCGGCCCGGTTTCGGTGGCCGAAGTGGCCCAGTCCATTGGACCGGGCCTTGCCAAGATGACGGTCGCCGGCAAGGTCGACGGCCGCCTCGTCGATGCCAGCGACATCATCGACCGCGACGCCCGGCTGCAGATCATCACGCCCAAGGACGACGAGGGGCTCGAGATCATCCGCCACTCCACGGCCCACCTGGTCGGCCATGCGGTGAAGCAGCTCTACCCGACGGCCAAGATGGTGATCGGCCCGGTGATCGAGGAGGGCTTCTACTACGACATCGCCTACGAGCGCCCGTTCACGCCCGAGGACATGGCCGCGATCGAGCAGCGCATGCGCGAGCTGATCGCGCAGGACTACGACGTGGTCAAGAAGATGACGCCGCGCGCCGAGGTGATCGAGGTCTTCAAGTCGCGCGGCGAGGACTACAAGCTGCGCCTGGTCGAGGACATGCCCGACGAACAGGCGATGGGCCTCTACTACCACCAGGAATACGTCGACATGTGCCGCGGCCCGCACGTGCCGAACACGCGCTTCCTCAAGGTCTTCAAGCTCACGAAGCTGG
>CBHTTS010000247.1:0-8100 GCA_966095775.1 uncultured Variovorax sp. | reverse complement strand
GCACGCGCTCGCCGGTCGAAGCGATCACGTGGTCGTAGCGCAGGCCCACCGAGAGACCGTCGCGCGCCTGCTGCGCCACCAGGCGGTAGTGCGAGCCGTCTTCCGCCCGTTCGTACAGCTCGCGCCAGTCGCCCGGCTCGCCGAGCGGCAGCGGCTTGCCGAAGTCCAGTGCGAGCAGGTCGTCGCCGAGGCGCGTGACAGTGATCTCCTCGACCGCGTCGCGGTGCGCCTGCCCCACCTTGAGCAGCGGCCAGGCCAGGCTGCGTCCGTCGCTCGCGCGGTAGACCAGGCTCTCGCGGCCCTGGCGCGCGCCCCTGGCAGGCGTGGCGACGTCCACGCGCGTGGTGTAGGCGCTGATCCAGCGTGCGCCGAGGCAGCCGTTGTCCAGGGCATCGAGCTGGCTGCGGTAGGTGCGCGCCCATTCGATGGGCAGCGGCGCCGCGAGCACGAAATCGGTGTGCGTGAAGCTCTCGCTGCCGGTGGCGAAGCCGATCGAGCGCGGCGTTCCCGCGGCCGCGGGGCAGTTGCGGCAGGCGCGCGGATCGTTGCGCGCCGGCGCCTGCCGGCTGATGTGGCCGAGCTGCGCGCCGGGCCTGTCCTGCTCGGCCTGCGCGCCCTTGGCCGGCGGCACGATCGCCGCGCGCTGCCCCTTCCTGCGCTTGATCGCTTCCAAGAGTTTGTGCAGCAGCCACATGATGCTGGCCTGCGCCTCCCGGTCGGCCAGCTTCACGAGCTGGTTGCGGAAGCTGGTCTTGAAACTCACGAGGCTGCCGATCACGGCCTCGACGCGCGCCGTCATGGCCTCGGGCAGTTGCCGCGCCGCGGTCTTCGCCACGTAGTTGGCCGACTGCTTGGTGTAGCGCACCGCGCTGCTCCACATGCGGCTCCAGGTGCTCTGCGTCTTCGGGTCGTGGACCTTGTTCTCGGGCGCGGGCGGCGTGCCGACGCTGAACAGGTCCTTGCGGCCGAGCACGCGCTGCAGGATGTCCACGAGGTTGTCGACGATATCGTCGGCCAGGTCGGCGCAGGCCTTGAGCATCTCGCCGAGCTTGGCGATCGCCTTGTCGATGAAGGTCTCGAGTTCGCCGACGATGGTGGCGTTCAGGTGGCCCACGAGCGTGACGACGATGGCCTCGCCGAGGTTCGACGCCGCCGTCCTGAGCTGCTGGCGCACCAGGTGCAGCGTGGGCCGCAGGCTCATGCGCGCCGCGGCCATGGTCGGCGGCGCGGGGATCAGGCCGATCAGGTTGATGCCGAGGCTGACCCAGTCGAGGAACTGGCCGACGCTGTCCTTGGCCTTCTTCTCGACGATGTGGATGATGTCGAGGAACACGTCGACCAGCGCCATGATGTTGCCGACGATCGGCAGGCTGCCGAGCACCATCGTGAGCCGCTCGAGCGTGACGTAGCCGCCGGTGAACGAACGCAGCCAGTCGTCGACCGCCTTGCTCGCGGCGGCGATGTCCTCCTCGCCGATGGTGTTGAGCGGCGCGACGGCGGTCTGCGGCGCGCGCTCGGCGGATGTGTTCTTCTGTTCCGTCCCTGCCATCGCTCTTCTCGTCTTCTCTTACCGGCCGGGCTGCCCCGGCGCGCCGCCGCGCAGGGCCTCGATGCGCTGCAGCAGCCGGCCTGCATCGGCATCGCCGTTCTTGCGGGCTTCCGCGGCCCAGCGGGCGGCCTCGGTCAATGCATGGCCTTCGAGCTGCAGCACGGTCGCGAGGTCGTACTGTGCCGTCGCCTGCCCGCCCTCGGCGGCCCGGACGAGCCAGCGCCGCCCGCGCGAACGGCCGTCCTGGTGCACGAAGTGGTAGTACTTCGAGAGACGGAACGCGGCCTCTGCATCGCCGGCGTCGGCCTTCGCGACCAGCGCGGCCTCTTCGTCGGGCGCGAGCGCGGGCGACTGCAGCGCCTCGATCTCGCGCAGCAGCCGGGCGGCGTCCGCGTCGCCGTTGCGGCGGGCCTCGGCGGCCCAGTGCGCGGCCTGGGCGAGGTCCTTGCCGTTGCGGTAGAGGTCGACCGCGAGTTCGTATTGCGCCGCCGGCTGGCCGCCCTCGGCCGCGAGCTTGCGCCAGCGCCGCTCGGCGCCGCGGTCCTGCCGCACATAGTTGAAGTAGCGCGCAAGACGGAACGCGGCCCCGGCATCGCCGGCCTGGGCCTTGGCCGTCAGCTCGGCCTGCGCCTCGGGCGGGAGCATCGCGGCGCGCGCGGCCTCGAGCTCGCCCAGCAACCGGTCGGCTTCCGGGCTGCCGTCCTTGCGGGCCTCGGCGGCCCAGTGCGCCGCGCCGGCGAGGTCCTTGCCGTCGCGGCTCAACTCCACGGCCAGGTTCAGCTGCGCCGTCCGGTGCCCGAGCCGGGCCGCGACCCGCAGCCAGCGCTCGCGCTGGGCGGCGTCGTTCCGCGTGAAGGTGTGGTACTGCGCGAGGCGGAAGGCCGCCTCCGCATCGCCGGCCTCGGCCTTCTTCTCGAGTTCGACGCGCTCGGGCTCGCCCAGCGCATAGATCTGCCCGCTCGAGGTGGGCGTGTCCTTGTCCATGGAATGTGTCTCCGTCGCGTGAGAGAGAAAAAGGGCCAGCGCGACGAGCGCCGGCACCGCGCGCAGGGAATGGCGGGCGCGCGTCATGGCTCGGGCCTGAACGTGCGCCACCGGCCGAGGTCGTTGGTGTCCATCTTGCGGTCGGCCGTCATGCCCGCGGGCTGGACCCGGCCGTCGGGCCAGATCCAGAGGAACTTGTCGGGCGCGCTCACGGGCGCATCGAGCTCGTTCGCGAGGTGCTGCGCGAAGGGTGCGTCGCCCTTCCCGGTCTCGCACGACATCAGCACCACGTGCTGCCCGTCCTTGTACGACGGGTGGGCACGGATCTGCTCGGCCAGCTCGGCCGGCCGCACGGTCTGGCGCGAAGCGTTCTGCATGATCGACGAGTTGCCGTGGCCGCCCACCGTGAAGCTGCCCGGCGGGTTCGGGATATTGTCGCCCGAGGCCCGGATCGCCTCGTCGTGCGGGAACATGTTGATGTCCACCAGCCCGAGCGGGTCGATGCCGCGCACCGGGTTGTTGCTCACGTAGACGTGCAGGTTGCGCCCGCCCGCGAGCCCCAGCGGATCGCGCGAGACGTAGCGGCCGCTCGCGGGGTCGTAGTAGCGGTGGCGGTTGTAGTGCAGGCCGGTCTCGGCGTCGAAGTACTGGCCCTGGAAACGGATCGGGTTCGCGAAGCCCGCACGCCGCCCCGCCTCGCTGATGGCTTCGCGCGCCTCGCCCCAGGCCTTGTACTGCGCGGACCAGGCGAGCCGGCCTTCGTGGTCGGTGAGCTCGCGCGGCGTGCCGAGGTGGTCGCAGTGGTAGAAGGCGATCTCGTCGGGCGTGAAGCGAAGCGGCGCGGGCTGCGCCTCGCCGTTCCACAGCGGGTCCTGCGCGATGTCGTAGACGCCGCCGTTGGCCGCCATCAGCGCCTTCACGTCGGTGGTCCTGCCGAGCGTGACGGCATGGGCCTGGCGCACCTGCAGCAGCGGCGCGAAGGCATCGCGCTCGTGGACGTAGTGCACGCTGAAGCCGCGGCCTTCCTGCTCCTGCTCGCCGGCCAGGCTCTGCGTGCTCTCGAAGGCCAGCGTGTTGCCGTCCCAGCCGAACAGCGTCACGAGGTTCTGCGCGCGCTTGGCGATGCGCCGGCCCATGGGGTCGTAGCTGTAGCGCACGCCGGTGCCGTCCTCGTCGGTGGCCGCGGTCATGCGGTCGAAGCCGTCCCAGGCGAAGGTGGTCCTGCGGCCGTTGTGGACGCGCTCGACCATCCGGCCGTGCGCGTCGTAGCGGTAGCGGGTGCCGGCGTACGCCTTCAGCAGGTTGTCGAGCAGCTTGTGCACCGCACCCTGCCGCGGCACCGGTTCGGCCTGCGCGGGATCGACGATGTTGCCCGCGGGGTCGAAGGCGAACACCTCGCGCCCGAGCCGGCTCGAGGCCTCGACGAGCCGCCCCACCGGGTCGTAGCGGAAGCTGAAGTTGCCCTGCCGGCTGTCGCCGACGCCCACGAGCTGGCCGGTCCGGTCGTAGCGGTAGCTGCGGCGCTGTTCGAATGCCTCCACGGCGCCCGGGCGGGTCTGCGAGATCGCCTGCTCGCGCAGGCGCCCGCCCTCGTCGTAGCGCAGGCGCTGGCTCAGGCCGTTGCGCTGCTCGCGCAGCACCTCGCGGTGCAGGTCGTCGCGCTCGAAGCCGAGCACGTCCTCGCCGTCGACCAGCAGACCGTGCACGTGGCCCGAGCCGTAGGTCAGCCATTGCGTGACGTGGCCGTCGGGGCGGACGGTGGCGATGCGCTGGTTGAGCTCGTCGTAGCGGTGCTGCCACACGGCCGTGCGGCCGTTCGCGAGGTAGTGGTGGTGTTCGCGCGTGAGGTTGCCCGCCGCGTCGTAGAACCACTGCAGCCGCGCATCGCCGTTGACCGCCTCGGTCATGCGGCCGTTGCGGTCGTAGGCGAAGCGCTCGGACTGCGCGCCGACGGCGCGCTCGACCATCCGGCCCATCGCGTCGGTCTCCATCCGCAGCACGCGCTCGCCCTCGGCCGCCTCGCGCAGCCGGCCCGTGCTTTCGTCGTAGCGGTAGCGGATGGTCGTGCCGTCGAAGCCGGTTTCCTCGAGCAGCCGACCCGCGGGGTCGTAGCGGAACTCGTAGCGGCTGCCGTTCTCGTTGCGCAGCTCGGTCAGGCGGCCCAGCAGGTCCCATTCGTAGCGCAGCGACTGGCCCGCGGCGTCGATGCGGCCCGCCACCAGTCCGGCGCGGTTGAAGCTGTAGCGCGTGCGGCGGCCGAGCGCATCGACGTGCGCGAGCAGGCGGCCTTCGGCGTCGTGCACGAAATGCGTGCGCGTCGCATCGGGCCAGGTGATCTCTTCGAGCCGGCCCGGGCTGTTGGCGTCGCCGCGCTGGACGATGCCTTCGCCCGAGGGGCTGTAGCGGTAGCGGGTGGTCTGGCCCGCGGCGTCGATCTCCTTGACCGTGCGGCCCCGGCTGTCGTATTCCCATCGGCGCGTCTTGCTCGAACAGTCGGTGAAGCTCGCGAGGCGGCCGGCCGGCGTGTAGCTCAGCAGCTTGGTGCCGCCCTTGGCATCGGTGATGCGCACCGGCCGCCCGGCCTGGTCGTAGGCGTATTCGGTCTTGTGGCCGAGCGGGTCGATCTCCTCGACCAGATGGCCCCCGGCGTCGTAGTCGCGCTTCCACACGCCGCCCTCGCCGTCGCGGATGCCGGTGATGCGGTGCTTGGCGTCGTACTCGAAGTGCACCCGGCTGCCGTCGGGCCGCGTGTGCACCTGCAGGTTGCCGTCGGCGTCGTAGCGGTAGTCGTCGGTGCCGCCGTCGGTGTGGACGTGGCGCGTGATGTGCTTCGCCTCGTCGCGGAAGAACCATTCCTCGAGCTTGTCGGGGTGGATGATGCGGTAGGTGTAGCCGTCGATGTCGTAGTAGTACCAGGTCTCGCCGCCGAGCGCGTCGGTCACGTAGGTCAGGCGGATGTTGCGGTCCCACTCCAGCTGCAGGGCGAAGCTGCCGTCGTCGCTCCACTCGCGCACGGCCTTGGCATCCGGGCCGGTGCCGTCGTATTCGAGGTTCATGCCGCGGCCGGTGCGGTCGGTGTAGCGGGTCACGAGATGGTGGCTGTAGCTGTAGTGCCAGCTCGCGCCGTCCTCGTCGCGCGCCTCGACGAGGTCGCGTTCGGCGTCGTGGATGTAGCCCGCGAGCTGCCGCACGACCTGGCCGTCCTTGAGCTCCCAGAGCGACTCGATCAGGCCCGTCTTCGCATCGGGCCGCGTGCCCACGTGCGCCATCACCTGCTCGCCCTGCTTGCTGACGATGTCGCTGAGCACGCGCTCGCCGGTCGAAGCGATCACGTGGTCGTAGCGCAGGCCCACCGAGAGGCCGTCGCGCGCCTGCTGCGCCACCAGGCGGTAGTGCGGCTGGCGGCTGTCGACGAGCTCGTAGAGTTCGCGCCAGTCGCCCTGCAGGCCGGCATCGAGCGCGAGCAGCGTATCGCTGAGCTGCGTCAGCGCCAGGTCCTCGGCCGCGTTGCGGTGCGACTGACCCACGGCGAGTCGCGCAAAGGCATGGCTGCGGCCGTCGGCGGCGCGGTAGACCAGCCCGCCCGCGGGCGTGATGTCGATGCGGGTGGTGTACGGGCTGATCCAGCGCGCGCCGAGCACGCCGCGGTCATAGGCATCGAGCTGGCTGCGGTAGACGCGCGACCATGTGATCGCAAGCGGCGCGGCGAGCACGAAGTCGGTGTGCACGAAGCTCTCGCTGCCGGTCGCGAGGCTGATCGAACCGCCGACCGCCGCGCGCGCAGGCTTGTTGCGGCGGCAGTTGGGATCGTTGCGCGCGGGCGCCTGCTTGTTGATGTGGCCGAGCTGCGCGCCGGGCCGGTCCTTGTCGGCCTGCGCGCCGTGGGCCGGCGGCACGATCGCCGCACGCTGCCCCTTCTTGCGCTTGATCGCCTCCAGCAGCTTGTGCAGCAGCCACATGATGCTGGCCTGCGCCTCCCGGTCGGCCAGCTTCACCAGCTGGGTGCGGAAGCTCGCCTTGAAATCCAGCATCTGCGCGATCACCGCATTGACGCGCGAGGCCACGCCCGCCGGCAGCTGGCCCGCCGCCTTCTTGGCCACGTAGTTGGCCGACTGCTTGGTGAAGCGCACCGCGCTGCCCCACATGCGGCTCCAGGTGCTTTCGGTCTTCGGGTCGTGCACCCGCGTCTCGGGCGTGGCCGGCGTGCCGACCGCGAACAGGTCCTTCTGCCCGAGCACGCGCCGCAGCACGTCCACGAGGTTGTCGATGATGCTGTCCGAGAGCTTGGCGCAGTTCTTCAACATCTCGTCGAGCTTGGCGATCGCGCCCTCGATGAACTTGTCGAGCTCGCCCACGATCGTGGCGTTCAGGTGCCCCACCAGCGTCACGACGATGGTCTCGCCGAGGTTCGACGCCGCGGTCTTCAACTGCTGGCGCACCAGGTGCAGCGTGGGCCGCAGGCTCATGCGCGCCGCCGCCATGGTCGGCGGCAGCGGGATCAGCCCGATCAGGTTGATGCCCAGGCTCACCCAGTTGAGGAAGCTCTCGACCCCGTCGCGCGCCTTCTTCTCGACGATGTGGATGATGTCGAGGAACACGTCCACCAGCGCCATGATGTTGCCCACGACCGGGATGCTGCCGAGCACCATCGTGAGCCGCTCGAGCGTGACGTAGCCGCCGCTGAACGAGCGCAGCCAGTCGTCGACCGCCTTGCTCGCGGCCGCGATGTCCTCGCCCACGATGGTGTTCAGCGGTGCGACCGCGGTCTGGGGTTCTCGCTCAGCGGGTTTCGAGCCAGCCGTCTCTGCCATTCTTCTTCGTGTCCCTCAATTGATGTTCGCGTTGCGGAACTCGAGCTGCTCGAAGCGGCTGCCCGTGAAGTCCACGCTGCGTCCCTGCAGCCCCTGCGCATGCACCACGGTGCCGCTGCAGTCGAGCACGCCCACGTCGTTCCACTGCCCGCGCTCGAAGCTGATGTCGTCCCAGTGGCAGCGCGTGAAGGTGCTCGCGCTGATGCTCGCGCCGTCGAAGTTCGCGCGGGTGAAGCGGCAGTCGACGAAGGTGCAGCCGCTGACCGCGATCGCGCCGAAGTCGCACTGCGTGAAGCTGCAGCCGGCGAACCGGCAGCCGGTCCAGCCCGCCTGGCGGAAGCTGGTGGCCGTGAAGCTGCTGCCGCTGAAGCTCGAGCCCGCGAACTGCGCGAGCCCGAGGTCGAGCCCCGCGTACGCGAAGCTGTCGGCCTGTCCCACGAGGCCGGCCGGCGCGCCGCCCGCGCCTTTGCGCCACATGTCGTGGGCGAGGATGATGACCTGCGCGCTCATCGGCGGTGGCCGCGTCAGCCCGCGAACCCGGGCGTGCGGCCCGCGAGCGCGGGGGTGGCGGCGGCGGCCGAGGGGATGCCGGCCGGCGCACCGCCCTTGGCGAGGCCGCCCGCCATGTTCGCGATCGCCGCGGCCTGCGCGCCCGCGGGGCCGAGCCGTGCGCCCGCGGCCTGCATCGCCATGCCCGTGGCCGCCTGGCCCGCCTGGCCGAGCAGCGCCTTAGCGCCGCCCTGCTGCAGCGCCTGC
>CBHTTS010000246.1:0-8309 GCA_966095775.1 uncultured Variovorax sp. | reverse complement strand
AGGCGCTCGAGCAGAGCGACCCGAACCTGGTGCAGCTGATGCCGGCGCCGATGCTCTCGCACATCACGCTCAAGGAACGCAGTGCGCTGCCGCCGATCGTCGCCTCGGGTTTCGTGAGCACGGCCAACGACGTGCGCAGCGCGCTCGCGGCGGGCGCGGTGGCGGTCTCGACCAGCGACAGCGCGATGTGGAATTTCGAACCCAAGCCCTCGGGCGCGCCCGCGCCCTGCTGATCAGCCTTCGCGCCGGTACATCGCCCACTTCACGGTCAGCAGGTCGGCCGCGATCTTCGCGGCGTTGACGCCCGCGTAGTCCTGCGAGGGATCGAATTCGAAGCCCTCCTGGTAGCGCCGGACCTCGGCATAGTCGCTGTCGAAGGTCATCGGGCCCATGAGTTCGGCCGGGTCGGCGCCGGCGGGCAGCGCCAGGAATTTGCTGGGATCGGTGGCACTCTGGTAGAGGTCGACGCTGATCAGGCTCATACGGTGGTCCTCGAATGCTGGGGATCGGTCGATCATCTGCGCCATCGACGGCGTGCGCAATCGGCCCGCGCCTACACGGCGCGGGGCCGGCGGGCCGCAGCCGCGCTCAGGGCTGCTGCTTCTTCTTCGCCGCGAGCTCGCCCGTGGCGACGTGCTGGCGGAAGCTGCGCAGGCTGGCCTTGAGCCGGCGCTCGTTCTCGAGGCCGACGCGCACCATGATCTTCTGGCCCGCCGAGAGCGACTCGAGCGCGGGGTCCACGTACTCGTAGCGCACCCAGGGCCGCTGCGACGGCACGCTGCCCTTGACCTCGACCAGCCGCACCCGCACCGGGCCCGCGGGCTCGGGCGCCTGCAGCAGGTGGTCGATCACGGCGACGAGCCGGTCGTTGAAGTAGCGCCCCGGATAGCCGAGCTCCTCGTAGGCCTGCTGGAACAGCGGATAGAGCCGCGCATACACCTTCGCCGCCTTCGCGGGATCGACCGACTGCGCGAGCTGCACCAGCGCGGTGTAGCGCGCCGCGTTCCGGCCGTCGATGACGTCGGTCTCGCCCTGGCGCGCGGTGATGAAGCGCTGGCCCGTGGGCTCCACCGGCCATGCGCTCGCGGGCGCCTGCTCGCGCGGCAGGTTGTCCACGGTGGCGACGAAGCGGCGCACCACGCCGTCGGGGCGCAGGAACTGGGTCGCGGCCTTGCCGCCGAACAGCTCGGCCAGCGCCTTGGTCACGCGCGTGTCGGAATCGGCGACCGGCGGCAGGCCCGCATCGGGCGCCGCGAGGCCTTCCATCGGGTTGTGCGGCTCGAGCAGCTCGGGCAGCGGCGACAGCGGCGGCACCGCGGGCGCGTCGTTGGGGGCCGCGGCCACGGGCGGGCTCGGCACGGCCGGCACCGGCTGCTGCTGCTGGTACCAGCGCCAGCCGAGGAAGGCGGCCGCGAGCGCGAGCAGCACGACGACGACGATCGTGCCCGTCGACGATTCGCGCCGGGGCCGGAACGCGGGGGCGTCGGCGGTGTCGCGGATGTCGGGGAGGTCTGGTTCGGGCATTCGGCGGTTTCCTTTTGCAAAGAGCGGTGGGAGACGAATGCCGATGGTGCACCCATCGCGGCCGCCGCCGGCATCCGAGCTCGTAACGCCGTGTGACGTGCGTTCCGCGCCGAAGTTCAGCCGCGGACCGAGACCTATCTCACGTTCGGCGCCGCCGCGAGCGCCTGGAGCCAGGCCAGCGTGCCCTGCAGCTCGGCCGGACGGATCTCGTGCCCGCCGGGAAAGTCGGCGCCCGCGAGCGCCAGCGGCAGGCCGCGCGCGAGCGCGCGCGTGGCCTCGGCGGCCGAGGGCGGGATCACGTTGTCGGCGCTGCCGTGGCTGACCCAGAGCGTGCGGCCCTCGAAGGCCTCGGGCGGCGCCATCTGCGGCACCACCTGCTGCAGCAGCCGGCCGTGCCACACCATCGCCGCGCGCACCCGGTCGGGCCGGGTCAGCAGCAGCGACAGCGCCATGATGCCGCCCTGGCTGAAGCCGCCGACGACCACGCGCTCGGGCGGCACGCCGAGCTGCTGCGCGGCGGACGCGAGCATCTCGCCGACCAGGAAGCGGCTTTCGCGCTCCTGGTCCTCGTCGATGCGGCGTTCGCCGCCGGGCAGCAGTTCGAACTCGAACCAGGCGTACGAATCGGGCGACAGCACGTACGGCGCGCGCAGGCTCAGCACATGGAACTGCGGCGGCATCAGCCGCGCCAGCCCGAACAGGTCCTGCTCGTTGCTGCCCACGCCGTGCATCAGGACCAGCAGCCAGGGCTCGCGCGCGTCGGCCGCCGCGGCCTGCGCGAGAAACTTCAGCGGCAGTTGCAGCGCCGGCATCGCGGCGCTCACGCGAAGCCGCGCGCCAGCGCGCGCGTGATCTCGGCCGAGGGCTGCGCGCGGCAGCCGGTGGCGTTCTGGCCCGACCACAGCGGCGAGAAGTCGCCGCTGCCCCCGGCCTCGGCCTTGGCGCGCAGGGGCGCGATGCCCGAGGTGGCGAGCGGGAATTCCGGCGCCGCGCTGCCGATCGGCCCCAGCTCGCGCATCACGCGGTTCACGATGCCGCGCGCGGGCCGGCCGGTGAAGAGGTTGGTCAGCGCCGTGTGGCGCGCGGCTTCGCTCTGCAGCGCCGCGCGGTGCACGGCGCTGGTCGTGGCCTCGGGCGCGAGCAAGTAGGCCGTGCCGACCTGCACACCGGCGGCGCCCAGCGCCATGGCCGCGGCCACGCCGTCGGCGTCGGCGATGCCGCCGGCCGCGATCACCGGCACGCGGACCGCGCGCACCACCTGCGGCAGCAGCGCGAAGGTGCCGAGCTGCTTCGTCAGATCGTGCGACAGGAAATGCCCGCGGTGGCCGCCGGCCTCGAGCCCCTGCGCGATGACCGCATCGACGCCGCGCGCCTCGAGCCAGAGCGCCTCCTCGACCGTGGTGGCCGAGGCCAGGATCCTCGCGCCCCAGCCGCGCACCTGCGCGAGCAGGTCGTCGGGCGGCAGCCCGAAATGGAAGCTCACCACGGGCGGGCGGAATTCGCCGATCACCGCGGCGACCTCGGCGCTGAAGGGATTGCGCCCGGGCCCGGCGGGAATGGACGCCGCGTCGATGCCGAACTCGCGATAGTACGGCCCGAGCGCCTCGCGCCAGGTCGCCTCGCGCGCGGCGTCGGCCGTGGGCGAGACATGGGCGAAGAAGTTGACGTTGTAGGGCTTGCCGGTGCCCGCGCGGATCGCCGCGATCTCGCTGCGGATCGCGTCGTTGCCGAGCATCGCGCAGGGCAGCGAGCCGAGCGCGCCCGCGTTGCTGACGGCGATCGCCATGGCGCTGCCCTGCACGCCCGCCATCGGGGCCTGGATCAGCGGGAGTTCGGTGCCGAGGAGTTGCTGCAGTGTGGTCATTCGAGGTGTCCTTTTCTTGCCGGCCCCATTCTGCGACGAAGCCCAAACCCGGCGCGCTCAGGGGGCCGGCGCGGCCGGCAGCCGCTGCTCGAGCCAGCGCAGGCCGAAGGCCAGTACGAGGAAGACCGCGGCGACCGCGGCCGAATTGAGCACCGCGCGCGCGAGGCCGATCCTGGACACGTCCATGAACGGATAGGGATACCAGTCGACGAAGGCGCCGCGCACGAAGGTGTAGACGATCCAGGCCAGCGGCAGCAGCACCGCGCGGCCGATGGTGCCGCGGTCGGTGCGCGGCCGCGGACCCACGAGCAGCCAGCCGAGCACCGCGCCGAGCGGCGTCACCGTGTGCAGCAGGAAGTTGGCGAGCTCGCCCGAGGGCGTGAGTTCGCGCAGGCCCGTGAGCAGCGTGTGGAACACGATGCCCGTGACCGCGATGCACAGCAGCGCCGTGAGCCGCAGCACGCGGAACAGCGCGCCGTCGTGCGCGGGCCGCAGGCAGAGCAGCGCGCTCACGCCGCCGACCAGCAGGTTCGAATCGATCGTGAAGTAGCTGAACAGCCGCACGAAGCGCTCGAGCTGCGTGGGCGCCGCGCCCGGCCCATGGACGATGGCGGCCGCGAGCTCGAGCCCGATGCCGCCCGCCGCTGCGAGCGCCACGATGCCGTGCAGCAGGCGGGCGAGCGCCTGGGGGCCCCAGGGGGCGGCGGCGGAAGATTCGGCGATGTCCGATGGCGCAGGCATGCGTGCCTCCTCGGGCGGTGGGATCGACGGATGCCGAAGCTACACCAATTGCAGCTCGCGCGGCGAGACCCCCTCGAACACGCGCCCGAGCTGCGCCGGCGACAGCCCGTACATGCGCCGGAACAGCCCGCCGAGCACCGCCCGGTACTCGTTGAGCACGGGCAGGTCGCGGTCCTGGAACAGCGTGCCCGGCGCGAGCGCCTGCTGCTCGCCGAGCACGCGCCCGCCGGCCTGCGCCGACAGCCCGCCGCCGAGCACCCAGTACACCGTGCCGTGGCCGTGGTCGGTGCCGCGGTTGCCGTTCTCGCGGAAGGTGCGGCCGAACTCGCTGAGCACCACCACGACGCTGCGCCGCCACGCCGCCTCGCCCATCTGCTCGGCGAAGCCCGCCAGGCCGCGGCCCAGCGCGTCGAAGCGGCTCGCGAGGTAGCCGGTGGCGCCGCCCTGCCCCACGTGCGTGTCCCAGCCGCCGACGTCGACGAAGCCCAGGTCGAAGCGCTCGCGCATCAGCAGCGCCATGCGGCGCGCCACCTGCTCGAAGCCGCTCGCGCTCATGGCGTTGCGGCTCGCGGCATCCGCTTCGGCCTGCATCGCGCGCATCACCTCGTCGCGCAGCGCGAAGCCCTCGGCCACGGGGCCGGCCAGCGCGGTGCGGCGGTACATCGCGGCGATGAGCTCGCTCTGCCGCGCATCGAGGCCCGCGCGCGCCGGACCGGCGAGCGCCATGTTCGCGGCCTTGGCGCCGCCGCGCAGCACGATCGGCAACTGCTCGGTGAAGGCGATCGGCGGCACCGCGGCCGCCGCGCCGGCGCCGAGCACGCCGGCCAGCCGGTTGAGGAAGCCCGAGCGGAGGTCGCGGCGGCCGTCGGGCGCCTGGCCGAGCTCGATCGCGTCCTGGGTCTCGAAATGGCTGCGCGAGAGGTCGTCGATGCCCGCGAAGCCGACGAACGCCGCCTCGCCGCGCTCGACCAGCGGCATCACGCTCTGCGCGAGCGCGGGGTGCAGGCCCCAGTGGCTGTCGATCGGCAGCGCGCCGCCGGGCGCGCCGGGCCGCGCGATCGCGATGTTCGGGCGCGCGGCGTAGTAGAAGTCGCTGCCGATCGGCACCAGCAGGTGGTGGCAGTCGTAGGCGCCGCGCAGGAACACCAGCAGCAGCTTGGCGCCCCCGGCCGCGGGCGCGGCCACGAGGCGGCCGGCCGCGCCCGCGAAGGGCACGGCGGCCAGGCGTTTCAGGAGTTCCCGGCGTTGCATGAGGTCCGTCCTTTCGTGCGTGTGCGGCCGTCGCTCAGCGCCGCATCAGTTCCGGCGAGGCGAGCAGGAAGGTGTTCCACTCCTGCGGGCTGCGCGCCTGCGCGAGCGCCGCGCGCGTGTCGGCGCCCAGGCCCGCCTGCACCGTGCGCACCGCGGGCGACGCGGCCAGCGCTGGATGCGCCGGCTGCTCGAGCGGCGCCTTGTCGTCGGCGCGGAACAGCACGGCGCCGCCGGTGCCGATGGCGCGCGCGATCTCGAAGCGCGTGTTCATCTGCCCCGCGCTGGCCCAGGCGGCCTCGTCGAGCGGATAGCCCTCGGGCGTCTCGCGGCCGTACAGCGGTTCGCCCATGCGGCGGATCCAGCCGAGCAGCGGCGCCGGGTCGGTCAGCACGCGTTGGTCGTAGGCGAGCCGCACGGCGGCCATCGCGTAGTGCACCGGATCGCGGAACTTGCCGCCCAGCGAGGCCGCGAACTCGGGCGACTCGAACAGCACCTGCAGCGTCGCGGCGATGTCGCCGTCGCTGCGCCCGAAGGCCGCGGCCATGCGTTCGACCAGCACCGGCGGCGGCTGGTCCGAGACGAAGTAGACGGCAAGCTTGCGCGAGACGAAGCGCGCGGTCGCCGGCGCGCGCGCCAGCCGGTCGAGCGCCTCGTCGACCTCGGCCATCCCGCGGCCGCGGATCGGCTGGCCCAGCAGGGTCTTCGGCCCATAGTCGTGCCGGTTCGGGTCGAACTCGAACAGGCCGTCGCGCACATGGTCCGCGCGGACGGCGGGCCTGAGCTTCGGCGGCGGCGCGTCCGGCGGCTGCAGGTTCACGCCCACGCCCGTGAGCACGCGCGCGAGCTCCTGCACGTCGGCCTGCGAATAGCCGCCGCCCACGCCGAGCGTGTGGAGCTCCATCAGCTCGCGCGCGTAGTTCTCGTTGATGCGCGCCGCGGCGTTCTGGGCGTTGTCGAGGTAGCGCAGCATCGCCGGGTGGCGCAGCGTCGCGCCGAGCAGGTCGCGGAAGCGGCCGAGCGCATGCGCCCGGATGGTCTGCTCGTAGTCGCCGACCAGCGCGCGGATGTTGCCCTTGCGCAGGTCGATGTTGAAATGGTTCATCCAGAACCAGGTCATCTGCTCCTGCAGCTGGTTCGGCGAATAGAGCGCGCGCAGCACGAAGCGCTGCTGCGCCTCGCGCGCGAGCCGGTCGAGCGCGCGCTGGTAGTCGCGCCGAGCGGCCTTCTTCGCGTCCTCGTCGGGCAGCGCGTCGGCGGCCCGGCGCCGGGCCTCGAGCGAACGCGCGAGCTCGGGCAGCGGCGTGCGCGAGATCTCCATCGCATCGATCTGCGCCTGCGCGGCGACCGGCAGCGGCTGCGCCTGCGGCCGCAGTTGCCGGCCCATCCAGGCCGCAAGGCCCACGCGCGCGAGCTCGGCCTGGCTCGAAGCGCTGCCGCCCCAGGTCACGCGGTCGAGCCAGCGCCACTGCGCGAGCGGATCGACGGCGGCGCCTTCGAGCGCGCGCAGCGGCGCCGCCTCGGGTTGGCGGCCGCCGAGCGCGCAGCCGGCCAGCGCGGCCGCGAGCGGCAGCAGGCACAGGAGAAGCCCGCGTCGCAGGCGGACGGGGAACGGCATGGCCCGGATCATGCACCGATCAACCCGCCGGCCGCCGCCGCGGTTGACGGCGGCGCGGGCCGCGCCAGGTAAAGCCGGCGTCCGGGCCCGTCCGTATCAGGCCGAAACGACCGTGCTCGGCTGGGCGCCCGCGATCTGCCGCAGCGCGCGCTCGAACACCTCGGCCGGCTGGCCGCCCGAGATCAGGTGCTGGTCGTTGATGATGATCGCGGGCACGGAGTGGATGCCGGCGTCGGTGTACACGCGCTCCTGCGCGCGGGTCTCCCGCGCGTACTCGTCGCTCGCCAGGATCCGGCGCGCGCGGTCCGCGTCGAGCCCGGCCTCGGCCGCGAGGCGCACCAGGACCGCGTGGTCCGAGGGGTTCTCGCGGTCGGTGAAGAAGGCCTTGAGCAGCCGCTTCTTGAGCGCGAGCTGCTTCGCGGCGTCCTCGAGCCCGGCCCAGTGCAGCAGCCGGTGCGCGTCGAAGGTGTTGTAGACGCGCGGGCGGCCCTCGGGATGGAACTCGAAGCCCACCTCGGCGCCGCGCGCGCGGATCATCTCGCGCGACTGCGCCTGCTGCTCGCGCGTCGAGCCGTACTTCTGGTTCAGGTGCTCGAAGGTGTCCTGGCCCTCGGGCGGCATCTGCGGATTGAGCTCGAAGGGCTGGAAGTGCAGCTCGGCCGAGACGTCGGGCGCGACGCGCCGCAGCGCCGTCTCGAGCGACGCCAGGCCCACGGCGCACCAGGGGCAGGCCACGTCGGAGACGAAATCGATCTTGAGATGGGAGGTCATGCCGCCATTCTTCATCACGCCGCCGGCCTTGGTGCGCGCAGGGGATTCAGGCCGCGGCGCGGGCCATCGGCGCGCCGGTCAGCGTCTGCGCGCGCAGCCGGTCGTATTCGGCCTTGTCGACCGGCACCGCGTCGGGCTTGCCGAGGTCCTTCATGTGGATGCGGTAGGTCTCCCGCGCGCTCAGGGCCGCGAGCGCCGCGAGCACCGTGATCGCGAAGGTGATCGCGCCCACCGTGAGCCAGATGTTGCTCGACCCGGGCGGCGCGACGGCCGCGAACAGCGCGGGCAGCAGCGCCGTCACCGTGGTGCCGAGGTTCTGCGAGATCGCCATCGCCGAGACGCGGCTGCGGGTGCGGAACAGCTCGGGATAGAAGCTCGGGAAGGTCGCGTTGTAGCCCTGGTAGACCACGCCCCACATCAGCAGCGACATGCAGATCGCGAGCGGCACGTTCCTGATGCTGATCGCATAGAGGTAGACGAAGGACAGCAGGCCCGAGGCCAGCGCGCCGACCACGATCGGCGGCCTGCGGCCGGTGCGGTCCG
>CBHTTS010000245.1:0-8347 GCA_966095775.1 uncultured Variovorax sp. | reverse complement strand
GGACGGCGTGCCGCTGCTGCGCTGGCTGTCCTCGTTCCCGAGCTACGGCTTCGTGCTGAGCGTGGCGCCCGCCCAGGTGGCGCCGGTGCTGGCCCGGTTCGCCGCGCGCGACATCGCCTGCGGCGTGATCGGCCAGGTCGACGCGACCCGGCAGGTGCGGCTGCGCGCGGGCGGCGAAGAGGCGATGCTGTGGGACTTCGGCAGCGACGCCTTCATCCGGCCCGCCGCCGCCGACACGCACGAGGCGACGCATGTCTGAGCGCCCGTTGCGCATCGCCCTGCTCACGCATTCGGTCAACCCGCGCGGCGGCGTGGTGCACACGCTCGAACTCGCGACCGCGCTGCACGAGGCCGGCCATGCGGTGACGGTGCTCGCGCCCGCCGCGCCGGGGCAGCGGCTGTTCCGCACGCCGCCCTGCGCGGTCGAGCTGGTGCCGGTGCACGGCACGCCGCGCGACACGGTGGAGATGGTGCGCACGCGCATCGCGGCCTTCGTGCAGCACCTGCGCGGGCTGCTGCGGCACGAGCGCTTCGACGTGCTGCACACGCACGACGCCATCGGCGGCAACGCGCTCGCGCAGCTGCGCGACGCGGGCGACATCGGCGGCTTCGTGCGCACCGTGCACCACCTCGACACCTTCGACGTGCCGCAGCTTGCGCAATGGCAGCACACGGCCTTCGCGCGTGCGAGCCGGGTGCTGTGCGTGAGCCGCCTCTGGTGCGATCACCTGGCGCGCGAACACGGTATCGCGGCGCACGAGGTGACCAACGGCGTGGACACGACGCGCTTCTCGCCGCAGGCACAGCCGGCCGATGCGGCACTGGCGCAGCGCCTGGGCATCCGGCCCGGTGCGCCGGTGGTGCTGGCGCTCGGCGGCGTCGAGGCGCGCAAGAACACCGCGCGGCTGCTCTCGGCCTTCGCGCTGCTGCGCGCCACGCATCCGCGGGCGCAGCTGGTCGTCGCCGGCGGCGCGAGCCTGCTCGACCACTCGGCCCATGCGCAGGAATTCCAGTCCCTGATGCAGGCCCACGGCTTCGACGAAGGCCCGCTGCAGCCGGTGCGGCGGACCGGCCCCCTGCCCGACGAGGACATTCCTTCGCTCTACCGGCTGGCGGACGTGGTCGCGATGCCATCGCTGCGCGAAGGCTTCGGGCTGGTGGTGCTCGAAGGGCTGGCGAGCGGCGCGCCGGTGGTCGCCTCGCGCATCGCCCCGTTCACCGAGTACCTGGCCGAGGACGACGTGAGCTGGGCCGATCCGCTCGATGCCGAGTCCATCGCCGCGGCCCTGCGGCATGCGCTCGCGACGCGCGAGCCGCAGCGCATCGCGCGCTCGGCCTCGCGGCTCGCGCAGCGCTTCAGCTGGCCGGCCAGCGCCGCGCGCCACGTGGCGCTGTACCGCGCCGCCCTGCAGGAGACCGAACCATGCCCGTGATGCACTTCCACGTGCGCTGGCCCGACGCCAGCGAAACCCGCTGCTATTCGCCCTCGCTGGTGGTGCGCGATTACCTCGCGCCCGGCACGCAGTACCGGCTCGACGACTTTCTGCAGCGCACGCGCGAGGCGCTGGGCATCGCGTCGGAGCGGGTGCGCGCCAAGTACGGCTTCGCGTGCTCGCAGGCGATGGACCAGCTCGCCGAGATCGAACGCATCGCCGCGCGCTTCGGCGCCACCGCGGACGCCCGGGTCACCGTCGTCGCCTTCGACTGACCCGCCCCATCCAGAGAACGAAAGAGAGAGACCCCATGTCACACCCCTACGGCGGACGCAGCCACTACAGCGTCGTCATCGTCGGCGGCGGCCAGGCCGGCCTGTCGCTGAGCTATTGCCTGCAGCAGCGCGGCATCGACCATCTCGTGATCGAGAAGCGCAGCCTGGTGCACACCTGGCGCACGCAGCGCTGGGACTCGTTCTGCCTCGTCACGCCCAACTGGCAGTGCCAGCTGCCGGGCTGGGGCTACACCGGCGGCGATCCGCACGGCTTCATGGTCAAGGACCAGATCAACGAATGGCTCGCGGGCTTCGTCGCGCATGTGAAGGCGCCGGCCATCGAGGGCGTGACGGTGGAGCGCGTGGCGCGCGACGGCGAGCGCGAGCGCTTCAACGTGCAGACCGATGCCGGCCTCTACACCGCCGACCAGGTGGTGGTGGCTTCGGGCGGCTACCATCGTCCGATCGTGCCGCGCCTGGCCGAGAAGCTGCCGGCGGGCGTCGCGCAACTTCATTCCGCGCAGTACCGCAATCCCGCGCAGCTGCCCGAGGGCGCGGTGCTGGTGGTGGGTTGCGGGCAGTCGGGCGCGCAGATCGCCGAAGACCTGCACCTGGCCGGCCGCAAGGTCCACCTGGCCACCGGCAATGCGCCGCGCTGCGCGCGCTTCTACCGCGGCCGCGAGGTGGTCGACTGGCTCGCCGACATGAAGTACTACGACATGCCGGTCACCGAGCATCCGCTGCGCGAGGGCGTGCGCGACAACACCAACCACTACGTGACGGGCCGCGACGGGGGGCGCGACATCGACCTGCGGCGCTTCGCGCTCGAAGGCATGGCGCTGTACGGGCTGCTCAGCGGCTTCGACGAGGGCAGTTTCGAATTCCAGCCCAACCTGCGCGCCAACCTCGACCAGGCCGACGACACCTACAACCGCATCAACGCATCGATCGACCGGCACATCGCCGCGCAGGGCATCGAAGCGCCGCCGCCTTCGGTCTACACGCCGGTGTGGGAGCCGCGCGAGGAACGCACGCGGCTCGACCTCGCGGCGGCGGGCATCACGAGCGTGGTCTGGTGCATCGGCTTCTCGCCCGACTTCGCGTGGGTCGACGCGCCGGTGTTCAACGGCCGCGGCGCACCTGTGCATCTGCGCGGCGTGACCCGGGAGCCGGGGCTCTACTTCCTCGGCCTGCCGTGGCTGCACACGTGGGGATCCGGGCGCTTCTCCGGCGTGGCCCGCGACGCGGAGTTCCTGGCCGAGGCGATCGGGCAGGCCAAGGCCGCGCGGCAGGGCGCAGCGTCCGGCGAGGTGTTCTCGAGAAGCCTGCAGGCGGCTTGACGGTCCCGGCGGCTGCGCGAGCCAGGGCCGCCATGACATTTCATGGCCCGGCCCGGCCCCTCGGGTGACAACGCATGTCACTTCCTGCCGGGCGCGCGTGCATCGCGGCGCATGCGATGCATCCATCCGTTTACAGATTTCACCGCGTCGAATCGGCGGATTGAAATGGCACGCGGGTTGCAGAAGCATTTATTTACATATTTGCTTCTGATGACAACTGCGACGAACGACGACAAGCGCGTCACCCTGCTCGACCGACGCACCTTCTTCCTCGGCACCGCGGGCGCGCTGGCCCTCGGCACGACGGCTTGCGGCGGTGGCGGTGGTGGCGGCGGGGGCCCGCCGCCGATCGGGGCCACCCTGGCGCAGCAGCCGCCCCCGCCGACCCCGGACGCCGGGCCCGGTGCCGTCGATGCGCCCGCGCCGGCGCCCACGGCGCCGCAGGCACGCGAGATCACGCACCCCGGCCTGCTGGTCACCGAGGCCGACCTGCAGCGCATCCGGGACAAGCTGGCCGCGCATGCGGAGCCCTGGGTGGGCGGCTGGAACATGATGCTCAGGACGAACAACACCAACCTCAACGCGACGCCGCGCCCCCTCGCGCTGGTGACGCGCGGCGTCGATGGCGAGAACTACTGGCAGATGGTCGGCGACATGGTGCGCGCCCTTCATCTCGCATTGCGCTGGAAGATCACGCACGACGAGAACTACGCGAAGAAGGCGGTGGAGTTTCTCAATGCCTGGTCGTCGACCTTGACCGAGCTGGGCGGCAACTCGAACGTCTTCCTCGCCTCGGGCCTCTACGGCAACCAGTGGGCCAACGCCGCGGAGCTGATGCGGACCTACGCCGGCTGGGCGAAGGAGGACGTCGCGCGCTTCCAGGCCATGCTGCTGAACGTCTTCTATCCGAAGTGCCACGACTTCCTGGTCGACCACAACGGCACGGAGACCCGGAAGGTCACCCACTACTGGGCCAACTGGGACCTGGCCAACATCTGCTCGATCTACGCGATCGGCGTGTTCTGCGACCGGAGCGACCTGATGGCCGAGGCGAGCACCTACTACAGGACCGGCCGCGGCACCGGCGCGAGCGCCAACAACGTCTACTACCTGCATCCCGGCTACCTGGGGCAATGGCAGGAGAGCCATCGCGACCAGGGCCACTCGACCCTCGGCATCGCGCTGGCGGGGATGCTGTGCGAGATGGCCTGGAACCAGGGCGAGGATCTGTTCGGCCACTGGAACAACCGCCTGCTGGCCGGCGCGGAGTACGTGGCCAAGACGAACCTGGCGGATGCCGGCGGCAACGCGCTGTACACGATGCCGTTCGCGCCCTACAGCGGCGTCCACGGATCGGGGACGGCCGCGGCGGGCACCAACCAGCTGCGGCCCAACTGGGACCTCATCTACAGCCACTACGTGAGCCGCAAGGGACTCTCGGCCCCCTGGACCCAGGCGCTCCTCGACAGGATTCGGCCGGAGCGCGTCGACGGCGGCGACCAGCCGGGCATCGGCACGCTGCTCTATGCGCGCGATCCGGCCCCTCCCGCCAGGCCGAGCGGCCTGAGCGCATTCCTGAGCGATGGAAAGGTGCAGCTGTCCTGGTGGGGCACCGCGGGCGCTTCGCAATACCTCGTGCAGCGCGCGGCGTCGCCGAACGGTCCGTTCACCACCCTGTCGCCGGTCACCGAGCCGCGCACCTGGACCGACGATCCCGGCCGGGGCAGCTGGCACTACCGGATCGTCGCGGTGACCGCCGCCGGGGAGATGACCGGCGCCGAGACCGTGCGCGTGGCGGTCCCCGGCGAGCTGTGGCTGCACCTGCCGCTCGACGGCAACGCCGACGACGCCGGCGGCCGCGGCCTGCACGCGCAGCTGAAGGGCGGCGCGAGCTGGGGCGAAGGACGCAACGGAGGGCGCGCGGTGCAGCTCGACGGCCGCAGCGGCCACGTCGCGCTGCCGGACGGGGCCGTGTCGGCCCTGGGCGATTTCACCGTCGCGACGTGGGTCCATTGGGACGCGACGGCGGTCAATGCACGCATCTTCGACTTCGGCTCCAACGACGTGGCCTACATGATCCTGATCCTGCGCGACGGCAACGACCAGCTGCGCTTTTCAGCCTCGCGCAATCAGTTCTGGAAGGAGGAGTCGGTGTCCGGCAGCGTGCTGCCCACCGGGCGCTGGGTGCACGTGGCGGTCACGCTCGCGGGCACCGTGGGCACGCTCTACGTGGACGGCGCGCAGGTCGCCACCGCGGGCGGCATCTGGATCAACCCCTTCCAGCTGGGCCACACCACCCGGACCTGGCTGGGCCGCTCACAGTACGGCCGCGACCCGTACTTCAAGGGCCGGATCCAGGACTTCCGCATCTACAGCGGCGCGCAGGACGCGGCGTTCATCGCCGACCTCGCACGCTGATGCCGGCGGGCGGCCTCGGAAATGCAAAAAGGCGCGCCCCGCGGAGCGCGCCTCGATGCACAGACCCGGAAAGTCCCTTTTCAGAACGGGATGTCGTCGTCCATGTCGTCGAAGCCCGACGACGACTTGGCCGGCGCCTGGCGCGGCGCGGGTGCGGGCGCGCGCGGTGCGGCCGCGGGCGCGCGCGATGCGTAGCCACCGCCGCCGCCGCCCTGGCCGTAGCCGCCGCCCTGCGAGTAGCCGTCGTCGTCGCCGCCGCCCGAGGGGCCGCCCTGGCCCTGGCGGCTGCCGAGCATCTGCATCTGGTCGGCGCGGATCTCGGTGGTGTATTTCTCGATGCCGTCCTTGTCGGTCCACTTGCGCGTGCGCAGGCTGCCTTCGATGTAGACCTGCGAACCCTTGCGCAGGTACTGGCCGGCGATCTCGGCCAGGCGGCCGTTGAACACGATGCGGTGCCACTCGGTGGCCTCGCGCATCTCGCCGCTCTGCTTGTCCTTCCAGCGATCGGTGGTGGCGACGGTGACGTTCGCGACCTGGTCTCCGCTCGGGAAGGTACGCATTTCGGGATCGCGCCCCAGGTTGCCGACGAGGATGACTTTGTTGACCGATGCCATGTGCACTGCCCCTGATAAGTGGATGGAGGAGAAGGAAAAAAGAAGAACCCCGGATTGTGCCCGATGACCGCCGCGCCGGGCGCGCCGGGCCGCGGATGCCAGAATGGACCGCCTATGAACCGCGAACCGGACTTCCTCGCGCACCTGCGCGCCGAACTCTCGAGCGGCCGCGTCTGGCTCGACCGCGCGATCGTGCTGGGCTATGCGGTCGCGGCCGGACTGTTCGTCGTGGGCTTCACGCTCGCGAGCGACTGGATCTTCGAGCGCTTCCACCGCTTCTACGATGCCTGGCCGTGGGCGGTGCTGGTCACCACGCCGCTGATCACGGTGGCCATCGTCTGGTGCACGCTGCGCTTCTTCCCGGGCGCGGGCGGCTCGGGCATCCCGCAGATCAAGGCCGCGCTGCATCCGGCGCTGCCGGGCAAGCGGCGCTTCGTCTTCGCCTCGCTGCGGCTCACGGTCGCGAAGATCGGGCTCGGCGCGGCGGGCTTCGCGGCCGGGCTGTCGATCGGCCGCGAGGGGCCGTCGGTGCAGGTCGCGGCCGGCGTGATGCAGCATGCGCGGCGCTGGCTGTCGCCCAACACCACCATCGACGCGCGCGCGCTGCTGGTCGCGGGCGGGGCCGCGGGCATCGCGGCAGCCTTCAATGCGCCGCTCGCGGGGGTGGTGTTCGCGATCGAGGAGCTCTCGGGCCGCCTCGAGGCGCGTTCGAGCGGGCTGATCATCACCGCCATCGTGCTCGCGGGCCTGGTCGCGGTGTCGGTCTTCGGCAACATCAGCTACTTCGGCGTGATCCGCGTGCCGCGGCTCGGCTGGGACGCGCTCGGCCCGGGCCTCGTGGTGGCGCTGCTCAGCGGCGCGGCGGGCGGGCTGTTCGCGCGGCTGCTGATCGCCTCGCTCACCGGCACCGCAGGCCGCTTCCAGCGGTGGCGCGCGCGCTTCCCGCTGCGCTTCGCGGCCGTCTGCGGGGTCGCGATCGCCGCGATCGGGCTGGTGACCGGTGGCGTGACCTTCGGCGCCGGCTCCGAAGCGGTCAAGCAGATGCTGCAGGGCCACGACGAGCTCACGCCGCTCTACACCGCGCTGAAGTTCGTCGCCACCTGGCTCACCGC
Organism: uncultured Variovorax sp.; assembly: GCA_966095775.1. GTDB lineage: Bacteria > Pseudomonadota > Gammaproteobacteria > Burkholderiales > Burkholderiaceae_C > Variovorax. The sequence goes on along the minus strand of CBHTTS010000245.1, from coordinate 1,155 downwards.
CTGGTGCGGCGTGCCGGGCGGCATCTTCGCGCCCTCGCTCTCGATCGGCGCGGGCATCGGCGACGCGGTGGCCGGCTTCGCGCACAGCGACCTCGGCCCCGCGCTGATCGCCATGGGCATGGCCGGCTTCCTGGCCGCGGTCACACAGGCGCCGCTGACGGCCTTCATCATCGTGATGGAGATGGTCGACGGCCATGCGATGGTGCTGAGCCTGATGGCCGCCGCGATGCTCGCGAGCCTGATCTCGCGCATGATCAGCCGGCCGCTCTACGACACGCTGGCCGAGCACATGGTCGCGCGCGCGATCGGCAGCACCGAACCGGTGCATCCGCCGCCGCCGCCCGCCGAAGCCCCGGCGCCGACACCACCTCAACCCAGCCCCTCGCCATGAAATCGGCGGCGGTCTATCATGTCCGGTTGCCTTCGGACGATCGCCCCCTTGAATTCAAAAGCAAAAGCCATTGACCAAGCTGCAGCGCGGGACCTCGCCGCGCAAGAGAGCGACCGCGACGCCGCCTACCTCGGCGCGGTGCTCGCGCAGCAGCGCATCAGCATCCGCGGCGCGCGCACCCACAACCTCAAGAACGTCGACCTCGACATCCCGCGCAACAAGCTGGTGGTGATCACCGGCCTGTCGGGCTCGGGCAAGTCGAGCCTGGCCTTCGACACGCTCTATGCCGAGGGCCAGCGGCGCTACGTCGAGAGCCTGTCGGCCTATGCGCGGCAGTTCCTGCAGCTCATGGACAAGCCCGACGTCGACGTGATCGAGGGGCTCTCGCCCGCGATCAGCATCGAGCAGAAGGCCACCAGCCACAACCCGCGCTCCACCGTCGGCACGGTGACCGAGATCCACGACTACCTGCGCCTGCTCTACGCCCGCGCGGGCACGCCCTTCTGCCCCGAGCACCATCTGGCGCTGCAGGCGCAGACCGTGTCGCAGATGGTCGACGCGACGCTGGCGCTCGGCGAGGAGCCGCGGCTGATGATCCTGGCGCCCGTGGCGCGCGACAAGAAGGGCGAGTTCCTCGAGCTCTTCGCCGAGATGCAGGCCGCGGGCTACGTGCGCTTCCGGGTCGACGGCCAGACCTACGAGTACAACGACCTGCCCAAGCTCAAGAAGACCGAGAAGCACGACATCGACGTGGTGATCGACCG
>CBHTTS010000244.1:0-8406 GCA_966095775.1 uncultured Variovorax sp. | reverse complement strand
CCTCCCCTGCCCTCCCCCAGAGGGGGAGGGAGTCTCCTGCTCGTCCTCGTCGCCGTACTCGGTCTTGAAGCCGCGCGCATCGAGCCCGCTCTCGCGCAGCCAGCGCACCATCACCTGCACGCTGCCGTGGGTCACGAACACGCGCTCGGCGCCGGTGCCCGCGATCGCCTGCTGCAGTCCGGGCCAGTCGGCATGGTCCGACATCACGAAGCCGCGGTCCACGCCGCGCCGCCGGCGCGTGCCGCGCAGCTGCATCCAGCCGCTCGCGAAGGCATCGGCATGGTTGCCGAAGCGACGCATCCAGGGCGTGCCCTGCGCCGAGGGCGGCGCGAGCACCAGCGCGCGCTTCAGCAGCGCCGCGTCCACGCCCGGGTCGGTGACGCGCAGCGTCGCGGGCAGCGCGACGCCGGCCGCGCGGTACACCGCGTTGAGCGGCTCGACCGCGCCATGCACCACGATCGGCCCGATCGCCGCATCCACGCCGTGCAGGATGCGCTGCGCCTTGCCGAAGGCATAGCAGAACAGCACCGAGGGGCGGCCAGCCTCGGCATTGGCGCGCCACCAGGCGTCGATCTCGGCGAACAGCGCGGCCTGCGCGGGCCAGCGGTAGATCGGCAGGCCGAAGGTGGATTCGGTGATGAAGGTGTCGCAGGGCACGGGCTCGAACGGCGGGCAGGTGCCGTCGGGCTCGGTCTTGTAGTCGCCCGAGGCCACCCAGACGCGGCCGCCGTGTTCGAGCCGCACCTGCGCCGAGCCCAGCACGTGGCCGGCCGGATGCAGCGAGACGCGCACGCCGCGGTGCGCGATCGCCTCGCCGTAGGCCAGGGTCTGCAGCGCGATGTCGGCGCCCAGGCGCGCGCGCAAGGTGCCGGCGCTGTGGGTGTGGGCGAGGTAGTGCGCATGGCCGGGCCGGGCATGGTCCGAATGCGCGTGCGTGATGACGGCGCGGTCCACGGGCCGCCACGGGTCGATGTAGAAGTCGCCGGGCGGGCAATACAGGCCCTCGGGTCGGGCGACGACCAGATCCTCGACGGCGGCTGCTTCTGCGGGCATGGCCCGCCATGGTAGGGGCTGGCGGCGGCGGCGCGCGGCACGCGCGGGCGCAATGCGCTGTGGGCCGGCGCCTACTTGCCGCGCCGGCCTACCAGGGCGTCCACTTGGCCTCGCTCCGGGCCGAGGCGACGGTGCGCTCGATGAAGCGCACGCCGCGCGCGCCGTCCTCCACGCGCGGATAGTCGGCCGCGACCGGATCGGCCGGCTGTCCCGCCTGCCGCGCGCGGATGTCGGCCGCGACGCCGGCGTAGATGTTGGCGAAGGCCTCGATGAAGCCCTCGGGATGCCCCGCGGGCAGCCGGCTCGCGCGCTGCGCCGATTCGCACAGCCAGGGCGAGCCGCGCGTGAGGATGCGCTTCGGCCCGTCGTGCGGCAGGTGCACGAGTTGGCTCGGCTGCTCCTGCCGCCATTCGAGCGTGCCCAGCGTGCCCGAGACGCGCAGGCGCAGGTCGTTCTCGAGGCCGGTGTTGATCTGCGAGGCGATCAGCACGCCGCGCGCGCCGCCCCTGAAGCGCAGCAGCAGGCTGCCGTCGTCGTCGAGCAGGCGGCCCGGCACCAGCGCGCCGAGGTCGGCGCACAGGCTCTCGATCTCGAGGCCGGTGACGCTGGCGACGAGGTTCTCGGCATGCGAGCCGATGTCGCCGATGGCGCCGGCCGCGCCGCTGCGCGCAGGGTCGGTGCGCCAGTCGGCCTGCTTGTTGCCGCTGCCCTCGAGCTGGCTCGAAAGCCAGCCCTGGTTGTACTCGACCACCACCTTGCGCAGCGCGCCGAGCTGGCCCGCGCGGACCATCTCGCGCGCCTGCCGCACCATCGGATAGCCGGTGTAGTTGTAGGTCACGCCGAACACGGTGCCCTGCTTCGCGACGCTCGCGACCAGCGCATCGGCCTGCGCGCGCGTGTGCACGAGCGGCTTGTCGCACACCACGTGGAAGCCGGCCTCGACGAAGGCCTGCGCCACGGGATAGTGCACGTGGTTGGGCGTGACGATCGAGACGAAGTCGATGCGTTCGCCGCTCGGGCGCCGCAGCTCGTCGGCCAAGAGCGCCTGCCAGTCGCGGTGGTTGCGGTCGTCCGCCAGCCCCAGGTCCGCGCCCGAGGCGCGCGCCTTTTCGGGGCTCGACGACAGCGCGCCAGCGACCAGCTCGATCTGCCCGTCGAGCGCCATGGCCCTGCGGTGCACGGCGCCGATGAAGGCGTCGCGGCCGCCGCCGACCATGGCGTAGCGCAGCTTGCGTGAAGCGATCTCTGTCACCTTAGAAGGGGGAGTTGGGGTGGTAGAAGTCCTTGGCGTTGTCCTTGGTGATCAGCACCGAGGGAATGATCGTGGTCGCCGGCAGCTTCTCGCCCTTCAGGCGCGCCTCGGCCGTGAGCTTGATCGCGTCGTAGATGAACTTGGGCGAGTAGCTCACGTCGGCCGTGATGCGCTTGTCCTTGCCGTCCATGATGGTCTTGACCATGCCCTTGGCGCCCGCGCCGCCGAAGATGATCTTGATGTCGTCGCGCTTGGCCTGCTCCACGGCCTTGAGCACGCCCACCGCCATGTCGTCGTCGGCGGCCCAGATGGCATCGATGTTCTTGAAGCGCGTGAGGTAGTCCTGCGTCACCTTGAAGGCATCGTCGCGGTTCCAGTTGGCGTACTTGGCGTCGAGCAGCTTGACGTCCGGATGGTTCTTGAGCACCGCGTTGAAGGCGTCCATGCGCTCGTTGTCGAGCGTGGTGGCGATGCCGCGCAGCGCGACGACGTTGCCCTTGCCGCCGAGCTGCTTGACGATGTACTCGGCCGGGATGCGGCCGAAGGCCGTGTTGTCGCCGGCCACGTAGGCGTCCTGCGCGCTGGTGTCGGTGAGGCCGCGGTCGACCACGGTCACGTAGGCGCCCTTGGCCTTGACCTGCGCCACCGGCTTGGTCAGCGCGGCCGACTCGAACGGGAACACCACGAGCGCGTTGATCTTGGTCACGGTCGACAGGTCCTGCAGCTGGTTCGCCTGCTCGGGGGCGTTGGCCGCGGTCTTGATCGTGATCTTGAGGTCCTTGTGCTGCTTCTCGAGGTCCTTCTTCGCCTGGTTGGCCCAGTAGTTGATGCCGCCCATGAAGCTGTGCGTGGCCGCCGGGATCGAGACGCCGAGGTTGACCTTCTCCGCGGCAAGCGCGGGCAGGCTGGCGAACGCGGCGGCGGCAACCGCCGTGAGTGCGATGCGTCGGGTGAATTTCGTCATGCTGGATGTCTCCTCTTGGGTGGATGGAAAGGAACGGAAAACAAGAAGCGCCCTAGCGTCGCCCGCGCTGCAGGAAGGCGACGATGATGATCACGAAGCCCTGCACCGCGGCATTGAGGTACACGCTGATGATGCTCGTGAGGTTGAGGATGTTGCTGATGACCGAGAGCAGGATCGCGCCGATCACGGTGCCGGTGATGCTGCCCGCGCCGCCCTTGAGCGCGGTGCCGCCGACGATCACCGCGGCGATCGCCTCGAGCTCCCAGAGCAGGCCGGTGGTCGGCGAGGCCGAGCCCAGGCGCGGCACGTACAGCAGCGTCGCGATGCCCACGCAGACGCCGAGCAGCACGTAGGTGAGGATCTTCACGCGGTCGACGTCCACCGCCGCGTAGCGCGCCACCTGCTCGTTCGAGCCGATCGCCTGCACGTAGCGGCCGTAGGCGGTGCGGTTGAGGATCAGCCCGCCGACGATCGCCACGATCACGAACACCCACACCGGCACCGGGATGCCCGCGAGGCTCGCGTAGTAGACCGGCGCGTAGAGGTCCGAGAGCTCGTTGTCGAGCGTGAGCGCGCCGCCGTCGGCGAAGTAGGTGAGGTAGGCGCGGAAGATGCCGAGCGTGCCGAGCGTCACGATGAAGGGCTCGATGCGCCCCTTGGTGATCAGGAGGCCGTGCGCGAGGCCGAACAGCGCGCCCAGCACCACCGCGAGCACCGCGCCGAGCACCACCGCCATCAGCGGCGAGCCCGAGGCCGGCCCGGCCCAGTTGATGAACATGATCACGCTGCCCGCGATCAGCGCCGCCATCGAGCCCACCGAGAGGTCGATGCCGCCCGAGATGATCACGAAGCACATGCCGACGGCGATGATGCCGATGAAGGCGGTGCGCGTGAGCACGTTCATCGCATTGTCGACGGTCGCGAAGTCGCTGTTGAGCAGCGTGCCGCCGAGGCACAGCAGCACCAGCCCGATCACCGGGCCGAGGCCGTGCAGGCGCTCGGTCCAGCGCGGGCGCGCCTGGCTGCGGTGCGCCGCGGCTTCAGGCGGCGGCGTGGTGGTCTGCTGCTGTTCCGGTGGCATGAGCGATGAGCTCCTCTTCTGTCAGTTGGGCCGCGTCGAGGGTGGCGACCAGCCGGCCCGCGCGCATCACCGCGACGCGGTGGCACAGGCCGATCAGTTCCATCAGCTCCGACGAGACCACGATCACCGCGAGCCCTTCGCGGGCCAGTCGCTGGATCAGGAAATAGATGTCGCGCTTGGCGCCCACGTCCACGCCGCGCGTGGGCTCGTCGAGCACCACCACCTCCGGCGCCGGCTGCAGCACCTTGGCGAGCGCGAGCTTCTGCTGGTTGCCGCCCGAGAGCGAGGAGGCCCGCACGTCGAGCGAGCCGGTGCGGATGCCGTAGTCCTTGACGGCGCCGGCGAGCGCGTCGCGTTCGGCCTCGGGCTTGAGCCATGGGCGGGCGTAGCGCTCGAGCGCCATCAGCGTGAGGTTCTGGCGCAGGCCGAAGTCCACGTGCAGGCCCTTGCCCTTGCGGTCCTCGCTCAGGTAGGTGAGGCCGTGGCGCGCGGCGTCGCGCGGATTGCGCCAGCCCTTCGCATGCGGCACGGCGCGGCCGAGCATCTCGACCTCGCCGGCCGCTGGACGCAGGCCCAGCAGGCCTTCGAACAGCTCGGTGCGGCCGGCGCCGACCAGCCCGGCGAAGCCGAGGATCTCGCCCGGGCGGACCTCGAAGCTCACGTCCTCGGCCCAGCCCGGCACGGCGAAGCCGCGCACGCGCATCGCGGGCGCACCGGCCGCGGCCACCGGATCGCGCGGCGGATAGAGGTCGGCGAGTTCGCGGCCGACCATCAGGTTCGCCATCTGCTGGCGCGAGACCTCGGCCGTGGGCGCGCGCGCGACGAAGCGGCCGTCGCGCATCACGATCACCTCGTCGGTCACGCGCTCCACCTCGTCGAGCTTGTGCGAGATGTAGACGATGGTCACGCCGTCGGCGCGCAGCTGGGCGATGAGCTTGAACAGCCGCTCGGTCTCGCCCGGCGTGAGCGTGGCGGTCGGCTCGTCCATGATCAGCAGGCGCGCATGGCGCGCGATCGCCTTCGCGATCTCGACCAGCTGCTTCTCGGCCACGATGAGGCGCCGCACGCGCGTGCGCGGATCGATGGCCAGGCCGACGGCCGCGAGCGCGTCGGCGGCGTCGCGCTCCATCGCCGCGTCGTCGAGGAACAGGCCCTTCCTCTTCTCGTGGCCGAGGAAGATGTTCTGCGCCACGCTGAGGTCCTCGGCGAGGTTGAACTCCTGGTGGATCAGCACGATGCCGAGCGCCTCGGCCTCGCGCGAGCTCGCGAAGCGCTGCGGCTGGCCGTTGACGCGCAGCGTGCCGCCCGTGAGGCCCTCGTAGCCCGAGAGGATCTTCATCAGCGTGGACTTGCCCGCGCCGTTCTCGCCGAGCAGGCCGTAGACGCGGCCGGGCTCGAGCGCGAAGCTCACGCCATGCAGCACCTGCACGGGACCGAAGGCCTTCACGACCTCGTCGAATTCGACCGCCACGCTGCGGCGCGCCTGGACGCTCATCTGTCAGCCTCCGCACTCATGGCGCCACCCCGCGCACCTTGAGCGTCTCGTGCATCGCGAGCACGCCCGCGCCGACCAGCCCGCCCTGGGTGCCGAGCGGCGTGTACTGGATCTCGAGGTGCCGCGTCGACAGCGCGAGCGAGCGCTGGTAGACGCTCTGGCGCACCGCCGCGAGGAACAGCGGCCCGATGCGCGTGATGCCGCCGCCGATGAACACATGCGAGGGATTGAAGAAGTTGACCACCGACGCGAGCATCTGGCCGATCAGGTTGCCCGCGCGCTGGATGATGCCGTTGGCCGCGGTGTCGCCGGCGCGGCTGGCCTGGCCGACGTCGATGGCCTCGATGCGGCCCTGCGCGCGCAGGCAGTCGGCGAGCATCGCGCTTTCGCCGGCCTCGGCCGCCTGCACCGCCATGCGCGTGATCGCGGGGCCCGCGGCCATGGCCTCGACGCAGCCGAGGTTGCCGCAGTGGCAGCGCGGCCCTTCCTGGTCGACGCAGATGTGGCCCACGTCGCCGGCCGACCCGGCCGCGCCGCGGTAGACCTCGCCATGGCAGACGATGCCGCAGCCGATGCCGGTGCCGATCTTGATCACGAGGAAGTTGGAGAGCGAGCGCTTCAGCCGCCACAGCTCGCCGAGCGCCATCAGGTTCACGTCGTTGTCGACGAACACCGGCGCGGCATAGTCCTCGCGCAGGTAGTCACGGATCGAGAAGCTGTCCCAGGCCGGCATCAGCGGCGGGTTCACGAGCTGGCCGATCTCGAAGTTCACCGGCCCGGGCACGCCGATGCCGATGCCCAGCACGTCCTTCGCGCCGCAGCCACAGCGCTCCAGCAGTTCGCGCATCAGCGTGCGCACGCGCGCCAGCACCACGGCCGGGCCTTCGCGCACGTCGGCGGCCTCGTCGTGCTGCGCGAGCACCGTGAGGTCGGGGCGCAGCACGGCCACGTCGAGGCTGGTGGCGCCGATGTCGATGCCCACGAGCACGCCGAGGCCCGGGTGGAGCTGGAGGTTCTCGGCGCGCCGGCCGCCCGAGGAGCGCTGCAGGCCCGCCTCGGCGAGCAGGCCCTGGTCGATCAGGCCCGCGATCAGCGCGTTGGCCTTGCTCTTGGAGAAGCCGAGCTGCTCGGCCATGGCATGGCGCGAGCCGCCGGCCGACCAGAAGGTCGTCTCCAGCAGCCGCATCTCGTCGGCGGTGATGCCACTCCAGCGTGCCACGCGTCTTGTCTCCGGGTTGCTCGTTCTGTCTGGCGCCGAATACTAGGCGCGGTGCTTCAGCCGGGCAAGGCTTAACTTCGACCAAATTCAGATCGAAGCAGGCGCCCCGCAGACGAGCAAAGGCCGGGGAGGCAAAAGAAAAGCCGCCTCGAGGGCGGCTTGTCCGGGTCGCAACGGCGTCGAGGCCGGCGCTTCCTGCTTACTTCTTCTGGCGGTACTTGCGCAGCGCCGCGATCTGGGCCGCCATGACGGCAAGCTCGGACTGCGCGAGCGCGATGTCGATGTCGCTCTTGGCGTTGCGCAGCGCTTCCTCGGCGGCGGCGCGCGCCTGGTTGGCCTTCTCGTCGTCGAGGTCCTTGCCGCGGATCGCGGTGTCGGACAGCACGGTGACGGTGTCGGGCTGCACTTCGAGGATGCCGCCGGCCACGAAGACGAATTCCTCGCCGCCGTCGGCCGTCTCGATGCGCACCGCACCGGGGCGGATGCGCGTGATCAGCGGGGTGTGGCGCGGATAGATGCCGAGCTCGCCGGCTTCACCGGGCAGCGCGACGAACTTGGCCTCGCCCGAGAAGATCGACTCCTCTGCGCTGACCACGTCCACATGAATGGTGCCTGCCATGGTGATTCCTTCTTAAGCGACCTTCTTGGCCTTCTCGAAAGCTTCGTCGATCGTGCCGACCATGTAGAACGCCTGCTCGGGCAGGTGGTCGGCTTCGCCGTTCACGATCATCTTGAAGCCGCGGATGGTCTCGGCCAGCGGCACGTACTTGCCGGGCGAGCCCGTGAACACTTCGGCCACGTGGAAGGGCTGCGACAGGAAGCGCTGGATCTTCCGGGCGCGGGCCACGGCCAGCTTGTCCTCGGGCGCGAGTTCGTCCATGCCCAGGATGGCGATGATGTCGCGCAGTTCCTTGTAGCGCTGCAGCGTGCCCTGCACGGCGCGGGCCGTGTTGTAGTGCTCTTCGCCGACCACGTTGGGGTCGAGCTGGCGCGAGGTCGAGTCGAGCGGGTCCACGGCGGGGTAGATACCGAGCGAGGCGATATCGCGCGAGAGCACCACGGTGGAGTCCAGGTGGGCGAAGGTGGTGGCGGGCGACGGGTCGGTCAGGTCGTCCGCGGGCACGTACACGGCCTGGATCGAGGTGATCGAGCCGACCTTGGTCGACGTGATCCGCTCCTGCAGGCGGCCCATTTCCTCGGCCAGCGTCGGCTGGTAGCCCACGGCGGAGGGCATACGGCCCAGCAGTGCCGACACTTCGGTACCGGCCAGCGTGTAGCGGTAGATGTTGTCCACGAAGAACAGCACGTCGCGGCCTTCGTCGCGGAACGACTCGGCGATCGT
>CBHTTS010000243.1:0-8422 GCA_966095775.1 uncultured Variovorax sp. | reverse complement strand
CGAAACCCGCATCGCCCTGCCAGCCGAGGCAGCGGCCGACCTCCGCGAGCATCAGCGCGGGCTGGCCCTGCATGAAGGTGAAGGGCATCACCATGCCCGCGTCGAGCTGCGCCAGGCCGGCATGCAGCGCACCCAGCGGGCCGCGCAGGCTGCTCACGCGCAGCCGCGCGCCGGCCGGCAGCGCCGCTTCGCCGGCGGCATCGAGGCAGCATCGTGCGCCGTACATCGCGAGCTCGGTCCAGAGGCCCACGCGCCGGGGCCGCTGGCCGAGCCGTCGGGCCAGCCGGTCGCGCCAGTCGCCGGGCAGCGCGTCCCCGGCGCCCACGTGCGCGAGCGTGCGCCAGCCCGGAAGGTCGAGCGCGCCGCCCGTCATGGGGCCTCGCCCGCGAGCAGCAGCGCGGCATGCCCGCCGCCGAAGCCGACCAGGTTGAGCAGCAGGTGGCGCAGCCGCGCCGGCGGCGCCGCGGCGAAGGCCACGCCGAGCGCCGGGTCGAGCGCGTCGTCCGCGCGCGGCCATGCGCCGGCCTCGAGGCAGCCGAGCAGCAGCGCGAGCTCGGCCGCGCCCGAGGCACCGAGCGTGTGGCCGATCTGCGCCTTCAGCGACACCAGCGGCGGCAGCGTGCCGAACAGCTGCCTCAGCGCCTCGGCCTCGACCGCGTCGCCGGCCGGGCTGCCCGCGGCCTGAACCTTGACCAGGTCGATGTCGGCGGGCGCGAGCCCGGCCTGCGCGAGCGCGCCCTCGCAGGCCGCGCGCAGCGCGCCGGCCTCGGTGCCCGAGGGGTTGCGGCCGTCGACCACGTTGGCGCCGCCCGCGATGCGCCAGCGCCCCGAGGGCGCGCGCGTGAGCCGCAGCGCGGCCACCGCCTCGCCGAGCACCAGGCCGTTGCGCGCCGCGCCGAAGGGTCGCGCGCGGTCGGGCGACAGCAGCTGCATCGCGCCGAAGCCCGCCACCGTGAAGCGGTTGCCGAGCTCGGCGCCGATCACCAGCGCCTCGGCGGCCTCGCCCGCGCGGAGCAGGTCGCAGGCCGCGAGCACCGCGTTGACGGCCGAGGTGCAGGCGGTCGAGACCGTGAAGACCGGCCCGCGCCAGGCGAGCGCGCGTGCCACGATGTCCGCGAAGTCGTGGAGGTCGCCGCCGAGCCGCGCGGCCGGCGGCACCTGCTCCATCTCGCCGATGTCGAGCGACGACGAGCCGACGAAGAGCGGCGCATCCCGCGCCGCGTCGCCGACGCCGGCTTCCGCCGCCACCGCGCGCACCGTGCGCACGAGCCGCGCCCGCCAGTCGCCCTCGCCCGGCGCGAGCCGGTAGACCGGCCACTGCACCCCGGGCGCGACGGCCACCGGCTCGGCACGCACGCCGCCGCCCCGCAGCGCCGCCACGCTCGCGCGCAGGTCGCCGCCGAGCGCGCAGGCCAGGCCGGTGCCGGCGAGATGGACCGGCGCCGCCGCGTGCGGGCTCATGCCTTGCCCGCCTGCGCCAGATGCCGCGCGAGGTGCGCGATCGAGCTCAGCGCGCGGCGCGTCTCCTTGCTGTCGGGCATGCGCACGCCGAAGCGCTGCTGGATGGTCATCGACACCTGCAGCGCGTCGAGCGAATCGAGGTCGAGCCGGGCCTCGGGGCCGAACAGCGGCTCGTCGTCGGACAGGCCGCCCGGCGGCGCCTCCTTCTCGACGGCCTCGAGCACCATGGCCTTGAGGCCGGCGATGAATTCGGGGGTGATGGCGGAAGCGGTCACGATGCGGGTTTGCGGAAAAGGAGGACGGCGAGCACGAACATGGCGGCCGCGAACAGCACGAGTCGGCCGACCTGCGGCAGCGTCTCGGCCACGCCGCCGCCGCGCAGCAGCACCGTGAGCAGCGCCTCCAGGCCCCAGTTCATCGGCGAGACCTCGACCAGCCTCTGCATGAAGCCCGGCATGACGAACTTCGGCACCATGATGCCGCCGGCCGCGGCCATCAGCACGTTGACCATCGGCCCGATGGTCGCGGCCTGCGCATGGCTGCGCACCGCGCAGGCGATCGCGAGCGAGAGGCCCACCGCGGCCAGGCTCACGGCCGCGAGCGCGAGCAGCAGCGCGCCCCAGTGGATGCCCGCGAGCGAGAGCGCGTCGCCGCCGATCAGCGGCATCAGCCAGATGCCGGCCGCGAGCATCAAGAGCGCCTGCAGCGCGTTGACGCCGAGGTAGGGCAGCGCCTTCGACGCGAGCAGCATCGCGCGCGGGACGCCGAGGCTCTGCAGCCTTCCGAGCGCGCCCGAGCCGCGCTCCTGCACGAACAGGCTCGACAGCGACGCCACCACGAAGAACATGCCGAACACCAGCCAGGCCGGCACGTTCTGCTGCACCGAGGTGGGCCGCGGCCCGCCGCCGGCATGGCGCTCGGCGTGCACCATCGCCTGGATCGAGGCGCCCGGCGGCGGGCTCGCGGTGCCGGGCAGCGCGAGCGCGAGCCGCGCCTTGAGCTCGCCCGAGGCGCCGACCAGCTCGGCGCGCAGCGCGTTGAACAGGTTCGCGTCGAGGCCCGGCTCGGCCAGCAGGCGCACGTGCGCCTGCGTCGGCAGCGCGGCCGACTCGAGCTCGGCCGACAGGCCCGGCTCGAGCACGATCACGTACTTGAGCGCGCCGCTCCTGAGCTGCGCCTGCCAGTCGGCGCCGAGCGGCCGCGGCGCGCCGTGGCTGCGCTGCCAGACCTGGCGCAGCCACTGCGCGGGCGTGCCGGTGTCGCGCATGTCGATCGCGTAGCTCAGCTCGGCGAGCGGCGGGCGGTAGATGTCCTTGAGCGTGAGCGACATCAGCACGATGAACACCATCGGCATCAGGAACAGCGCCTCGAGGCCGTGCATGTCGCGCCGCAGCGCGAGCAGTTCCTTGCGGATGAGCGCGCCCAGCATGGCTCAGTCCCTGAGCGAGCGGTGGGTCAGCGACATGAACAGCTGCTCGAGGTCGTGCCGGCCGAACTCGGCGTGGCGCACCGCGACGCCCTCGGCCTCGAGCGCGGCGAGCACCGGTCCCGGGCCGATGCCGCGGTCGAGGTGCACGCGCCAGTGCACGCCGCCCTCCTCCACCGTGCCGAAGCGCGAGAGCATGGCGGCATCGAGGCCGTCGGCCGCGAGCGTGAGCAGCATCGCGCTCTTCGAGAGCAGCACATCGAGCGTGCCCTCGCGCAGCACCCGTCCGCGGTCGAGGATCGCCACGCGGTCGGCGATGGCCTCGATCTCCTCCATGTAGTGCGAGGCGTAGATCACGGCCGCGCCCTGGCGCGCGAGGTCGCGGATGGCGTCGAGGATGAACGCGCGCGACTGCGGATCGACGCCGACCGTGGGCTCGTCGAACAGCACCAGCTCGGGCTCGGGCAGCAGCGCGATCGCGAGGTTGAGCCGGCGCTTGAGCCCGCCTGAGAGCCGTTCGGCGCGCACGTCGGCGACGGCCTCGAGCTGGGCGAAGCGCAGGCAGTGCGCGATGCGCGCCTTGCGGCGCGCGCCCGCGAGCCGGCCGGCCGCGGCGAAGCAGCCGAGGTTCTCGGCCACGGTGAGCATCGGATAGAAGGCATGCTCCTGCGGCGCCACCGCGATGCGCGTGGGCGCCTCGGCGCGCACCGCCGCGAGCGGCCGGCCGTCGATGCGGACCTCGCCCGTCTGCACCGCGAGCGCGCCCGAGAGGTGCGAGATCAGCGTGGTCTTGCCCGCGCCGTTGGGCCCGAGCAGCCCGAGCACGCTGCCGCGCGGCACCGCGAGCGACACGCCGGCCAGCGCGGGCGCGTCGGCATGCGGGTAGCGGTGGCCGAGCTCGCGCAGTTCCAGCATCAGGCCACGGCCGCCTTGAGGTCGCGGAAGAAGGCCTCCTCCTGCTGCGCCTGCGCGCGCAGCAGGTCCGCGAGCCGGGCCGGATCGACCGGCTCGCGGCCCTTGACCATGCGCGCGGCCCTGAGCGCGAATGCGCGCCAGCCGTCGCCGATCGCGATCAACCGCTCGGCGAGCGGCTGCAGCGCCGGCCGGCCGAGCAGCTGCGCCGCCTCCTGCAGGAAGGCCGCGTAGATGAAGCGGAAGCCCGCGCCGCCGGTGCCGATCTCCTCCTGCATGCGCACCACGTGGCCGATGTAGTCCACCGTGTGCGCCTCGCCCGCGGGCAGCCGCGCGATGCGGTTGGCGAGCATGCGCATGCCGCGCACGCCGACGATCGGCACCGGCGCGAGCATGGTGCGCACCGTGGCGCGGATCGCCTTGCGCACCGCCGCCGGCTCGACCGTCTTGCGCTCGATCGCCTGCGGGTAGTACATGAGGCCCTTGGGCGCGAGCACGCCCTTGGCGAAGCGCGCACGCGCGAGGTCGGCGCTGGCGCAGCGCACCGGCTCCTCGAACACCGGGTCGCTGATCAGGTAGTCGTCGCCCTCCTTGCCGTAGACCAGCAGGTTGTGCGCGTTGAAATGGAAGCGCATGTCGGGCGGAAAGTACGGCAGCCAGTAGACCGAGGTCTGCAGCCCCACGAGCCGGCCGTCCGCGAGCAGCGCGTCGAGCCGCTGCTGCCCGGCCTCGGGGCTGCGGAAGGTCTCGAAGCGGAAGCGCGCCGCCATCGGCCCGAGCAGGCCCCGGATGATGGCCTTGGGCGGCATGCGGTACGAGATCAGCGGCAGGCCCGAGAGCTTGATGAACGGCAGGTACGCGAACGACAGCGCCGACGAGAGGCCGAAGGCCATGGCCTCGGTCATCGGCGCGCCGTGGTGGCGCATCAGGCTCGAGATGACGCCGCTTTCGCAATGCGCCGCTTGCTGGTGTTCGAAGTTCAAGGCAGCTCCCGCAGGGTGGAGACGGGCAGGCCCAGCGCCTCGGCATAGCGCGCGAGCTGGCGCGCCGACAGCGCCGCGAAGTGCCGCGGCGCCAGGTGGCGCCGCACGCGCCACTGCCAGAAGCCGCTGGTCTGGGCGAGCAGCGCCACGTCCATGCGGCGCTCGTACATCCAGTATTCGAGCGGCGAGGCGAGCCCCCGGGCCACGCGCTCCCTGGCGGCGCGCGCCTGCTCGGCGAGCACGTCGACCGCGTGGCTGGTGACGATCTCCTCGGCCTCCCAGCCGCGCGAGCGCGTCGTGACCACGCGGCCCTGGGCGTCGCGCGCGTACATCAGCTTGGCGTGGCCGTCGAGGGTGGCGTTGCCTTCCTGGGGGACTGCGTCGAGGTCCATCGGTCTACACCGCCGTGAGGTGGATGAAGCCGCTCGAGAAGCGGCCGCTTTCGGGCACGAACATCAGGAGCCGCTGGCCGGGCCCGAGACGGCCCGAGCGGAACAGCACCTCGACCCAGATGTAGGGCGAGGCCGAGCCCGTGGTTCCCATGGTCAGCCCGGTGGTGTACCAACGCTCCCGCGGGATCGGAAAGCCCATGGCCTCGAGGCAGCGGCCCACGGGTTCGAAGAAGTAGCTCGACGACAGGTGCGGCAGGAACCAGTCGATTTCCGAGGCCTTCAGGCCGCGCCTGTCGACCAGCGCCGCGAGCGGCTCGCCGAGGGTGGCGCGCACGATGTGCTCGTTGAGCAGGCGCACGTCCTGCTTCACGGCGAAGGTGGAGGCGCGCGCCCAGTCCACGGGCGCGGTGTGGGCCCAGCCCTCGAAGACGCCCTCGGCGTTCTTGTCGCCGCCCGCGTACATGCACACCGGCAGCTCGTGGGCGGCCGAGGACAGGTCGATCCAGTCCACGCGCAGCGCGAGGCCGGCGCGCCGTTCGCGCTCGAGCAGCACGGCACCCGCGCCGTCGGAGAGCATCCAGCGCAGGAAGTCCTTCTCGAACGCGAGCTCGGGCCGCTCCTCGAGCGCGGCGAGCTTGTGCTCGACCTCGGCCTCGAAGCGCTCGCCGCGCATCACGGCCGAGGCCAGCTCCGATCCGGTGGCGACCGCGCGGCGCGCATCGCCCGAGCGCACCGAAAGCCAGGCGTGCTTGAAGGCCGCGGCGCCCGCGAGGCAGATGCCCGCGCAGGCCACCGCCTCGAGGCGCGGCCAGCCGAGCTCGCCGTGCACCATCACGGCGTGGTTGGGCATCAGCTGGTCGGGCAGCGAGGTGCCGGTCGCGAGGCAGTCGACCGGCCCGATGTCGTCGCCGAGCGCGCGGACCGCCTCGGCCGTGAGCTGGGCGTTGCTCATCGCGAGCCGCCCGGTCGTGCGGTCGATCGCGTAGTGGCGCGAGCGGATGCCGTTGCTGCGTAGGATCAGCCGCCGCGCGCGCGAGGCCTTGCCGCCGATGCGGCCGAGGACCTCTTCGATGTCTTCGTTGCCGACCGCGGAAAAGGGCAGGAAGGCGGCGGTACGGGTCAGGAAGACTTCAGTCGTCATAAAGAGGCACGCGGTCCACGGCCGAGCCCGAAGGGCGCTCGAAATGGACCGTCATTCTAGTCAGCCACCCCTTGAACAGCGGGCGCAGCAGCGCCTGCAGCGTCAGGCTCACCGGCACCACGCTGACGATCAGCGCCAGCAGGAACAGCACGTAGAGCACCAGCAGCGGCTTGCGCGGCCAGGCGCCGGGCCCGCCCGCGGCCATGATCAGCTTGCCCCAGAGGAAGAAGCTGCGCGTGCCGGCCTTCTCGCTGATCAGCAGCCGGGCGTCGGCCTTGACCGCGCCCAGGCCCGCGAGCAGCGGCTGCGCGCCGCGCTCGAGGTCGGCCGCGAGCGCATCGCGCAGCGCGCGGCCGAAGCGCGCGCAGCCCTCGATCTGCGCCGCGCTCAGGCCGGCGTCGGGCATGCCCCAGAAGCCGCGCTTGCGGCCCCAGATCAGCCAGGCCGGCGTGGTGAAGAAGGTGGCGAGCGTGGGGCCGGGGTCGGTCAGCACCACGTTGTCGATCAGCCGCGCGCCGACCGCGTCGAGCAGGCCCTTGAGCTTTTCCTGCGCGAGCAGCCACATGTTGCGGCAGGCGATCACCGTGACCACCGGCTTGCCGCGCAGCAGCCGCGCCGCCACCGGGTGCCGGAGGAAGGCCACGACCGGCTGCGAAGGCGCCAGGAACCAGACCTGGTAGGGCAGGATCACGAGGTCGAAGTCCTCCTCGCCCGTGAGCGAGAGCGGCGCGAGCGGCGCCGGCTTCAGGTGCGCCGACTCCGGGAAGGCGTCGAAGAAGCGCAGGAAGGGCCAGGGAAACGGGAATTCCGCCTCGGGCCGCAGCACTTCCACATGCACCGAGACCGCCGGATCGGCCTCGAGCGGCGCCACGATCCGGCGCGTGACGCTCGCGAGCTGCCCCGTCTGGGAATACTGGACGACCAGGACGCGCTTCGGGCGCGCAGCGGGGCTGGAAAGGCTTGAAGTCACTTGCAGGGGCGAAACGGGGGCCGTCGAATGTAAGCCAAGCGTACGAATGTCGCATCTGCCAATGGTCATGGCGTCGCATCGGCCCCACGGATGAGGGCCGCCGCCATGGAAAAAAGGGCCGCACCTCGCGGCGCGGCCCCCCTGAGGCTTGTTACAACCGCCGGCGGCTCAGCGCACCTTGCCTTCCTTCCAGGCCGTGAGCAGCTTGTTGTAGTCGATCGTCTCGCCCTTCGGCTTCTCGTTCGCGAGCTTCTTCCAGGGCGCATGCTGGTCGCTGAGCCACTTGGCCGGGTCGCCCTTGGCGTTGAGCTTGGGCGCGCAGCGGGCCATGCCGGCGCGCTGCAGGCGGGCCATCACGTTGTCCATCTCGTCGGCCAGGTTGTCCATCGCCTTCTGGGGCGTCTTCTCGCCGGTCACGGCCTCGGCCACGTTCTTCCACCAGAGCTGGGCCAGCTTGGGGTAGTCGGGCACGTTGGTGCCGGTCGGGGTCCAGGCCACGCGCGCGGGGCTGCGGTAGAACTCCACCAGGCCGCCGAGCTTGGGCGCCATGTCGGTCATCGCCTTGCTCTGGATGTCCGATTCGCGGATCGGCGTCAGGCCCACGATGGTCTTCTTGAGCGAGACGCTCTTGGAGGTCACGAACTGGGCGTAGAGCCAGGCGGCGGCCGTCTTGTTGGCGTCGTGGCCGTTGAAGAAGGACCACGAGCCCACGTCCTGGTAGCCGTTCTGCATGCCCTGCTTCCAGTACGGGCCGTTCGGGCCGGGCGCCATGCGCCACTTGGGCGTGCCGTCCTCGTTGACCACGGGCAGGCCCTTCTTGGTCATGTCGGCCGTGAAGGCCGTGTACCAGAAGATCTGCTGCGCGATCTGGCCCTGGGCCGGCACCGGGCCGGCCTCGCCGAAGGTCATGCCCATGGCTTCCTTGGGCGCGTACTTCTTCATCCAGTCGATGTACTTGGTGAGCGCATACACCGCGGCCGGCGAGTTGGTCGCGCCGCCGCGCGCCACCGAGGCGCCCACGGGAGTGCACTTGTCGTCGGCCACGCGGATGCCCCACTCGTCGATCGGCATGCCGTTCGGGTTGCCGATGTCGGCGGTGCCGGCCATCGAGAGCCAGGCGTCGGTGAAGCGCCAGCC
>CBHTTS010000242.1:0-8426 GCA_966095775.1 uncultured Variovorax sp. | reverse complement strand
GCGGATGCCGCAGCGGCAGGCGCACATGTAGCAGGTGGTGGTCTTGACCTCGGTCTCGGCGGTCGGCGTGGGCGCCGCCAGCGGGTCGTGCACGGGCTCGCGGGACAGGAAGCTGAACACGGACGGCGCTCCTTCTTTTGTTTTCAGGCGTGGCGCAGCCGATCGTAGGCAGCATCGATCGAACGGAAAAGCGCAGAATATTGCTCACGATGACCGGAAAACCTGATCAGACCGCCGCCCGCCTGCGCCTCAACCTGCGCCAGCTCGAAGTCTTCGTCGCCACCGCCCGCGAGGGCAGCACGCGCGCCGCGGCCGACCGCATCGCGCGCTCGCAGTCGGCCGCGAGCAGCGCGCTCGCCGACCTCGAAGGCTCGGTCGGGGCGCTGCTGTTCGACCGCATCGGGCGCCGGCTCGTGCTCAACGAGAACGGCCGCGCGCTGCTGCCCAAGGCGCAGGCGCTGCTCGACCAGGCGGGCGAGGTGCAGGCACTCTTCAGCGGCGAGCATGCGGCGCCGCTGCGCGTGGCGGCGAGCTTCACGATCGGCGAGTACCTGCTGCCCGAGCGCGTCTCGCGCTGGACCGAGCAGCATCCGCAGAGCCAGGTGCACCTGCACATCGCCAACACGCGCGACGTGATCGACGCGGTCGCGGGCTTCGACGTCGACGTGGGCTTCATCGAGGGCCCGCAGACGCATCCCGACCTGGTGGTGCGCGCCTGGCGCACCGACGAACTCGTGATCGTGGCCGCGCCCCGCCATCCGCTGGCGGGACGCGTCGCCACGCACCGGCAGCTGTCGCAGGCCACCTGGGTGCTGCGCGAGCACGGTTCGGGCACGCGGCAGGTCACCGACGCCTGGCTGATCCAGAACCTCAAGCAGGTCCGCGTGGGCTTCGAGCTCGGCAGCACCGAGGCCATCAAGCGCGTGGTCGCCGCGGGCACCGGCCTGGCCTGCCTGTCGCGCTACACCGTGGCGCAGGCGCTCGACGACGGCCACCTGGTCGAGCTGCGCACCCGGCTGCCCGCGGGCACGCGCCGGCTCGCGACCGTGATGCACCGGGACAAGCTGCTCGGCCGCGCGACCGCCGACTTCCTGCGCCACTGCGGCGCCAGCGTGCCGCGCGGCGCGGTCGCGCCGCTGCCCTGAGGCGCCGCCCGCTCAGGCCGGCCGGGAGAGCAGCTGCACGTACTCGTGCTGCGCCGTGTTGATGGTCGACACGCGGTACTCCACGGGCTTGTCGCCGAAGCTCAGGGCGGTGCGCCGCACCTGCATCACCGCCGCGCCGGGCGCCACGCCGAGCATGCGCGCCGCCTGCCGGTCGGCGGCCACCGCGCGCGTGCGCTCGCTCGCGCGCGTCACCGTGATGCCGAATTCGGTCTGGTAGAGGTGGTAGATGGTGCTCGGGCGTTCGCGGAAGCGCTTCTCGGTCAGGCCCTTGAACAGCAGCGCGGGCAGCGTGAGCCGGTCGTGGATCACCGCGCGCCCCTGCAGCAGCAGCCGGTTGTCGATCTGGATCGCGGGCTCGCCGGGCCTGAGGCCCAGCGCCAGCGCGGGCTCCTCCTCCATGCGCACGCGCTCGTAGGCCACGAACTCGACCTGCGGCGCCTGGCGCAGGCCGTCGCCGCGCTCGACGTGGAAGAACTGGAACATGAAGCGGTCGGCGTTGTGCACCGCGACGAAGGTGCCCTTGCCCTGCCGCCGCACCAGGATGTGCTCGGCCACGAGGTCGTCGGTCGCATGGCGCAGCGTGCCGATCGAGACGCCGAAGGCCGTCGCCAGCGCGGCCTCGCTGGGCAGCGTGGCGCCGGCCGGACAGCGGCCCGAC
This sequence comes from uncultured Variovorax sp., assembly GCA_966095775.1. Taxonomy (GTDB): domain Bacteria; phylum Pseudomonadota; class Gammaproteobacteria; order Burkholderiales; family Burkholderiaceae_C; genus Variovorax. The sequence goes on along the minus strand of CBHTTS010000242.1, from coordinate 6,602 downwards.
TCGATCGCCCGCAGCAGCGCGCGCTTGACCGCGCGGTACAGCGGCGCGCCCGCCGCATCGGGCGGGATCGGCTCGAAGCCGAGGGCGGCAGCGGCGCGCGACGGGCGTGGCATGCGCCGATTGTGTGGGTGCGCCGCAGCTCCTTCAAGTCATCTAGATGACCCGTTTGACTCTCGGAAAAGGGCCGCCGGACACTGCCTGCACCCCACATCAAAGGAGACAGCAGCGATGATTCATTTCGTATTGCACGACGCGCGCGACACCGTGGCCGTCGTGGTGGTCGAGGGCGTGAAGGCGGGCATGTCGCTCAACGGCTGGATCATGGACGAGGACCGGATGACCAGCGTCGACGCGCGCCAGGACATCCCGATCGGCCACAAGGTCGCGCTCAGGGACATGGCGCCGGGCGACACGGTGTGGAAGTACGGCATCGACATGGGCCGCGTGGTCGCGCCGATCAAGGCCGGCGAGCACGCCCACGTGCAGAACATCAAGACCAAGCGCTGGTGAACCGCCGCGCTCCTGCCCTCTTCCTCCTCCCCGAACCGAACACCGAAAGACCCAGCATGTCCGTCATCTCCCACGACACCACCTTCCTCGGCTACCGGCGCGAGAACGGCCGCGTCGGCGTGCGCAACCACGTCATCGTGCTGCCGCTCGACGACCTGTCCAACGCGGCGGCCGAGGCCGTCGCCCACCACATCAAGGGCACGCTCGCGATCCCGCATCCCTACGGCCGGCTGCAGTTCGGCGCCGACCTCGAGCTCCACTTCCGAACGCTGATCGGCACCGGCTGCAACCCCAACGTGGCCGCGGTGGTGGTGATCGGCATCGAGGACGGCTGGACCAAGAAGGTGGTCGACGGCATCGCCGCCACCGGCAAGCCGGTGGTGGGCTTCGGCATCGAGGGCCACGGCGACCACGACACCATCCTGCGCGCCTCCAAGGCCGCGCGCGAGTACGTGCAGTGGGCCAGCGAGAAGCAGCGCGAGGCCTGCGCCATCGGCGAGCTCTGGGTGTCGACCAAGTGCGGCGAAAGCGACACTACCTCGGGCTGCGGCGCCAACCCGACCGTGGGCAACGCCTTCGACAAGCTCTACGAGACGGGCAACACCCTGGTCTTCGGCGAGACCTCCGAGCTCACGGGCGGCGAGCGCATCGTGGCCGAGCGCTGCCGTACGCCCGACGTGAAGGAGCGCTTCATGTTCATGTTCAACCGCTACCAGGACATGATCAACCGCCACAAGACCAGCGACCTGTCCGACTCGCAGCCGACCAAGGGCAACATCGCCGGCGGCCTCACGACGATCGAGGAGAAGGCGCTCGGCAACATCCAGAAGATCGGCAAGAAGTGCCTGGTCGACGGCGTGCTCGACAAGGCCGAGATGCCCACCGGGCCGGGCCTGTGGTTCATGGACTCGTCGAGCGCGGCGGCCGAGATGGTGACGCTGTGCGCGGCCTCGGGCTACGCGGTGCACTTCTTCCCCACGGGCCAGGGCAACGTGATCGGCAACCCGATCCTGCCGGTCATCAAGATCTGCGCCAATCCGCGCACCGTGCGCCTGATGAGCGAGCACATCGACGTCGACACCTCGGGCCTGCTGCAGCGCGAGATCACGCTCGACCAGGCCGGCGACCGCCTGCTCGAATGCATGCTGCGCACCGCCAACGGGCGGCTGACCGCGGCCGAGGCGCTGGGCCACCGCGAGTTCGTGCTGACGCGCCTGTACGAATCGGCCTGAACGGGCTGCGAAGGAGACGCCATCATGCAACGCATCGTGATCGCGGAGTTCATGGACGCCGCGGCCGTCGACCGGCTGCGCGCGCGGCACGACGTGCTCTACGACCCCGCGCTCGTGGACGACCCGCGGCGCCTGTTCGAGGCGGCCGGCCGGGCGCATGCGCTCGTCGTGCGCAACCGCACGCAGGTGCGCGGCGAGCTGCTCGCTGCGCTCGCGCAGTGCCGCGTGGTCGGCCGCCTCGGCGTCGGCCTCGACAACATCGACGTGGCGGCCTGCGAGGCGCGCGGCATCCGTGTGATCCCGGCCACGGGCGCCAACGCGCTCAGCGTGGCCGAGTACGTGGTCGCGAGCGCGATGCTGCTGCTGCGCGGCGCCTACGCCGCGAGCGCCGACGTCGCGGCCGGCCGCTGGCCGCGCGCCGCGCTCTCGAACGGCCGCGAGACGGCGGGCAAGACGCTCGGCCTCGTCGGCTTCGGCGCCATCGGCCGGCTGACCGCCGGGCTCGCGCAGGCGCTGGGCATGCGCACCGTGGCCTTCGACGCGATGATGGACGGCGGCGATCCGGCGTTCGCGGCCGCGCGGACCCGCCCGCTCGCGCTCGACGAACTGGTCGCGCAGAGCGACGTCGTGAGCCTGCACGTGCCGCTGGTCGACGGCACGCGCCACCTGTTCCACGCCGGGCGCATCGCGGCGATGAAGGACGGCGCGGTGCTCGTCAACACCTCGCGCGGCGGCATCGTCGACGAGCGGGCCGTGGCCGAGGCGCTGCGCGCGGGCCGGCTCGGCGGCGCCGCGCTCGACGTGTTCGATGCCGAGCCGCTCGCCGCGAGCCCGCACTTCGAGGGCTGCCCGAACCTGCTGCTGACGCCGCACATCGCGGGCGTGACCGCCGAATCGAACGCGCGCGTGAGCGGCCTGATCGCCGAGCGCATGCTGGAGGCGCTCGCGCCATGACGACGCGGCGACTGACGCTGGCCCAGGCACGCGCGGCGGTGGCCGATGCGCTGCGCGCCGCGGGCGCGAACGAGGCGATGGCCGAGGCCGCGGCGCGCGCGCTGGTGCTCGCCGAGGCGCAGGGGCTGGGCTCGCACGGCCTGAGCCGGGTGGCGCAGTACGCGACCCACCTGCGCAACGGCCGTGTGAACGGCGCCGCGCGGCCCGTGGTGCGGCACGCGCGCGGCGGTGCGGTGCTGGTCGATGCCGACGAGGGCCTGGCCTTCGCGGCCTGCGAGCTGGCCGTGGCCGAGGCGATCGGCCGCGCGCGCGACCTCGGCGTCGCGATCGCCGGCGTGACCGCCAGCCACCACTGCGGCGTGGTGGTCGACCACCTGCGGCCGGCGGCGGCGGCCGGCATGGTCGGCCTGGGCTTCGCCAACTCGCCGGCCGCGATGCCGGCGGCCGGCGGGCGCCATCCGGTGTTCGGCACCAATCCGGTGGCGGCGGTGTTCCCGCGCCGCGGCGCGCTGCCGCTGATGGTCGACCTGAGCCTGTCGGAAGCCGCGCGCGGCAAGGTGATGGTGGCCGCGAAGGAAGGCCGGCCGATCCCGCCCGGCTGGGCGCTGGACCGCGAGGGCCGGCCCACCACCGACGCGAAGGCCGCGCTCGACGGCTCGATGCTGCCGATCGGCGCCGCCAGCAGCCCGAAGGGCGCGATGCTGGCGCTCGTGGTCGAGCTGCTGGTCACCGCGCTGATCGGCGCCCGCTTCGGCTTCGAGGCCTCGAGCTTCTTCGAGGACGAGGGCAACCGGCCGCGCATCGGCCAGGCCTTCATCGTCATCGACCCGGGCGCGCTCGCGGGCTCGGCGGCCTACCTCGAGCGCGTCGAGGTGCTGGTGGCCGAGATGCTGCGCGACGAAGGCGTGCGGCTGCCGGGCGCGCGCCGCGAGGCGCTGCGCCTGGCCGCCGAGGCCGAGGGCATCGCGGTGCCCGAGTCGCTGCTCGCGCACTGGCGCGGCTGACGGTCCGCGCCGGCCGCGAGGGCCGCGCGCGCCTGCATGCACGGATACCCACAACGACAGGAGACGACACGATGAAACGACGCGATTGGATGCAAGGGACCGCGGCCCTCGCGGCGGCGGGCTCGCTGGGCGCGATGCTGCCGGCGCTCGCGCGCGCGCAGGGCGGCGACTATCCGAAGCCGGACGCCACGCTGCGCTACGTGGTGCCCTTCCCGCCCGGCGGCCTCACCGACGCGATGGCGCGCCAGGTCGGCCAGCAGCTCGGCGAACGCTGGAAGCTCAACGTGGTGGTCGACAACCGCCCCGGCGGCAACGGCCAGATCGGCGCCGACCTGGTGGCCAAGTCGGCCGGCGACGGCTACACGCTGCTCGCGATCACGCTCACGCATGCGGCCAACGTGACGCTGTTCCCGAAGTCGCCGTTCAACTTCCAGAAGGACCTGCGGCCCGTGGCGCTGCTCGCCGGCAGCCCGATGCTGGTCGTGGTGCCGGCCGCGAGCCCGATCCGCGACATGAAGGGCCTGATCGCCGCGGCCAGGGAGCGCAGGCTCAATGCCGGCTCCAGCGGCAGCGGCACGCCGCCGCACCTCACGCTGGCGCTGTTCAACAGCCTCAACAAGTCGGCGATCCAGCACGTGCCCTACAAGGGCGGGGCGCCCTGCATGACCGACCTGATCGGCGGCCAGCTCGACGTGGTGTTCTCGAACATCCCCGAGTCGATGCCGCACGTGAAGGCCGGCAAGCTGCGCGCGCTCGCGATCGCGAGCAAGGCGCGCTATGCGCCGCTGCCCGAGGTGCCGACCACCGCCGAGGCCGGCATGCCCGAGCTGCAGGTCGAGAACTGGACCGGCATCATGGCGCCCGCCGCCACGCCCGAGGCGGCGGTGCAGAAGCTCGGCGCCGAGGTGCTGAGGATCCTCGCCCAGCCCGGCCTCGACGAGCGCATGCGCCAGCAGGGCTTCGTGATCGACGCGCGCGGGCCCGAACGCTTCGCGCCCTTCCTGGCCGAGGAGATCGCGCGCTGGGCGCAGGTCATCAAGGCAGCGGACATTCAGCCGAGCTGACCTGCGCCAGCACGGCCAGCGCCGCCGAGGCGATGCGCGAGATCGCCGAATCCGAGCGCGAGGTCAGCACGATCGGCACGCGCGCGCCGAGCACCAGCCCGGCGCATTCGCCGCCGCCGATGTAGGTGAAGCTCTTGTAGAGCATGTTGCCCGCGTTGAGATCGGGCACCAGCAGCAGGTCGGCCTCGCCGGCGACGTGCGACTCGATCTTCTTGATGCGCGCGGCCTCGGCCGAGATCACGTTGTCGAAGCCGAACGGCCCTTCGACGACGGTGCCGGGCCAGGCCCCCTGCTGCGCCATTTCGACCAGGGCCTGCGCATCGACGGTGGCCTGGATCGCGGGGTTCACCGTCTCGACCGCGGCGACGATGCCGACCTTCGGCGCTGCCACGCCGATGCGGCGCAGCAGCGCGACCGCATTGCCGAGGATGTCGCGCTTGGTCTCGAGCGAGGGCGCGATGTTGACCACGCAGTCGGCCACGCCGAGCAGCTTGGGATAGCGCGGCAGGTCGAACAGGAAGATGTGGCTGATGCGGGTCGGCCCGCGCAGGCCGGCCTGCTTGTCGACCACCGCGGACATCAGCTCGTCGGTGTGCAGCGAGCCCTTCATGAGCACGCCCACGGCGCCTTCGCGCGCCAGCGCGGTGGCGCGCTGCGCGCTCTGCGCGGGCGTCGCCGCGCCGTCGACGAGTTCGAAGGCGCCGGCGTCGACGCCCGCCGCCTCGGCCGCGCGCAGGATCTCCGCGCGCGGGCCGATCAGCACCGGTTCGGCCAGCCCCGCGGCGCGGATGCGCGCGGCCGCTTCGAGCGCCGCGGCATCGCAGGGATGGACCAGCCCGATGCGCGCGCCCGAGCCGGCCGCGCGCGCGCGGGCCACCAGCGCGTCGAGGTGCGGATGCGCGAAGGGAAGCGAGGACATGGCGCGTGCGGCCTCCGCGCCCTCAGACGTAGTCCTTGTACTTGTCGAGGAAGCGCACCGGCTTGGCCAGCGCATCGCGGCGGAACGGATCGCCGAGCTCGCGCGTGCACATGATCTCGATCACGCAGGTCTTCCTCTGGTTCATCTGCAGGTCGATCGCCTTCTTGAGCGCCGGGCCGACGTCCTCGAGCCGGTCGACCACGATGCCCTCGGCGCCCATGGCCTTGGCGATGCCCGCGAAGCTCTCGCTCTCGAGTTCGCCCGCGACGAAGCGGCGGTTGTAGAAGTCGACCTGGTTCTTCTTCTCCGCGCCCCACTGGCGGTTGTGGAACACCACCGCCGTGACCGGGATGTCGTGCCGCACGGCCGTCATGATCTCGACCATGCTCATGCCCCAGGCGCCGTCGCCCGCGTAGGCCACGGCCGGGCGGTCGGGCGCGGCGCACTTGGCGCCGATCATCGTCGGCAGCGAATAGCCGCAGTTGCCGAAGCTCATCGGCGCGAAGAAGGAGCGCGGCTCCTCGAAGCGCAGGTAGCTGTTCGACACCGCGTTGATGTTGCCGATGTCGGTCGAGACCATCACGCGCGGCGGCATGGCCTTCTCGAGTTCGCGCAGCACCTGGCGCGGATGCAGGTAGGTGCCGCCCGTGGGCGTGCGCTCGTTCTTCGCCTCCTCGATCACGTCGAGGCTGTAGGGGTCGCGCTCGTGCGTCCAGGCGTCGAGCTCCTTCTCCCAGGCGTCCTTCTCGGCCTTGATCTTCGCCGCGCGTTCGGCCTTGGTGGCGTCGCAGGCGAGCGTGCGGCCCTGCAGGCGCTTGAACAGTTCCTTCGCAGTGGCCTTGGCGTCGCCGTGGATGCCGACGCTGATCTTCTTCACCAGGCCCAGGTTGGTGTGGTCGGCCTCGACCTGGATGATCTT
>CBHTTS010000241.1:0-8447 GCA_966095775.1 uncultured Variovorax sp. | reverse complement strand
GTGAGCAGGTTGTTGAAGTCGTGCGCGATGCCGCCCGTGAGCTGGCCGACGCTCTCGAGGCGCTGCGCATGGTTGAGCGCCTCCTCGGTCTGCAAGCGCTGCAGGCTGGTGGCGAGCAGGTTCGAGAGCGATTCGAGGAAGCGCAGCTCCTCGTCGCCGAAGCGCCGCGCCTCGCGCGATCGCACGGTCAGCACGCCGGTGAAGCGGCCGCGGTCGTAGAAGGGCACCGCGAGCGCGCTGACCAGCCCCGCGTCGAGGTAGCTCTGCGGCACGGTGAAGCGGCGCTCCTCGCGGTAGTCGGCCACCGTCACCGGCCGACCCTCGGCGAACACGAAGCCCGGCGGCGAGTGCGGATGGCTCGGCAGCCGGGCGCCGACCTCCTCGCCGGGCACCATGCCGACGCCGCTCGCGACGCGGAACTCGAGGCGGCTGCTTTCGAGCAGCAGCACCATCGCGACGTCGACCTCGAGCGCCTGGGCGGCGATCGTGGGCACGTGGTCGAGCATCACCTGCAGGTCGCGCGTGTCGACCGCGAGCCGGCCGAGCTGCGCGAGGTGGTCGCTGTAGCGCGCGCGCAGCAGCGCCTGCTTCACGCGCGGGTAGGCGCCGATGTCGCGGATCGCCGCCACCACGAAGGGCAGGCCCTGGTTCTGCAGCGGGCTCAGCGCGATCTCGACCATCACCTCGCTGCCGTCCTTGCGCTTGGCGACCAGCTCCATGTGGGTGCCCATGGGGCGCGCGCGCGGCGCCTGGGCATAGGCCTCGCGGTACGAGGCATGGCGCGGCCGGATGCTCTCGGGCACCAGCGCGTCGACGTTCAGGCCCGCGAGCTCGTCGACCGTGTAGCCCAGCAGCGTGGCGGCCGAGGGATTGGCCAGCACGATGCGGCCCGCCTGGTCCACCAGCAGCAGCGCGTCGGGATAGGCGATGAACAGCGAGCGGAAGACGCTGCTTTCCTCGACTCCCGAGGGCAGGCCGGGCAGGGCGGCGGGCGTCGGGTCCACGGCCTCAGCCCCGCGCGACCGGGGGCACCAGGATGTAGCCGGCGCCGCGCACCGACTTGATGATCTGCGGATCGTCCGCATCGGCCTCGATCTTGCGGCGCAGCCGGCCCACCTGCACGTCGATGGTCCGGTCGAAGGGGCCCGCCTCGCGGCCGCGCGTCTGCTCGAGCAGGAAGTCGCGCGAGAGCACGCGGTTCGGATGCCGCGCGAAGGCGCAGAGCAGGTCGAACTCGCCGCCCGTGAGCGGCACGGGGCGGCCCTCGGGGTCCGACAGGCTGCGCGCCGAGGTGTCGAGCCGCCAGCCCGCGAACAGCAGCCGATCGCCGGCCGCGGTCGGCGCGCCCGCGGGCGCGGCCGGCGCCTCCTCGGGCGCGAGGCGCCGCAGCACCGCCTTGATGCGCGCCACGAGCTCGCGCAGGTCGAAGGGCTTGGTCACGTAGTCGTCGGCGCCGACCTCGAGGCCGACGATCTTGTCCACCGCGTCGCCGCGGCCGGTGACGATCACCAGGCCGCAGCGCCAGGTCTCGCGCATGCGGCGCGCGATCGCGAAGCCGTCCTCGCCGGGCAGGCCGAGGTCGAGCAGCACCAGGTCGGCCGGGTCGCTGTTCATCAGCGCCGTGAGCGCGCGCCCGTCGTGCAGCTGGGTCACCCGGAAGCCATGGCTTTGAAGGTAGTTGGCCAGCAGCAGCGTGATCTCGACTTCGTCGTCGAGAACCGCGATGTGGAAGGCGGATGTCATTCGGCAGGCTCGGAGTGGGGCGCGGGTCCGGCAGCGGCGCCGGAACGTTGTAAGCGTATCACGCACACAACAGGATTATTTGCCTTCGGCGCCCCAGCGCCAACCTGCGATTTCGGGCATGTCCTCGCCGTGGACCGTGATGTAGGCGCGGTGCGCCGCGAGCCGCTCGCGCAGCCGCGCCTGCAGCGGCGCGGCGCGCCCGCGCAGGCGCTCGACGCGCCCGATCGCGTCGATCGCGAGGTGGAAGCGGTCGAGCCGGTTGAGCACGGTCATGTCGAAGGGCGTGGTGGTGGTGCCTTCCTCGCCGTAGCCGTGGACGTGGAAGTTGTCGTGGTTGGTGCGCTTGTAGGCGAGGCGGTGGATCAGCGAGGGATAGCCGTGAAAGGCGAAGACCACGGGCCGGTCGGCGGTGAAGACCGCGTCGAACTGCGCATCGGGCATGCCGTGCGGATGGGCCGCGGGCGACTGCAGCGCCATCAGGTCCACGACGTTGACCACGCGCACCCTGAGCTCGGGCAGCATCCGGCGCAGCAGGTCGACGGCCGCGAGCGTCTCCAGCGTGGGCACGTCGCCGGCGCAGGCCATGACCACGTCGGGCCCGGCGTTGGGCGCGGCGGGGTCCTCGTTGCCGGCCCAGTGCCAGATGCCGAGGCCGGCCTCGCAATGGCGCGCGGCGGCATCGATGTCGAGCCACTGCGGGCCCGGCTGCTTGCCCGCGACGATCACGTTCACGTAGTCGCGGCTGCGCAGGCAGTGGTCGACCACCGAGAGCAGGGTGTTGGCGTCGGGCGGCAGGTAGAGGCGCACCACCTCGGCCTTCTTGTTCGCGACATGGTCGAGGAAGCCCGGGTCCTGATGGCTGAAGCCGTTGTGGTCCTGGCGCCAGACGTGGCTGGTGAGCAGGTAGTTGAGCGAGGCGATCGGCTCCCGCCAGCCGATGCCGCGCGCGACCTTGAGCCACTTGGCATGCTGGTTGAACATCGAGTCGACGATGTGGATGAAGGCCTCGTAGCACGAGAAGAAGCCGTGCCGGCCGGTCAGCAGGTAGCCCTCGAGCCAGCCCTGGCAGAGGTGCTCGCTGAGCACTTCCATCACGCGGCCGTCAGGCCCGACGTGCTCGTCGCCGGGCCGCAGCTCGGCCACCGAGGTGCGCGCGGTGACCTCGAACAGCGCGCCGAGCCGGTTCGAGGCGGTCTCGTCGGGCCCCATGACGCGGAAGTTGCGGCCGGCGGCGTTCAGCCGCATCACGTCGCGCAGGAACAGGCCGGCGACGCGCGTGGCCTCGGCCTCGGCGGCGCCCGGGGCCTCGACCGCGACCGCGTGCGCGCGGTACGGCGGCATCGCGAGCGGCTTCAGCAGCAGGCCGCCGTTGGCATGCGGGTTGGCGCTCATGCGCCGGTCGCCGCGCGGCGCGAGCGCGGCGATCTCGGGCCGCAGCGCGCCGCCGGCGTCGAAGAGCTCCTCGGGGCGGTAGCTGCGCAGCCAGTCCTCGAGCAGGGCGATGCGCTCGGGCCGCGCGGCGAAGCCCGCGAGCGGCACCTGGTGGGCGCGGAAGCTGCCTTCGACGGGCTGGCCGTCGACCTGCTTCGGACCGGTCCAGCCCTTGGGCGTGCGCAGCACGATCATCGGCCAGCGCGGCCGGGCGCGGAAGCCGTTCACGCGCGCGTCGGCCTGGATCGCGCCGATCTCGTCGAGCACGCGGTCGAGCGCGGCGGCCATCGCGCGGTGCATGGCGGCGGGCTCGTCGCCGCTCACGAAATGCGGCTCGTGGCCGTAGCCGCGCAGCAGCTGCGTCAGTTCCTCGTCGCCGATGCGCGCCAGCACCGTGGGGCCGGCGATCTTGTAGCCGTTGAGGTGCAGGATCGGGAGCACCGCGCCGTCGGTCGCGGGATGGAGGAACTTGTTGGAATGCCAGCTCGCGGCCAGCGCGCCGGTCTCGGCCTCGCCGTCGCCGATCACGCAGCAGGCCAGCAGCGCCGGGTTGTCGAACACCGCGCCGTAGGCATGCAGCAGCGAATAGCCGAGCTCGCCGCCCTCGTGGATCGAGCCCGGCGTCTCGGGCGCGACGTGGCTCGGGATGCCGCCCGGGAACGAGAACTGCCGGAACAGCCGCTTCAGGCCCTCGGCGTCGCGGCCCACCGCGGGATAGACCTCGCTGTAGCGGCCCTCGAGGTAGGTGTTGGCGACGGCGGCCGGGCCGCCGTGCCCGGGCCCGGCGATGAAGATGGCGTCGAGGTCGCGCGCGGCGATCGCGCGGTTCATGTGGGCATAGACGAAGTTGAGCCCGGGCGTGGTGCCCCAGTGGCCGAGCAGGCGCGGCTTGATGTGCGCGAGCGAGAGCTTCTCGCGCAGCAGCGGGTTGTCCATCAGGTAGATCTGGCCCACCGAGAGGTAGTTGGCCGCGCGCCACCAGGCATCGAGGCGTTCGAGCTCGTCGTCGGTGGCGGCGCTCGGCGGGGAGGGCGCGGCGGCGGCCATCGGACTCAGCCCGCGGCCGTGAGCTGGTTGACCACCTGGCCGATGCCTTCGGCGCGGCGCACCGCGCGCTCGACCGCGGCCTTGAGCGCCTCGCTCGCGAGCCGGCCCGAGAGCGTGACCACGCCGTCCTTCACGCGCACGTCCACGTCGCATCCGAACACCGCGGGGTCCCAGTTGAGCTGCGCGAACACCTCGTGCCGGAGCTGGACGTCGGGATGCATGTCGGGGTTCATTTCAGACCTTCCTTTCGGGGCGAAGAGGTTCCGGCCGGCCCCGCAGGCCTCGCGCCGGCGGGCGCGCACTGCGCGTTGTCCCACGGCGCCGGAACGACGGCTGTCGGCCGGCGCGCCATTTTTCGGCCGGTGCGCGGCCGCGGGCTTGCGCTGCATCAAGTCCGGCGCCGAGGGCGCTTCGCAGAATCGGCCGGTCTTTCCAAAAGGTGCCTATGCCGTCGTCGTTCCTTTCCGGTGTTCTCGATCTGCCCTGGTGGGGCGTGGCGCTCGCCGCGCTCGCGCTGACCCACCTCACCATCGCCTCGGTGACCATCTTCCTGCACCGCCACCAGGCCCACCGCGCGCTCACGCTGCATCCCGCGGCCAGCCACTTCTTCCGGTTCTGGCTCTGGCTCACCACGGGCATGGTCACGAAGCAGTGGGCCGCGGTGCACCGCAAGCACCATGCGAAGTGCGAGACGCCCGAGGACCCGCACAGCCCGCAGGTGCTGGGCCTGCGGCGGGTGCTCTGGGGCGGCGTCTTCCTCTACGTGCGCGAGGCGCGCAACCCCGAGACGCTCGCGCGCTACGGCCACGGCACGCCCGACGACTGGCTCGAGCGCCGCGTCTATTCGCGGCATCCGACGCTGGGCATCGTGGCGATGGGCCTGGTCGACATGCTGCTGTTCGGCGTGATGCCGGGCGCGCTGGTGCTGCTGGTGCAGATCGCGTGGATCCCGTTCTGGGCCGCGGGCGTGGTCAACGGCATCGGCCACTGCTGGGGCTACCGCAACTGGCCCGCGCCCGACGCCAGCACGAACATCTTTCCGATCGGCATCCTGATCGGCGGCGAGGAGCTGCACAACAACCACCATGCCTTCCCGTCCTCGGCCAAGCTGTCGAGCAAGTGGTACGAGTTCGACATCGGCTGGCTCTACATCCGGCTGCTGCAGGCCGCGGGCCTGGCCCGCGTGAAGCATCTCGCGCCGAGGCCGCGCTTCATGCCGGCGCCGCGGCCCGCCGTGGACCTCGAGACGGTGCAGGCGGTGATCCGCTGCCAGTACGACGTGCTGGTGCGCTACGCGCGTTCGCTCAAGCGGGCCCGCGCCGACGAGCTCGGCACGATGCAGGCGATGCGCGGCGAGCTCGCGGCGCTCTGGTCGCGCTCCAGCGCCAGCGGCGAGCAGCTCGTGCGCCAGCTGCAGGACTGGTGCCGGCGGGCCGAGGCCAGCGGCATCGTGCCGCTCGTCGCCTTCTCGCGCCGGCTGCGGCGCTACGCATGACCCTGCTGCGGCCGCGGCAGGTGACAGCATCGCGACGCGGTGTTCGAATGTCGGCCGAAGCGGGTCTTTTCTTCGTCCATTCCCTTTCTTCCAAAGGAGCGCCCATGTCCAGCAACGCCCCCGTGCCATCGACGTGGTTCGACACCTACTTCCGTTCGCTGCTCGACTGGCAGGCCGCCTGCAACGCGGGCCTGCTGCAGGCGCAGCGCTACCAGTGGGGCCTGCTCGCGGCCTGCCAGCAGTCGGCGCGCGCCGTGCAGCAGGAGCTCTGGGACGAATGGACCTGCCGCTTCGGCGGCGGCGTGCCGCTGGACGGCTGAAGCCGCGGGCTACTGGCTCGCGACGGCGCCGCGCGGCATCGCGAAGCGCTCGGCGTCGGCCCGCGCATGGTGCTCGGGCGCGCGCACCAGCAGCACCGGCACCGGCGCGGTGCGCAGGATCTGCTCGGCGCTGCTGCCCATGAAGAAGCGGCCCAGCCCGCGGCGCCCGTGCGTGCCGAGCACGATCAGCTCGGCCGGCCAGGCCGCCGCCTCGGCGGCCACGCGCTCGGGCACGGGGCCGCGGAAGTTGTCGCACAGCACGGCCTCGGCCGGCACGCCCTCCGCCGCGGCCTGGGCCTTGCCTTCCTCGAGCAGGCGCGTGCCCTCGACGCGCAGCTCCTCGAGCCAGTCGCCCGCGCGGCCGGCGTACGCGTCCATGGTGAGCGCGAACGAGAGCTCGTCGATCACGTGCATCAGCCGCAGCCGCCCGCCCGTGAGCTTCGCGAGGCGGATCGCCTCGGCGAGGCCGTGGGCGGCAGTGGCGCTGCCGTCGACGGGAACAAGAATCTGCTGGTACATGGCGTCCTCGCTTTCCGTGGGTTGACGACCCAGTATGCGGACGGCGGCGGCGCGCGGCTTGATGCCGATCAAGCCCTCGGATGCGGCGCGCTTGATCTGCCGCAAGCCCTGGGGCGCCGGGAGCTGAGACCCTTGGCGACCGCACAGGAGCTTCTTTCCATGAACCACGCCACCGTACGCATCATTCGCCAGGAGCATGCGGCGCTTGCCGCGATGCTGCGCTCCATCATCATGCTGCTCGAGCAGTACCGCCGCAAGGGCGCGACGCCCGATTTCACGGCGCTGCGCGCGATGCTGTTCTACGTGGACGAGTTTCCCGAGAAGCGCCACCACCGCAAGGAGAGCGAGCTGCTGTTCCCGAAGCTGCGCGCGCGCACGCCGATCTCGCGCGAGCTGATGGACCGGCTCGACAACGACCATGCCTGGGGCGAGCGCAAGATCCGCCGCGTCGAGCATGCGCTGCTGGCCTACGAGATGCTCGGCGAGACGCGCCGCGCCGCGTTCGAGCGTGCGATGAGCGACTACGTGGAGTTCTACCTCGACCACATGGCGAAGGAGGAGCGCGAGATCCTGCCGCTGGCCGAGAAGGTGCTGACCGAACAGGACTGGGAGGAGCTCGACGAGGCCTTCTCGCGCAACCGCGATCCGCTCACGGGCCATCCGCCGGAGCGCGAGTACGAGGCGCTGTTCACGCGCATCGTCAACATCGTGCCGGCGCCGATCGGGCTCGGCGCGGCCGACCCGGCGGTCGCCGGGGTCAGTTGAAGGTCACGCGCTTCGCGATCAGCACGCCCTCGACCACCGTGTCGCCGACGACGGTGACGCGGCGGCCGTTGCGCAGGTCGCCCACGCTGCCGTTCTCGAACACAGTGCCCGGACCGCCGGCATTGACCGCGCGGCCCTGGACCCGGAAGTCCGAAGCCGACTGGTAGCTGCCGACGGCGCCGATCAGCGTGAAGTCGACCGGGCCGCCGACGCCCGGCACGTTGCGGATGCGCAGCTTCTTGGCCACCAGCACGCCGCCCGCGGAGATGAAGCCGTCCACCTCGACCTTGACGCCGTTGCCGACCGAGGCCGGCAGGCCGCCCGTGATCTGCGCGGTGGAGGCATCGACCGGCGTGCCGAGCACGCGGAAGGCCGCGAGCCCGCCGTAGTCGGTGACCACGCCCGCGAGCTGCACCGCCGCGGCCGCCTGCCTCGGCACCGTGTACCAGCCCTGCACGCGGGTGGCGCTGAACAGGCCGAGCACCGGCGCCACGCTGCCGCGCACGCGCACGATCGCGCCTTCGGCCAGCGTCGATTCGTCGATGCCGCCCGAGAAAGCGGCCGAACCGTAGCGCACCGTGAGCGCGCCCAGCGCGAAGGTCTTGCCGAGCCGGTCGAGGCTGCGCACCGTGCCCGTGACCAGCGGCTCGGCCGAGGCCGGGTGCAGTTCGACGCGGGTGGCGCGCAGCGTGCCGGGCGCCGAGGGCAGGCCCCAGACCTGCACCACCTGGCCGTCCGTGGCCTGCGCGAGGCCGGTCGAGTCGCCCCAGACCGTGGCGTTGTCGGTGCTGACCAGGGTGCCCATGACGGCGAAGCTGCCGGCGCCGAGGTCGATGGCCGAGATCGCGCCGCGCAGCTCGGCCGCCGAGACCACGCTCTGCGCGGTGGCGGCGGTGAATTCGCTGTCGAAGCGCGCGGCGATGCGCACGCTCATGCCGATCTGCAGCTCGCCCGTGTCCTCGAGGCTGAAGCTCGCGCCGTCGGTGTTGTAGCGCACGCCGTTGAGGATCACGCTGCCGATGCCGCCGACCGAACCGATGCCCGCGTCGGCGCTCACGCCGGTGCCGCCCGAGCCCACGCCCGAACCGTCGCCGCCGCCCGTGCCGTTGCCGGCCGTGGCGGTGCCG
>CBHTTS010000240.1:0-8477 GCA_966095775.1 uncultured Variovorax sp. | reverse complement strand
AGCACATCTTCTGGTTCTTCGGCCACCCCGAGGTCTACATCATGATCCTGCCGGCGTTCGGCATCATCAGCCAGATCGTGCCGGCGTTCTCGCGCAAGAAGCTCTTCGGCTACGCCTCGATGGTGTACGCCACCTCGTCGATCGCGATCCTGTCGTTCATCGTCTGGGCGCACCACATGTTCACGACCGGCATGCCGGTCACGGGCCAGCTGTTCTTCATGTACGCGACCATGCTGATCGCGGTGCCGACGGCCGTGAAGATCTTCAACTGGATCGCCACGATGTGGCAGGGCTCGATGACCTTCGAGACCCCGATGCTGTTCGCCGTGGGCTTCATCTTCGTGTTCACGATGGGCGGCTTCACCGGCCTGATCCTCGCCGTGGCGCCGATCGACATCCAGCTGCAGGACACCTACTACGTCGTCGCGCACTTCCACTACGTGCTCGTGGCCGGCTCGCTCTACGCGATGTTCGCGGGCTACTACTACTGGGCGCCCAAGTGGACCGGCGTGATGTACAGCGAGACGCGCGGCAAGTTCCACTTTTGGTGGTCGCTGATCTCGTTCAACGTCACCTTCTTCCCGATGCACTTCCTGGGCCTGGCGGGCATGCCGCGCCGCTATGCCGACTACCCGATGCAGTTCGCCGACTTCAACGCGATCGCCTCGGTCGGCGCCTTCGCCTTCGGCCTCGCGCAGGTGTACTTCTTCGTCTTCATCGTGCTGCCGACCATGCTCGGCAAGGGCGAGAAGGCGCCGCAGAAGCCCTGGGAAGCCGCCGAGGGCCTCGAGTGGGAAGTGCCGTCGCCGGCACCCTTCCACACCTTCGAGAACCCGCCCAAGCTCGACCCGACCGCCACCAAGGTGATCGGCTGAACACCGCACGGACCGCCTGCGCGCCATGACCACGCCCGAACAGAAGAGGAGCAACCGACGCATGGGGCTCACGCTGGCCTCGATCGCGCTGATGTTCTTCGTCGGCTTCGTGGTGCGCATGGTCTGGTTCGGCGGCCGCTGAGGACCGGGAACGGAGCCGCCCCATGAGCCTCGGTCAACGCATCCGGCGCGCCAACGTCCGCATGGTCGGCAAGCTGGCCGTGGTGGCCTGCGGCATGTTCGCGTTCGGCTATGCGCTGGTGCCGCTGTACCGCGCGATCTGCGAGATGACCGGCATCAACATCCTCGCGCTCAACGAGCTCGAGGTGCCGGGCGGCGCGAGCGGCGGCAAGAACGTGCGCGTGCCCGACAACTCGCAGGTCGACACGAGCCGCACGATCACGGTCGAGTTCGATTCGAACGTGCGCGGCGGGCTCTGGGACTTCAAGCCCGCCGAGCGGACCATGCAGGTCCACCCCGGGCAGCTCAACACCGTGATGTACGAGTTCCAGAACGTCCAGAACCGCCGCATGGCGGCCCAGGCGATCCCGAGCTATGCGCCGCAGCAGGCCGCGCCGTACTTCAACAAGCTCGAGTGCTTCTGCTTCAACCAGTACACGCTCGACCCGGGCGAGAAGAAGCAGTGGCCCGTCGCCTTCGTGATCGATCCGAAGATCTCGAAGGACGTGAAGACCATCACGCTGTCGTACACCTTCTTCGAGGTCGGCGGCAAGACGCCCGCGGCCCCGGTGGCCGCCGCTGCCCATGCCGCCGATGAGCCGCGCTCGTGACCGCGCCCGCACCCGAACGCAAGGGAACGCTGTGGGGCACGGTGAAGGCGGTCTGCTGGTCGTTCTTCGGCGTGCGCAAGAAGAGCGCCTACCAGGACGACCTGTCGAAGCTCAATCCGCTGCACATCATCGCCGTGGCCTTTGCCATGGTCATCGTTTTCATCGTCGGGCTGGTGCTGCTGGTGCGCCACGTGGCCGCATCCTGAGCATCGCCCGCGAGATCCAGAACCCATCGAATCGAGAGAAGAAAGAAAGCCAGGAGCTGATATGAGTTCAACCACCCACGGCACCACGCCCTACTACTTCGTGCCCGGACCGTCGGCCTACCCGATCGTGTCCGCGGTCGGCCTGTTCTTCGTGATCCTGGGCGCGGGGCAATGGATCAACGGCCACCAGTGGGGCGCCTGGTCGCTGCTGCTCGGCATGCTGATCTGGCTCGGCACGCTGTTCCGCTGGTTCCGCGCCGCGGTCGGCGAGAGCGAGAGCGGCCAGTACGGCCACAAGATCGACCTCTCGTACCGCTGGAGCATGAGCTGGTTCATCTTCTCGGAGGTGATGTTCTTCGGCGCCTTCTTCACCGCCCTGTGGTGGGCCCGCACCCATGCGCTGCCGTCGCTCGGCAGCCTCGACAACGCGCTGCTCTGGCCCGACTTCAAGGCCGTCTGGCCCAGCGTCGCGGCCGGCGCGACCGGTTCGCCGGCCGACATCGTCGAGCCGTTCCAGACCGTCGGCCCGTTCTGGCTGCCCACGATCAACACCGCGCTGCTGCTGAGCTCGGGCGTCACGCTCACCATCGCCCACCATGCGCTGCGCGCGGGCCATCGGGCGCAGACGATCCGCTTCATGTGGCTCACCGTGCTGCTCGGCCTGATCTTCCTCGGCGTGCAGGGCTACGAGTACTTCCACCTCTACACCGAACTGAACCTCAAGCTCAGCTCGGGCGCCTACGGCTCGACCTTCTTCATGCTGACCGGCTTCCACGGCCTGCACGTGTTCATCGGCATGCTGATGCTGCTGTTCATCACGCTGCGCCTGCACAACGGCCACTTCACGCCCGAGCGCCACTTCGGCTTCGAGGGCGCGGCCTGGTACTGGCACTTCGTCGACGTGGTCTGGCTCGGCCTCTACGTGTTGGTCTACTGGCTTTGACCGACCCACGCGGCATGCAACAACAAAAAAGGCGCCGTAAGGCGCCTTTTTCATGGTTCTCGTGGAACGAGCACCATCTACTTGCCGACCGGGAGCCCGGTGGGCTGGATGTAGCCGAGCTTCCACGCGAGCAGCATGCAGAGGAACAAAAACACCGACAGGCCGATCCGAAAGGTGAGCGCGCGCGCCATGCCGCCGGTCTTGGCGCGCCCGTTGCGCCCGTCTCGCAGCATGTAGAAGAGCGCGAACGCGAGGCTCGCGAAGATGCCCACGAACAGCAGGGCCACGAAGTATTTCATGAACCCGATTATCGGCCGCATGCCCCTTCCGCTCCAGTGACGCCCGAACCCCTTCGCTCCCGAGGGGCACCCCGGCGGCGGGGGCGCTTCCTGCTGGTCACGCTCGCGGCGGTGCTGACGGTCGCGGCCACGGTGTCGCTCGGCCGCTGGCAGCTTTCGCGCGCGGCGCAGAAGGAGGCGCTGCAGGCCGAGATCGAGGCCCAGAAGCAGAAGCCGCCGCTCGACCAGGCGGATTTCCTCGCGCTCGAATCGCCGGTCAGCGCGCTGCACCGGCCGGTGCGGCTGCGCGGGCTGTGGCTGGCGCCGCAGACGGTCTACCTCGACAACCGGCAGATGCACGGCGTGCCGGGCTTCTACGTGCTGACGCCCTTCGCGCTCGAAGGCAGCGAGCAGACCGTGATGGTGCAGCGCGGCTGGGTGCAGCGCAATTTCAACGACCGCGCGCAGCTCGGCGCGGTCGAGACGCCGCCGGGCATCGTCGAGGTCACGGGCCTGATCGAGCCGCCGCCCGCCCATCTGTTCGAACTCGGCAAGCCCGCCGCGGCCGCCTCGGCACCGGCCGCCGAGGGGTCTTCGCCCATCCGGCAGAATCTCGACCTGGAAGCGTTCCGCGCCGAGACCAAGCTGCCGCTGCGCACCGACGTGTCGCTGCAGCAGATCGGCGCCGCCTCCGAGGGGTTGCAGCGCGACTGGCCGGCGCCCGCTCTGGGTCTGGAGAAGCACTACGGCTATGCATTCCAGTGGTTCGGGCTCTCAGCCCTCGTGGTCATCCTCTATGTCTGGTTCCAACTCATTGCCCCCTTCCGCCGCCCGAGGCGCTCCGAACGCGATGCAGACCGCTTCTGACGAACCGCTGGGCCTGACGGTGCATTCGATGCCGTCGCCCAACCAGGCGCTCGACGGCGCCGAGGGCCGCCGCACGGTGATCGGGCGCTGGAAGATGATCGCCGTGATGCTGATGTGCGCCGCGCCGGTCATCGCGTCCTACTTCACCTACTACGTGATCCGGCCCGAAGGCCGCAGCGTCTACGGCGAACTGATCGATCCGCAACGCACGCTGCCGGCGCTCACCGCGGTCGACCGCAGCGGCGCGCCGGTCGAGCTCGCCACGCTCAAGGGCCAGTGGCTGCTGGTCGCGGTGGGCGACGCGGCCTGCGACGCGCTCTGCGAGCAGCAGCTCTACCTGCAGCGCCAGCTGCGCGAGAGCCTGGGCCGCGAGAAGGACCGCATCGACCGCGTCTGGCTCGTGAGCGACGCCGCGCCCGTGCCGGCGCGCCTGGACAACGGACTGCGCGGCGCCACGGTGCTGCGCGTGCCGGCTGCGCAGCTGGCGGGCTGGCTCGCGCCCGCCGCGGGCCATGCGCTGGCTGAACATCTCTACGTGGTCGATCCCATGGGCAACTGGATGATGCGCTTCCCGGCCCGCATGGATGCCAAGGGCGCGAGCCGCGCCAAGCGCGACCTCGACCGCCTGCTGCGCGCCTCCGCCTCCTGGGACGAGGCCGGACGCTGAGGTCGACGCCATGGACACCGGTTCGCTCTACGACCTCACGCCCATCGCCTGGCTGATGGCGGCCGGCGTGCTGATCGCGCTCGGGCCGCTGGTGTGGGTGTGGCGGCGCAACGCGGGCGCGGGGCCGGCGCGCCGGCTGCATGCGCTCACCGTGCTCACGCTGTTCCTGACCTTCGACCTGACGCTGTTCGGCGCCTTCACGCGCCTCACCGATTCGGGCCTGGGCTGCCCCGACTGGCCCGGCTGCTACGGCAATGCGAGCCCGGTCGGCGCGCGCCACGAGATCGCGATGGCCCAGTCGGCCCAGCCCAGCGGCCCGGTCACGCACAGCAAAGCCTGGATCGAGATGATCCACCGCTATCTCGCGACCGGTGTCGGCGTGCTGATCCTCGCGCTCGCGGGCGCCACCTGGATCGTGCGGCGCCGCCAGCGCCGCGAGCCCGCGCCGGCCGAGGGCGAGCATGCGACGCTGAGCGCATGGTGGCCCGCCGCGACGCTGGTCTGGGTCTGCCTCCAGGGCGCGTTCGGCGCGCTCACCGTGACCTGGAAGCTCTTTCCCGCGATCGTCACGCTGCACCTGCTCGGCGCCGTGGTGCTGCTGGTGCTGCTCTGCATCCAGGCCGTGCGCTACCGCCAGGCGGCCGCGGACCGGCTGCCGACGATCGTCTCGCCCGCGCTGCGCGTCGGGCTGTTCGCCACCTCGGTGCTGCTGCTGCTGCAGATCGCGCTCGGCGGCTGGGTCAGCACCAACTACGCGGTGCTGGCCTGCACCCAGTTCCCGACCTGCCAGGGCAGCTGGTGGCCGCCGATGAACTTCGCGCAGGGCTTCGAGATCTGGCGCCACCTCGGCGTGACCGGCGAGGGCGCGCCGCTCGATTTCTCGGCGCTCACGGCCATCCACTACACGCACCGGCTCATGGCCTATGTGGTGTTCGCCGCGCTCGGCGTGCTCGCCTGGCGGCTGCGGACCATCGCGGCGCTCAGGCCGCAGGCGCGCTGGCTCGCGGGGCTCGCGCTGCTGCAGCTCGCGACCGGCCTCGGCAACGTGCTGCTCGGCTGGCCGCTCGCGGCTGCCGTGCTCCACACCGGCGGTGCCGCGGCGCTGGCGGTGGTGCTGACCTGGGCACTGTGCGAGAGCCGCCGCGCGCCGGCCGGGGCCCTTGCCCAGCACCCCGCGGCGCCCCGCGCCGCGCACGACAACAGCAACAATCCCAGGGAGGCTGCCGCGTGAGCACGCCGATTTCCGTGCAGCAGGCCGGCGTCGGCAACGTGCTGCGCCAGTTCTATGCGCTGACCAAGCCGCGCGTGGTGCAGCTGATCGTCTTCTGCGCGCTCATCGGCATGGTGCTCGCGGTGCCGGGCCTGCCGACCTGGGTCGACGTGCAGCGCGCGCTGCTCGCCTGCCTCGGCATCTGGCTGGTCGCAGGCGCCGCCGCCGCGTTCAACTGCCTGGTCGAGAAGGGCATCGATGCGAAGATGAAGCGCACCGCCTGGCGGCCCACGGCGCGCGGGGAGCTCAGCGACCGGCAGACGCTGGTGTTCTCGGCGCTGCTGTGCGCGGCCGGCTCGGCACTGCTGTGGTTCACGGTCAATCCGCTCACGATGTGGCTGACCTTCGCCACCTTCGTGGGCTACGCGGTGATCTACACCGTGATCCTCAAGCCGCTCACGCCGCAGAACATCGTGATCGGCGGCGCCTCGGGCGCGATGCCGCCGGTGCTCGGCTGGGCCGCGATGACGGGCGAGGTGGAGCCCGGTGCGCTGATCCTGTTCCTGATCATCTTCCTCTGGACGCCGCCGCATTTCTGGGCGCTCGCGCTCTACCGCGTCGAGGACTACCGCAAGGCCGGCCTCCCGATGCTCCCCGTGACGCACGGCAACGAGTTCACGCGGCTGCAGGTGCTGCTCTACACCTTCATCCTGTTCGCCGCCTGCCTGATGCCGTTCGCCTACGGCATGAGCGGCTGGCTCTACCTCGTGGTGGCCGTGGCCGTGAGCGTCGGCTTCACGGGCTATGCGTTCGCGCTCTGGCGCAACTACTCCGACACCCTGGCGCGCAAGACCTTCCGCTTCTCGCTGATCCACCTGAGCGTGCTGTTCGCGGCACTGCTCGCCGACCACTACCTCCGCTGATGGAACCCTCCCTGCCCATGAACAAGCGACATGTCCTTCGAATGATGGCCGGCGGCGCGGCCTGGGCCGGCATGGCCGCCACCCTGGGCCTGGGGCTTTCGGCCTGCGGCAAGGAAGAGGCCAAGCCGAGCTTCCAGGCGATCGACATCACCGGCGCCGACTACGCGCGCGACTTCTCGCTCAAGGACGCCGACGGCCGGACCCGCACGATGGCCGATTTCAAGGGCAAGGTCGTGGTGCTGTTCTTCGGCTACGCGCAGTGCCCCGACGTGTGCCCGACCACGATGACCGAGATGGCGCAGGTCAAGCAGCAGCTCGGCAGCGACGCCGACCGGCTGCAGGTGGTGTTCGTCACGGTCGACCCGGCGCGCGACACGCCCGAGGTGATGAAGGCCTACATGGGTGCCTTCGACCCGAGCTTCGTCGCGCTGATCCCCACGCCGGAGCAGCTCGCCGCGACCGCCAAGGACTTCAAGGTCTACTACAAGAAGGTCGAAGGCAAGACGCCCACGAGCTATTCGATGGACCATTCGGCCGCGAGCTTCGTCTACGACACCGAGGGCCGGCTGCGGCTCTACGCGCGCTACGGTGCCGGCGTGGCGCCGATGGTGGCGGACGTGAAGACGCTGCTCAAGTCCTGAGCAGGCGCTTCGGACGGCCGACGCCATGGATGCCGCGGTCCCGCTCGCCTCGGTCGAGCATCTGAAGGGGCGCAAGGGCGCCTTCCGCATCGCGCTGATCCCGCCCGAGGTGCTGCGCGCGCTCAACGGCGGGCTGCTCGAGACCGTCAACCTCAACGAGTTCCTCGCGCTCGAGCTGCCGCTGCTCGCGCGCAGCGTGGCGGGCCACATCGGCCTCGATCCGCAGAGCGAAAGGCTCGCCGACA
Organism: uncultured Variovorax sp.; assembly: GCA_966095775.1. GTDB lineage: Bacteria > Pseudomonadota > Gammaproteobacteria > Burkholderiales > Burkholderiaceae_C > Variovorax. The sequence continues at coordinate 831 of CBHTTS010000240.1, read as the reverse complement.
CGCTCGCCATGCTCGGTGCGTTCAAGCCGATGCAGCGGCACGGCCACGTCGCGCGCGCGCTCTACGACCTCGCGGCGCAGCACGAGGACCGCGATGCCGTCGCGCACCGGCTCGCGACCCATGCGAGCGACGCCGCGCGCTGCTGGGCCGCGCAGTGGGTCACGCTGTCGGGGCTGCCGCTGCCGGCCCAGCTCGCGGCCGTGCGGCGTTTCGCCGCCGATCCGCACTTCGGCGTGCGCGAGATCGCATGGATGGCGGTGCGCGACGCGGTGATCGGCGCGCTCGACGAAGCGCTGGCGCTGCTGCAGCCCTGGGCCGGGGACGCCGACCCGAACATCCGGCGCTTCGCGAGCGAGCTCACGCGCCCGCGCGGCGTGTGGTGCGCGCAGATCGAGGCGCTCAAGGCCGAGCCCTGGCGGGCGCTGCCGCTGCTCGAGACGCTGCGCGCCGACGACAGCCGCTACGTGCAGAACTCGGTGGCCAACTGGCTCAACGACGCGAGCAAGAGCCAGCCCGAATGGGTGGACCGGCTCGGCACGCGCTGGCTCGCCGAATCCGACACGCCCGCCACGCGCTATATCGTGCGGCGCGCGCTGCGCACGCTCGGCAAGCAGGGCTGAAAAAGAAAAAGCCCGGCGCGGGCCGGGCTTCGGGGGCGATGGGGCGCGGGGCGCCGACTCAGGCGTAGTCGGCCAGCGCCTTCTTCATCTTCTTCATCGCGGCCACCTCGATCTGGCGGATGCGCTCGGCGCTCACGCCGTAGACCGCGGCCAGGTCGTGCAGCGTCATGCCGCCCGAGCCGTCGTCGTTGACCTTGAGCCAGCGCTCCTC